>JAODBH010000237.1 GCA_025463865.1 Actinomycetes bacterium | reverse complement strand
GTCAACGGCCGCCTCGCCGACCGGGTCGTGCGCGAGGCCGACCGGCTCGGGCACATCGACGACGATCTGCTGAACCTCAGCCTGATCGAAGCCCAGGAAGCGCCGACGCGCGTACCGGTGCCGATCCATCTGCTCGTGCAGGAGGCCGTCGAACACGTGCGCGTCGCGGCCACCGCGCGGTCGATCCCGATCGAGTTCACCGCGGGGCGCCAGCCGCTCACGGTCGTGTGCGACCACCGGCAGGTCGTCAGCGCGGTCACCAACCTGCTCGACAACGCGGTGAAGTACTCCGAGGCGGGCCGGCCCGTCCTGGTGAGCACCGAGGCCGACGGTTCGACCGCCAGCGTCGTCGTCCGCGACCAGGGCGTCGGCATCCCGTCCCGGGATCTCGAGCGCATCTTCGAGCGCTTCTATCGCGTCGACCAGGCCCGGAGCCGCGCAACCGGCGGCACCGGCCTGGGTCTTTCCATCGTCCGCCACGTGGCCCAGGCCCACGGAGGCGAGGTGACCGTCGAGTCCCGCGAAGGCGAGGGCTCGGTGTTCCGCCTCGTGCTTCCGATGGCCGGCTCACGGGCCGAGAGCTCCGTACGAGAGGCTTCCTGACGTGCCTGACCCGCCCCTGATCCTGGTCGTCGACGACGAGCAGTCGTACCGCGACGCGTTGTCGGTCGCCCTCCAGCGCGAGGGCTTCCTGGTGGAGCTCGCGGCCGACGGTGTCGAGGCCCTCGAGCGCTTCGAGGCCACCAAGCCCGCGCTGATCCTGCTCGACGTGATGCTCCCGAGGATCTCGGGCGTCGACGTGTGCCGCCAGATCCGGTCCCGCTCACAGGTGCCGATCATCATGGTGACGGCCCGCAACGCGGAGATCGACGCGGTCGTGGGGCTCGAGGTCGGGGCCGACGACTACGTCTCGAAGCCGTTCCGCCTCCGTGAGCTCGTGGCGCGCGTCCGCGCCTCGCTCCGACGGGTACCCAGCCTCGAGGAGAGTCGGGCCGAGGCGATCGACAGCGTCGAGGTCGGCGACGTGCGGGTCGACGTCAGCCGCCACGAGGTGTTCGTGCGGGGCGGGCTCGTCGCGTTGCCGCTCAAGGAGTTCGAGCTGCTCGAGCTCCTGCTCACCAACGCCGGCCGCGTCCTCACCCGCGACGTGCTCATCGACCGCATCTGGGGCCCGAACTACTACGGCGACACCAAGACGCTCGACGTGCACATCAAGCGCCTCCGGGCCAAGGTCGAGGAGGACCCCGCCCGGCCGAACCGCATCGTGACCGTCCGCGGCGTCGGCTACCGCTACGAGAAGCCGCGCCCGGCCAAGGCCGCCGGCTGACCCCGCCCGCGAGCCGATCCGAGATCCGCAGAATCAGACCTTGGCGAGCGCTTCCTCGTACTCCGCCCGGGCGCGCGGTGTGCCGAGGTTCGCGGACTCGAACTTGGCGACGATCGTGCCGTCCTTGTCGATCACGAACGTCCCGCGATTGGCGCAGCCGAGCGCCTCGTTGAACACGCCGTAGGCTCGGGCGACCTCGCCGTGGGGCCAGAAGTCGCTCAACACGGGGAACGTGAAGCCCTGCTGCTCGGCCCACTGCTTCTGCGCGTGCCGCGTGTCGCAGGAGATGGCGAGCACCGCGGCGTTGTTGGTCTCGAACGTCGAGGGATCGTCTCGGATCTCGCAGAGCTCGCCCTGGCAGACCCCGGTGAAGGTGAACGGGTAGAAGACGAGGACGACGTTCCGCTTCCCGCGGAAGTCGGACAGGCTGACGTCGTTGCCGTCCTGGTCCTTCAGCGTGAACTCGGGTGCAGGCTGACCGATCTCGGCGCTCATGGTTCCTCCTACCGGATGTGCGACGGTGTGCGTCGCTCGAGCGGGTCCGCATGGGGTTGGCGGGGACTGTGAGTGTACGCAAGCGGCCCGGACTCCGATCCATCGACGCGGTGGACGCGGGCGGCGGATCTGCGGGACTCAGGCGGGTTGCGCGAGCCGGGCGGCGATCGTCGCGGCCGCGCCCGTCGCCACCGACGGATCGTCGGCGGGGGCGTAGCGCTCGATGCAGGCGAGCGGGGTGACGGCGACGTAGCCGTCGAGCAGGACCGCGAGATCCGTGCCCGGAGCGGCCGGCAACTCGGAGCCGGCGAACTCGATGCTGACGTACCCGTCGGCGCCCGACGCGGTCGCGGCCCACACGCTGCCGTAGCGAGCGAGCTCGGCCTCGCGGACACCCTTGATCTCCTCGAGCGGCGTGTTCGGCACGTTCATGTTGAGCGTGAGCGGCGTGTCGGCGCGTTCGAGCACCCAGTCGACCGCGCCGGCCGCGTACTCCGCCGCGGTGGCCCAGTGGACGGGTTGGCCGATGCCGATGCTCACCGCGAGCGACGGGACGCCCAGCACCGCGCCGGTCATCGCCGCGCCCACGGTCCCCGAGTGCAGGACGAGGTGACCCGTGTTCGGGCCGGGGTTGATGCCGGAGACCACGATGTCGGGGGCTGCGCCGAATCCGCCGAGGCAGGCGGCGTACACGGCCGCGGCCGGTGGCGCGTCGATCGCGAACGCAGGGCCGCCCAGGGCCGGCCACTCGTGCTCGATCACGGGCATGGGTCCGGCCTGGTGCAACGGCCCGATGGCGGCTCCGGCGCCGCTTCGCTCGCCCGTCGGGGCGACGACGAAGACGTCGTGACCGGCGGCCGCGAGCCGTTCGGCCAGGACGCGTAGCCCCTGGCTCCCGATGCCGTCGTCGTTGGTGACCAGGATCCGCATGTTCCCGTCCGAGCGCTCGCCGATTCCAGACCCTACCGCCGCGTTCCCGCCCGCCTTCCGGTCCGGCAGGCGAACGAAGGGTGAACACCGGCACCGCGTTTGCGCCCCGTCACGAAGGCGGTCAGCCTCGTCGGGATGGAGCGCGTACTGGTCGTCGGTGGCGGGGTCGTCGGCACGATGCACGCACGGCAGGCGCTCCTCCTGGGTCACTCGGTCATCCAGGTCGAGGCCGATGCGGCCCCGCGGCGAGCATCGGTCCGCAACTTCGGGCTGGTGTGGATCAGCGGCCGGGCCGCGGGCCCCGAGCTGAGCCTCGCGCTGCGGGCGCGCGAGATCTGGGCGAGCATCGGTCGCGACGTTCCGGGCGTGGGCTTCCGCTCCGACGGATCGCTCACCATCGCGCAGGCTCCCGAGGAGCTCGCGGTGCTCGAAGCGGTCGCGGCCGCGGACGACGCGGGCGCGCGTGGGGTGCGGATGTTGGATCCGGCGACCACCCGTGCGCTGAACCCGGCCGTGAAGGGCGAGCTCCTCGGCGCGCTCCTGTGCACGCAGGACGGTGTCGTCGAGCCCGGGCGGGTGCTCCCGGAGCTTCGTGCGTCGTTCGCGGCTACGGGGCGCTACGAGTTCCGGCCGTCGACGTCGATCGCGGACGTCGGCCCGGGTTGGGCGGAGGACTCGCGTGGCAACCGCTTCGACGCCGATTTGGTCGTGATCTGCCCGGGGTCGCGACACGAAGGGGTCGCCGCTTCGATGCTCGCAGACGCTCCGTTGCGGCGGTGCCGCCTGCAGATGATGCAGACCGCGCCGCATCCCGAACGTCTGACGACGTCGCTCGCCGACGGTGACTCGCTGCGCTACTACCCGGTGTTCGCGCGGTTCCCGCTGGAGAAGCTCCGGCCGCCGTCCCCGCTTGTTACCGAGCACCGCATCCAACTGCTCGTCTCGCAACGGGCGACCGGGGAGCTCACCATCGGCGATACCCACGCCTACGACGAGCCGTTCGACTTCGCGGTCGAGGAGGAGCCGTACGAGCACCTGAGGTCGAGGGTCGAGTCTCTGCTCGGTGGCCCGTTGCCGCCGGTGCAACGCCGCTGGGCCGGCGTCTACTCGCAGGCGACCGACGACCGGGTGTGTGTGCGGGTGTCGCCCGCGCCGGGCGTGGTGGTCGTCACCGGGCTCGGGGGCCGCGGCATGACGCTCTCGCCCGCGGTCGCGGAGCAGACGTTCGCGGAGCTCGGCCCATGAGGTCCGGCGCACGACCCGAGCCCGCGTGAGAGGGTTCCGCCCATGATCCGGCTCGCGGTCCTCGACATGGCGGGTACGACCGTCCGTGACGACGGCGTCGTCGAAGGCGCGTTCGTCGACGCGCTCACGGGCATGGGAATCGAGCCCGGGAGTGCCGAGATGGAAGCCGGGCTCACCCACGTGCGCGACACCATGGGCGCGAGCAAGATCACCGTCTTCCGTCACCTGTTCGACGATGAAGCCCGCGCCACCGACGCGAACCGCCGGTTCGAAGCCGCGTTCTCGGCGGCCGTCGCCCGCGGCGACGTCGAACCCCTGCCCGGAGCGGAGGACGCGTTGGCCGAGATGCGCGACGCCGGCGTCCGCATCTGCCTCACCACCGGCTTCTCACCCGAGACGCAACAGCAGCTCATCGCGGGCTTGGGCTGGGCGTCGCGCATCGATCTCGCGTTGGCGCCGGGTCCGGGGGTACGCGGCCGGCCCTACCCCGACCTGATCCTGCAGGCGGTCATGCGGCTGGAGATCGACGCGCTCGCGGAGGTCGCGGTCGCGGGTGACACGGCCAACGACCTGCTCGCCGGCTCGCGCGCCGGTGCCCGCATCATCGCGGGCGTCCTCACCGGCGCCCACGACCGCCGCACGCTCGACGCGGTCCCGCACACGCACATGCTCGAGACCATCGCCGAGCTTCCGGCGGTGCTGCGCCGGAACGGCTAGCGAACCCGCGTCACGTCGACGCCACGCGCCGCAGCACGGGCTCCCAGTGGTCGAGCCCCGCCACCGACGCGTTCGCGACCTTGGCGCCGTCGTCGGCCCGGCGGAGCGTCAACGCGTCCTCGAGCTCGGGCAGCTGCTGCATGCGGGCTACCGCCGGATCGGAGAGCAACCCGCCCTGGGCGACGAGCGTCTCCAAGCTCCGGCGGCTGAGCGTCGCCCGGTAGCCGGGGTCGGTCGTCACGAGGTAGCGCTTGGCGTCGGCGTGGAGCGAGACGAGCTGCGCGACACGAGTGCCGAACAGCGCGCGCACCATGCGTCCGCCGACCGGCGCATGGGTAGCGGGGGAGTCGGGCGCCGCGATGCTGGCGATGTCGTGCACGAGTCCCGCGATCTGCAGCTCGAGGTCGAGCGGAGCCTCCTGCTCGAGTCGGGCCGCGCACTGCAGCGCGTGCGCGAGTTGGTCGACGTCCTCTTCGTCGGCGAAGCCGGGACCCCGGCGGAGGAGCGCCAGCACGTCGTCCACCGAGAGCAACGCGTCCGCGCTCATGCGGGCAGATGGTATCGAGCGCGCACGACGCGACCCTTGCGGGTCTCGAGCGTCCACACCGAGCCCTTCTCCATGCGACGCGGCTGGTCGAGCTCGGCGCCTTCGCGCTCCAACCACTCGAGGACACCGCCGATCACGTCGCCGTGGCTGCACAGCACGAGGTCACCCCGCCCGGCCGTGGAGATGAAGGCCCGGACGCCGTCGATTCCCGCGCCCTCGGCCAGCCGGTCGTCGGTCTCCACCGGGATGCCGACCTTCGCGCCGAGCGGTTCGACGGTCAGCCGGCAGCGGAGGAAGGGGCTCGAGACGATGCGGGACACCGGCTTCCTCGCCAAGAAGTTGGCGATGGCCTCGGCCTGCCGCTTGCCGGCCGGCGTCAGCGGGCGTTCGGCGTCGGGTCCCTGCCACGCGCGCCGGCTTCCCGCCTTGGCGTGGCGGACGAGGTGGATCGCGCCGGGCATCAGCGGCCCATCAGGTCGTGGTCTCGGTGAACCGGTCGAGGAGCGCGCGGTCGTGCTCGTAGGAGAGGAGCTCGTGGGCCTCGGCCGGCGAGCACCACAGCTGGGCGTCGACCTCGCCGGGGTCGACCACTTCGGACGGCGGGTCGTAACCCGCGGCCCGCGCCCGCCAGTACCGCACGAGCTTGGGCCGGCCCTTGTGGTCCTCGTACCGGACCGACGGGAGCTCCTGCTCCAGCTCGGCGTGGACGCCTGTCTCTTCCCACACCTCGCGGCGGGCCGCGTCCTCGAACGACTCGCCCGGATCGAGCTTCCCCTTCGGAAAGCTCCAGTCGTCGTAGCGATCGCGGTGGATCAGCAGGATCTCGGGCCCGGCGTCACCGGGGCGTTCCACGATCGCTCCAGCCGCCCGGACCTCCTCGTCGCCGGTCACATCCAACGACCCGTCACATCGAACGACCCGTCACATCCAACGACCCTTCACATCCAACGACGGAGCCGTTTGCGGTCGGCCGCGTCCCACACCGCGGGGAACGCGTCCCGTGCGGTCTGCGCGAGGGCGGACTCCTTCGCCGCGAGCGCGCCCGCCGCGAACGCGACCGTGCCCGGCTCGGCCAGGCCGGCGGCGCGCAACCAGGCCTCCGCCATCACCGCGTCCATGTGATCGCCGAGGACGGTCTGCACCTCCGCGACCGCGTCCGCGAACTTGCGCGCCGGTTTGCCGATCACCGGAGCCACGGCCTCCGCCGCATAGCGGGCGCGCTTGGCCCGTTTGCGGACCTCGTGGAGCGCCTGGTCGGCCGGGTCCTCACCGAGCTCGTCGACCGCGCGGTGGAGGTGGCGCCACGGGGCCCGCACCAGGGTCCCGACGACCTCCGCCGCGGGTTCGTCGGCCTCGGACCCGGCGGCGAACGGCGGCTCCTGAGCGGCGGCGACGAGCCGGTCGAGGAGCTCGAGGTAGCGGTCGGAGCGCAGGGCGGCCCGCAGATCAGCGCGGGCGCGGTCGCCCTGTTGCAGCAGACCGTCGATCAGCTGCCCCGCCGCGCCCGACTCGGGCTCCGGCAGCGTGGCCGCGAGGTCGAGGAGGCGTCCGGCGAGGACCTCCGCGTCGCGCACCGCACCCAGCTCCGCACCCAACCACTGGAGGTCGTCGCGCAACGGGTCGTTCCACGACGGCTCGAGCAGCGACCGGAACGTGCGCAGGTCGGACCGCAGGCGGCGGGCCGCGACGCGCATCTGGTGCACGCCCTCGGGATCCTCACCGATGCGAGTCGGCGCGTCGTGCTCGACCAGGCGCTCGACCGAGGCGGCGATGGCACGGCGGACCGCGTCCGCCGCGGTTGTGCCGACGTCGGGGACGACGACGTCGGGGGGCTCGAGCGCGCGCGGCCCGAGCGCGCGTACGACCTTGGGAATCGGATCGGGCGCGCCCGCGCCCGCGGCGCGCAACGCGTCGACGATCAGCTCCGCGAGTTGCTCGGTCGCGTGCTCGGCGAGCTCGATCTCGAGCTCACGGAAGCGGGACGCGACGCGACGTCCGTCGAGCACCGAGACCTCGTCGTCGGTGACCTCCGCGAGCGGCTTGCCGTCGAGGTCGACCAGCTCCACCCGTCGGCGATGGGTGCGCAGGCGGGTGGCGACGTCGACCCGGGCGGTTCGCGCGTAGGCGCGTACGAGATCGAGCGCGGCGGGCGGGACCGGACCCGGACCGCCGGGCACCGGCAGCTCCGACCGCGTGAGCAGTCCCGCCGCGCTCGTGGATTGCGGCAGCTTCACGGTCCAGCCGTCGTCGCTCCGGTACCGGAGGCTGGCCCCGGCCCGGGCCAGCCGGAGATCGGCGGTGTCGTGGTAGACGGCCGCCAACGTGACATCGGGGAGCGGCACCGCGATGACGCCGCCCAACAGCCCGTCGAGGCTGGGCAGCCGGAACCCCGGAGGCACGGCGAGCTTGATCTCACGCTCCTGCATGGGCGGCGGCTCCCCTCTCGTCAGCTGCGGTGCTCGGAGCCGCGCGGACCCTGGGCCCGGGTCTGCGCGAGCTCCTGCAACACCTTGTGGGTGTCGACCCCGACGGTGGTCGCGACCCTGTGGTAGGTGCCGTCGGCGTGGAGCTCCCACGCGAGGGTGTCGTCGGCGAGGTTGACCGCCAGGATCTCGTCGAGCCGGCTCTGCAGCTTCGGCTCGGTGACCGGCGTGATCGCCTCCACCCGCCGGTCGAGGTTGCGCGGCATCAGGTCGGCCGAGCCGATGAGGTACTCGGCGTCGGGTCCGAGGCCGAAGCGGTAGACCCGCGAATGCTCGAGGAACCGGCCGAGGATCGACCGCACGGTGATGTGCTCCGAGAGGCCGGGAACGTGGGGCCGCAGGCAGCAGATGCCGCGCACGATGAGCTCGACGGGTGTGCCGGCGCCTGACGCGGCGTACAGCTCGTCGATGATCTGCGGGTCGACGAGACTGTTCATCTTCATGGTGATGTGGCCGGACGGGCCGAGCTCCGCCTGGCCGCGGATGCGCTCCACCAGTCCCGGTCGCAGCGTGACCGGCGCCACGAGGAGCCTCCGCCAATGGCCTTGGTGGCTGTAGCCGGTGAGGTGGTTGAAGAGGTCGGTGAGATCCGCGCCGAGGTCCGGGTCGCACGAGAACAGGCCGAGGTCCTCGTAGAGGTGTGCGGTCTTCGGGTTGTAGTTGCCCGTACCGATGTGGAAGTACCGCCGGAGCCCGTCGTCCTCCTGGCGGACGACCAGCACCAGCTTGGCGTGGGTCTTCAGGCCGACCAGCCCGTAGACGACGTGCACACCCGACTCTTCGAGCGAACGGGCCCGCTCGATGTTGGCCAGCTCGTCGAAGCGGGCCTTCAGCTCCACGAGCGCGACGACCTGCTTGCCCGACTCGGCCGCGTGCGCGAGCGAACGGGCGATCGCGCTGTCGTCACCGCTGGTTCGGTAGAGGGTCTGCTTGATCGCGAGGACGCGCGGGTCGCGCGCGGCCTGCCCGACGAACGCCTCGACCGAGGTGGAGAACGAGTCGTACGGGTGGTGGACGAGGATGTCGCCGTTCCGGATGGCCTTGAAGAAGTCGGCCCGGTCGCCGTCGGGGCCGACGAGCGAGCTCTGGGTCTGGGGCACCCAGGGCTTCTCCTTCAGGTCCGCGCGGGGCATCCCGTAGACGCCCCACAGGCCGGAGAGGTCGAGGGGGCTGTCGATGATGTAGACGTCGGCCATCGTCAGCTCGAGCTCGCGGCACAGGAGCTGCAGGACCTCCTCCGACATGTCGGTGCCGACCTCGAGCCGCACGCAGTGGCCGAACTTCGTCCGTCGCCGGAGCACGTCCTCGATCTCGACCAGGAGGTCCTCGGCCTCCTCGGCGAGCTCGAAGTCGGCGTCGCGGGTGACGCGGAACGGGTGGTGCTCGAGCACCTCCATACCCGGGAACAGGGAATCGAGGTGTGCCGCGATCACCTGCTCGAGCGGCACGAACCGCTGGTCGTCGGGCATCAGGACGAACCGCGGGAGGAGTGGCGGCACCTTCACCCGCGCGAAGCGTTGCTCACCGTTGTCGGGATCACGGACCACGACGGCCAGGTTCAACGAGAGGTTCGAGATGTAGGGGAAGGGGTGGGCCGGGTCGACCGCGAGCGGTGTGAGCACCGGGAAGACCTGCTCCTCGAACACCTCGACGAGGTAGGCACGGTCGGCGTCGGACAGGTCGTTCCAGTCGGAGAAGTTGACCCCCGCGTCCTGGAGCGCCGGGGCGACCTCCTTCGTGAACAGGCGGGCCTGTCGTTCGACCATCTCGTCGACCCGCCGCCGGATCTCGCGCAAGGTCTCGATCGGCGTGAGGCCGTCGGGCGACGGCTCGCGCAGCCCGGCGTCGACCTGCTCCTGCAACGCGGAGACGCGTACCTGGAAGAACTCGTCGAGGTTCTGGCTGAAGATCGCCAGGTACTTCGCCCGCTCGAACAAGGGCTGCGACGAATCCTCCGACAGCGCGAGCACCCGTGCGTTGAAGTCGAGCCACGAGAGCTCACGGTTGAGGAACCGGTCGGGGCCGGCCATGGGGGCAGTGGAATCGTGCGCGTCGGCGGACGGGCGGTTCACGTCCGACGCGCTCTCCGGGCTGTTCATCGCCTGTCCTTGCCTGTGCGGCCGTTGCCGCAGCGCGCGATGTTACCTGCCGGTCCGGCCCGGTGGACGGGGAGTCCCGTGCGGGGGGACACACGGGGCTTCCCCGGTCCGGGGCCGCACCCTGGCTGGCGGGGCGCTGCGCGGGGCCCGACGTGACGGCTGGGAGATCCGCCCGGGCCCCAACCGAAGGTAGTGGTGAACGGTGAGCCGCAGCCGACGGACAGCTGAACATCGGGTTGCGCGCCGATGAACGACGCGGGCCCGCGACGTCACCTCGCCGGGACCCGGACGCGGCCCGGAAGGCGTGACCGCCCGCAGTGGATCAGGGGATGCGCCCGGTATGGTGAACGCGGTCATGCAGCGCCCGTCGAATCCCGCGTTCTCCGGTCTCTCACCGTTCGGCCGGCTCGCGGTGACCCACGCGCTGAGCGTCGCCGGCGACGCGTGCTTCACGGTCGCGCTGGCCACGAGCACGTTCTTCGCCGTACGGCCCGGCGCCGCCCGCGGCAACGTCATCCTCTACCTCTGTCTGACGATGGTGCCGTTCGCCGTCGTCGCCCCCCTCATCGGCCCGGCCCTCGACCGCAGCCGCGGCGGACGGCGCACGCTCCTCGCCCTGGGTTGCGTCGCGCGGGCGATCCTCCTGCTGCTGATGGCGAAGTACCACAGCGGGGTCACCCTCTACGTGCTGGCGTTCGGCGTGCTGGTCTTCTCCAAGGGCCACGCGGTGGCGAAGAGCGCGCTGGTCCCGACGCTGGTGCAGGGCGACCACCAGGACTTCGTGCAGGCCAACTCCCGGCTGGCCCTCATCTCGGTGATCGCGGGTCTGACGGCCGGGCTTCCCGCCGCGGGTCTGGCGAAGCTGTTCGGCATCCAGGCTGCGCTCATCCTCGGCGCGGTGTTCCTCTTCGCGGGCGCCTTCTGTGCCTTCCGCATCCCGCGCGCTGCCCGGACCAACCGGGTCGAGGAGACGCCCGCCGACAAGGCCTCGCTCCATGCGCCGAGCATCGTCCTCGCAGGCAGCGCGATGGGGATCCTGCGCGGGGGCGTGGGGTTCGTGTCGTTCTTCATCGCGTTCGCGTTCAAGAACAGCCAGTCGTTGCTGGGCGCCGCGCTCGCGGTCAGCACGGTGGGTGGCCTGATCGGTGTGGTCGGAGCCCCGTTTGTGCGCAAGTACGTCAAGCAGGAGTTGGTCCTCATCCTGTCGCTGCTCGTGCCGGGCGTCGTCGCGCTCTTCGCGGCGCGGACCCACACCAACTTCGCCCTGATCGTCACCGCGTTCGTCGTTGCGATCTTCGCGGGCGGCGGTCGGCTCGTGTTCGACAGCCTCGTGCAACGCGACGCGCACGACGCCGCTCGCGGCCGCGCCTTCGCCCGGTTCGAGACCCGCTTCCAGATCGTGTGGGTCATCGGCGCGCTGATTCCGGTCGCGATCACGATGACCAAGCAGATCGGGCTGTTCCTCCTCGGCATCGCCCTCTGCTTCGGCGGGCTGACCTACATCGGTGGTCTGCGGGCCGCGCGCAACCGGCGCCTTCCCCCCGCGCTCCTCCCCGGCAGCGATCCGGCCACCGCTGCGGCGGACGGCGCGGCACCGAAGCCGCCTCCCGCGCCGCCCGCGCCAAAAAGCCGGAAGGACAGCACCCGGCCCGCACCCGAGGTCGTCGACCCCTGATCCGCCCGCGCGGACGCGCGGGGGCTACAGGTCGATGCGGGCGAGCCAGAGACCCGGCGCCTCGAGCTCCGCGGGAGTGGGGATCATCGCTTCGCTGCTCCAAAGGCGGTTGAGGCCGGGGATGCCTTCACGCTCGATCACACCCCGGCAGAACGCCTCACCCTGCTCGTACTGCTCGCGGTCGAGCTCGAGGCCCAGGAGCATGCCGACGAAGCGCTCGGCTTCGCCGCGCTCGACGCGGTGGCGCCGACGAGCCTCGTTGATCCGGTCGAAGTCGGGGATGAGCGGGCGACCGATCTCCTCGAGCAGGACGTCGGCGTAGCCCTCGAGCACCGAGGTGAACACCTCGAGCGGTCGGAGCAGCTCCCGCTGCCGGGGCGTCTGCATCGCACCGAGGAGCGCGCGCGGGTCGTCGGCGATGCCGCTGAGCGACGAAGGGTCCGACGGATCGAAGCTGCCGAGCTGCTGCTCGAGCGAGCTGATGTCGAGGTCGTAGCCCCGCACGTACTCGGTGCTCAGCCGCACGAGGCGCGGCTGCACCCACGGGACCCCGCGTTCCGCGGCGCGGACGGCCTCGTGCAGCACCACGTGGAAGCGCAGGTCGGTGCGCGGCAATCCCCACGCCGACTCGAACTCGTCGAGGTTGCGCGCGATGAACAGCATCCCGGGCTGGTCGGCGGTGGGAAGCGGAAGGTCGTAGCGCCCCAGCGCGTGTTGCGCGAGGTGGCCGACCATCGTGCCCGCCTGCACACCGAGCAGGACGGGCGCGAGCATGGTGAGGATGCCGCTCAACGGGTCGGCGCCCATCGGGAACCCGAACGGGTTCGACGGGTCGGGGACGGCCGGCGTCTCCGGTGCGTCGTCGCCCCGGTCGAGCATCGCCCGCTGCAACGTGCTCGCGAACGCCTCGAGCACCGGTCGCAGTGCCTTCAAGTGGATGTCGGCCCATTCCCGCCGCGTGACCACGCGCACGGGGGTGGCGTAGGCCGCATCGATCCCCGTGGTCTCGGCGACGCGGGCCTGCACGGCCCGCGCCAAGCCGTCGATCGACGACGTGGTGTCGGGATCGACCGGAGGCTCCGCGGGCAGGTTCGTCGGCGGTTGACCCGATTCGAGGGTCTCGGGATCGACGACCGCGACCCAGGCCGCGATCTGCTCCGCGATCTCCCAGTTGATCGGGCCCTCGCTCTGCAGCATCCGGAAGACCTCCTGGAGGTCGAAGCCTCCGAGGCCACCGGGCGGGAAGCCGCCAGGAGGGAACGCACCTGGGCCGGCCGGCGGGGTCACGCCCGGGTCGTCAGGAGGTGGCGGCGCGAGGTCCCCGGTCCCGGATCCGGACGGCGGGAACGGATCGAGCGGGCCTTCGTTCCCGGTGTCGTCCGGGTCGTGGAAATCGTCGGGTTGAGGATCGTCCGGCACTCGGCCAGTCTAGGGAGATGGGTTCAATAGCGGTCACCGGGGCGGCCGGCGTCCTCGGGCAACGACTGCTGCCGTTGCTCGATGGTTCCACCCGTGTCGTCGCACTGGATGTGCGCGAGCCCGACCGCCGCACCCCGCACCTCGACTTCCACCGGATCGATCTCGCGAGCGCAGATGTGAAGCCGCTCCTCGAAGGCGTCGACGTGATCGTGCACCTCGCCGCGATCACCGATCCGATCCTCGACGACTCGTTGATGGCCAGGGTCAACGTCGAAGGCACCCGTCGGCTCCTCGAGGCCGCGTCCGCGGTCGGGGTCCAGCGCGTCGTCCGGGTCTCCACCGCGGCGGTCTACGGCGCCTACTCCAACAATCCGGTACCGATCACCGAGGATGCCGCGCTGCGCCCCAACCCGGGCTTCTCGCCGGCGGTTCATTCCGCCGAGGTCGAGCGCCTCCTCGGCGAGTGGCGGGACGACCATCCGGGAGCGTCGCTCACGGTGCTGCGCGCCGCGCCCGTGTGCGCGCCCGGTCACAACCAGCTCGCAACCCGCTTGCTGGCCGGGCGGCCGCCGCTCCGGCCGCGGGGCGAGGCGCCGCCGATCCAGGTCGTCCACGCCGACGACGTGGCCAGCGCGCTGGCGCTCGTGGTGCGCGAGTCGCTCACCGGCGTCTTCAACGTCTCGGCCGACGGATGGGTGGACGCGGCCGCGGTGGCGGAGCTCCTCGACGGGCGTCCCTCGGTGGCCGTGCCACCGGAGCTCGTCGGGCGCTTCATCGGCTGGCTCTGGCGCTCCGGTGTGGGCGACGTCCCCGGATCGATCCTCCCCTACCTGATCCATCCCTGGGTGCTCGCCAACGACCGGCTGCGCGCCGCAGGCTGGGAGCCGATGTTCAGCAACGAGGAGGCCATCCTCGCGACCCTCCCGGGCGACGCGGTGCTCCGGCCGAGCCCTACCGCGATCAAGACGGGTGCGGTTGCCGGCGCGGCCACGGTCGCGTCCGCCGCCGCGCTCGGCTACGCGTTGCGCCGACGCGGGCCGCGCCGCCGCCGTTGACCCACCGCCGCTGACCCGCCGCCGCTGATCCGGTCACCGGGCTGGACTCAGACCGCGGCGAGGTGCTCCCGTGTCCAGTCGTCCCACTCGGGAGTGAAGTAGCGCACGCGCGTCTTCTTGTACTCCTTGACCGACCAGAGCAGCGCGTGCTCCTCGATCCCGGTCTCGGTGCGGATCGCGTCGATGATCGCCTCGCAGTCGCGGCCGCTGCGCCCGTGGACCATCGTGAACACGGTGTACGGCCAGTCGTCGTACGTCGGCCGGCGGTAGCAGTGGCTGACCGCGGAGAAGCCGGCCATCTGCGGCCCGATCGCCTCGAGCTGGTCCTCGGGCACGGCCCAGACGCCCATCGCGTTCGCCTTGAAGCCCGCGTTGCGGTGGTTCATCACCGCGGCGAAGCGACGCATGAGCTTGCGCTCCTTGAACGAGCGGAGCTGCGCGAGCACCGTCTCCTCGTCGCAGCCGATGAGCTCGCCCTGGGCTGCGAACGGTTGCGGCACGAGCGGCAGGTCCTCCTGGACGACCGCGATGGTGCGGCGCGCGAGCTCGTCGAGCTCGGGAGCGTCCATGTGCTCCTTGCGCTCCGGCTTCTCGTGCTCGAGCACCGTGCTCTTCGCGTTGGGAGCCATGGTCCCGGTCATGTCGAGCTTCACGCCGATCTTGTAGAGCTTCAGCGTCGGGAGCTTGCGGGTGACGAGAGAGCCCGAGTCGCGGTGCAGCACGTCGAGATGGGCGTCGAAGTCCTCACCCGGCGGCGTCGCGAGCGTGTACCAGAGGTTGTAGGCGTGATTGCGCTTGTAGTTGTGCGACACGCCCGGGTGCGCGCTCATGACCGCGGCGGCCTCGTCGATGCGCGACGGCTCGATCTTCGCGGCGACCAGCGCCGAGTTGTAGCCGAGGGCGCGCGTGTCGAAGATCGCGGAGAGCTGACGGAGGACGCTCGCGTCCTTGACCTTGCGGGCCCGCTCGATGACCTCGTCCTCGCTGATCCCGAGCCGTTCACCCAACGCCGCGAAGGGACGGGACTCGAGCGGGAAGTCCCACTGCACCGCGTTCAGCAGCTCACGGTCGACCGGGTCGAGGTCGTCCATCGCGCTGCTCGTCGCGGGCTTGCTGTCGTCAGCCATGGTGCTCCTCGTCTGGTGGTCGACCATTGTCCCGCATCTGGCGGCCCCGTGACCCAACGGGGCTGCCCAGGCGACGGCCGGCTCAGTGGGAGGCGCCGGCGGTCACGCTGGAGGGAACCGACGTGGGAGGCGTGGTCGTGGTGGCAGGTGCGGTCGTCGACGGAGCGGGCGCCGGCGAGGGCGTACCGGTGGTCGAGGTGGCGGTACCGGGATCCGAGCCCCGTGCCGTGGTCGAGGTCGTCGCCCCGGTGGTCGCTGGCTTCGGGGACGCGGTGCTCGCGGTGGCCAGGACGGACGTCGTCGCGGCGGTGGGCCCGGCGGCGGTCGTGGTGGTGGGCCCGGAGACGTTGATCTGCACGGTCCGGGACTTTCCTGCTCGTTCGACGGTCAACCGGAGCGCGTCGCCGGGCTCGCGCCGACGCACCGCGGCGAGGACCACCGCCATCCGCGGGGACTTCGCGCCTTCGACCGCGACGATGACGTCGCCTTCGCGGATCCCGGCCGCCGCCGCGGGGCTGCCGTCAGCGACGTGGACGACCTCGGTGCCGGAGGGAGCGGTGGCGTGGTCGCGCCCGGCGATGCCGACCCACCCGTGCACGGCCGCGCCCGTGTCGTGGATCTGGCGCGCGACGTCGAGGGCGACATCCATCGGTACCGCGTAGCGATCACCGCCGGTCGGGGCCGCGAAGCCGATCACGATGCCGACGACCCGGCCCTTCGCGTCGACGAGCACGCTGCCGGGCGTCGGCGCGGGCTCCCCGGGGCCCGCGGTGCTGCGGAGGAGACCCGAGGCGACCACGCCGCTGCTGCTCGAGAGCATCTCGTCCCAGCCGGTGATCGACACCGGCTCGGGGGACGCGGTCGCCGCCACGGAGAAGACCACATCGTCGGATCCGACGGCGTCCGACTCGACCGAGTCGGCCACGAGCGCGGTTCCGGGGACCGAGTTCAGGTCGAGCAGGGCGAGGTCGGTCTGCGGGTCGCGGCCGACGACGACCGCCCGGTGCTGCTTGCCGTCCTCGCCACGGACCCGGATGCTGCTGGCGCCGCTGATGGCGCTGGCGCTCGTGAGCGCGATCCCGTCGCCCACGCAGACCGCTTCGATGCGCCGGTACGCGCCTCCGGTGAGGCGCACCTGGAGGACGCTCGGCGCAACGGCCATGGCCCGGGCCACGGGGTTGAGGGTCCGGCGCGCGGCCGTCTCGACCCCGCCCCGGTCGGAGGCGTCGCCGAAGGTGAGCGCCGCGAGCACCACGAGGCCGCCGATCGCGACCCCGGCCACCAGGAACGTGACTCCCGGGCCGATCCGGCGCCGCCGCCGGACCGCCTGGGTCATCCCTCCGAGCTCCGACGGGTGGACCCAGATGCGATCGAGCGGATCCGGGAGCTGCCGCGGGCTCTCGTCGTCAGCGTCCTCCGGCCCCATCCGACGGAGTGTAACGACGCGGATTTCCGGCGCGACCGCGGGTGCTCGCCGCCGTCGCGGCGCCGTGACGTGGTGGTACGCCCGGCGCGTCGGCCTACACTCCCGCTCGGCGCGCGGGCGCCGGACCCACGTCGCAACGGGTCGAGCACCCGATCTGGAGGACCGATGGGCGTCGCCACCGACGCGGATCGCGCGACGGACGCCACGGTCTCCACCCCCGATTCGTCGGCCGGTTGGGCACGCTTCGCGGGAATCGGCGCGTTGGCCCTGATCGCCGCCGCGGGCGCGTTGAAGCTCGCGTACCCCCTGTCCGGCGATCAGGCGCTGTTCGCGAGCGGCGGCCGGGAGATCCTCCACGGCGCGGTGCTCTACCGCGACTTCTGGGACGTCAAGCAACCCGCGATCTATCTTTTCTACGCGGGCGGCGGCGCCGTGTTCGGCTTCAGCGCGGTCGGGATCCATCTGTTCGAGCTCGTCTACATGCTCGGGTTCGCGTTCGTCCTCCAACGGACGTTGCGCCCACTGTTCGGGGCGCCGTGGATCCCCGCGGCCGCCTCGGTGCTCGCGGTCGGTACCTATTACGCGGGCGCGAGCACATCCGCGCTGACCCAGGTCGAGATCCTGGTCGGCTTCCCGCTGTACCTCGGGGTGTGGTTCGCGCTCTCGGGGGCGCCCGGCCGTTCCCGAGGCCGTCTGTTCTGGAGCGGCGTCCTGGGCGGCGTCGTCTGCTGGTTCAAGTACGTCTACCTACCGATCGTGGCGTTCGCATGGGTGCTCGTGCTGCTCCGGCGACCGGAGGGAGGGCGCCGGCGACCTTCCCGCGAGCTCGCGGCCGACGCGGGTGCGATCGTGGCGGGGCTCGCGGTCCCGATCGTGGCGTTCCTCGTCTACTTCGGCGCGCACGGGCAGCTCTCGGAGATCCGCTGGACCTACTTCACGTTCACGCCCAAGACCACCGGGATCGCGGGACGCCCGGTCTCGCGGCTCACCGACGGGGCCAAGGACTTCGCGGAATGGACCGCGCCGGTGCTGCTCCTGGCGGTGGTCGGATTCGTGACCCGGCTCCGTCGCGGCTGGTCGATCTGGTGGACGGCCTATGCGGGTTGGATCGTCCTGTCGGTGCCGCTCTTCTTGATCCAGCATTGGTGGCTCTACCAGTACGAGCTCGCGCTCGTGCCCCTCGCGATCTTCGCGGCCGCCGGCCTCGAGTGGATCGTCCGGACGTGGTCGACGGCGCGCACGACCGCCGTGGTGGTGAGCGCGATGGTTGTGAGCATGGTCGTCGTGCTGTCGGCCATCCCGCTCGGCCTCCGCTTCGGGCGGAGTGCGGCGGTGGTGGCGCGCCACGACCTCGGCCTCACCGCCGCGGGCCGCCGAGCCATCGCGGATCGCGAGGACCCGCAGTACCCCACGGCTCGTGCGCTGTCGGCGTTCCTCGGGCAGCAGCACGTGCGCGGCGACATCTACGTCCTCGGGGATCCCGTCGACCTCTACGTCTCGGGGCGCGATCAGGCGATACCGACCAACGGATGGTCGCCGGAGCAATACGACAGCGTGGTCTGGAAGCGGATCGCCGACGGAATCCGGCAGGCCCGCCCGCGGCTGCTGGTCATGGACGAGTCCTCCACGGGGATCATGAAGCAGCGCGCTCCGGCGACCCTCGCGGTCGTGCACCGCCTGTACCGGCCGGTGAGACGGGTCGGCACGGACACCTGGTACGAGTTGCGGAACTGACCTCGAGTGGCCCTCGCACCTGCGTTGGTTTTGGGAAGCTGTGACCCCGGACGGGCCTCCGACCAGGTACATCCCTAGAATGCCGATGTGATCCCCCCGCCCTCCGGACCCGACTGGATCGACCTCACCGTCGATCCGCTCCCCGGCGACCCCGTCGTCGAGTGGGCGACCACGCCTTCCAGCGGAGCCGTCGTCACGTTCCGGGGCGTCGTCCGCGACCACGCCGAGGGCCGATCCGACGTGCGCGGCCTCACGTACGAGGCGTACGAGGAGGTCGCGCGTCGCCGCATGGCCGAGATCGTGGAGGCGGCGCGGTCCCGCTGGCCGGCCGTCGAGCGCGTCGCGCTGCTCCACCGGGTCGGCGATCTCGAGCTGTCGGACGCCGCGGTCGTCGTCGTGGTCTCGAGCCCGCATCGCGCCGAGGCCTTCGAAGCCGCCCGGTACTGCATCGACACGCTGAAGGAAACGGTCCCGATCTGGAAGCGCGAGCACTGGTCCGGAGGTTCCGACTGGTCACCCGCGGATGCTCCGCTACGTCCGGTCGCGGGCTGAAGGAACGGTCCGTTGGCCTATCTCGCGCTCGCCGCCGTGTTGATCGTCGTCGGCGTCACGTTCGTCCTGTTGCGGAACCGGAGGCCCACGTCGATGAACTCCAGCATCGAGGAGTTCGAGAAGGGGCTCCGGGCGATCGCGCCCGAACCGGAGCCCGGCGCGGCACCCCCTCCGCGACCGGCCCGGCGTCCGGGTCCGCCCGGCGGAGGCCCCGACACCCCGCGCCGTGATCCGAGGCCCGGGCCGTCGTGACCAAGGATCTCGCGATCGACCTCGGCACCGCGAACACGCTCGTCTACTCGCGTGGGCAGGGGATCATCCTCAACGAGCCGACCGTGATCGCGCTCAACAGCCGCACTCAGGACGTCCTGGCCATGGGGCACGAGGCGTGGCAGATGATCGGCCGCACGCCCGGCTACATCGTCGCCGTCCGGCCGCTGCGGGGCGGTGCGATCACCGACTTCGAGATCACGCAGCGGATGATCCGGCTGCTGTTCGAGCGGGCCGGCGTGTCACGGCTCTACCGCTCGCGCGTCCTGATCTGCGTGCCGTCCGCGATCACCCACGTGGAGCAGCGGGCGGTGCTGGAAGCCGCTCGACGGGCCGGCGCCGCGGCCACCTTCCTCATCGAGCAGCCCATGGCCGCGGCCATCGGCGCACGCCTGCCGATCCACGAACCCCTGGGGAACATGATCGTCGACGTGGGCGGCGGCACGACCGAGGTCGCGGTGATCTCGCTCGGCGGGATCGTCGCGTTGGAAGCGGTACGCGTCGGCTCCTTCGACATCGACGCCGCGATCCAGTCCTACGTGCGTCGCGAATACGGCATCGCCGTCGGCGAGCGCACGGCTGAGGAGATCAAGCTCGCGATCGGCTCGGCTGCGCCGACGGCGGAGGAGTTCAAGGCCGAGGTCCGCGGCCGCGACCTGATGAGCGGTCTGCCCAAGGTGATCGTGCTGTCGCCGGAGGAGGTGCGCGACGCGATCGAGGAGCAGACGCGGGCGATCTGCGACGCGGTCATCAGCGCGCTCGCGCAGACGCCGCCCGAGCTCGCGCAGGACCTCATCATGAACGGCGTCCACCTCGTCGGCGGCGGCGGCATGCTCAAGGGCCTCGACCAGCGCATCAGCCAGGAGACCTCGCTCCCCGTGCACCTCGTGGACGCGCCGCTCGAATGCGTCGTGCTCGGCGCCGGTCGCTGCCTCGAGTCCTTCGACACGCTCAAGGAGATGTTCATGGGCAAGCCGCGGGAGAGTCGCTAGCCACCACGTTCCCCGCGGTTCTCGCCCGTATCGCCGGTCAGTCGGCGGTGAGATCCTCGGCCGCCTGGCGGACCTGCCAGTCGGAGTCGCCCAGAGCCCGGGCCAATGCCGCGTCGACCTCCGCCCCTTCGAACGGCGCGAGCGCGAGCACGGCTCGACGGCGGATCGCAGGCCGGTCCTCGCACGCCGTGAGGATCGTCGCCAGTCCCCGTGCATCGCCCAGCGAGCCGAGGGCGGCGACCGCGGCCTCGCGCACCAGGGGATCGGTGTGGTCCGCCGCGGCGTGGATGAGTGAATCCAGGGTCTCGGCCAGAGCGGACGGGTCGAGCTCCTCGGGAACCAGTTCGCCGAGCGCGGCGGCGGCCGCTTCGGCCACGAGCGCGTCGTCGTCGTTGAGCAGTGCCCGGAGCGGTTCGGCTCCCGCGGCGCCGATCAGCGGCGCCACTTCGGCGGCCCGCCGGCGGACCGAGGCGTCGTCGTCGGCGCTCGCCCGGCTCCACTGCGCCGCGGCCGACGGTCCCGCGGCCCGGACGAGCGCAGCCAGGGCGACGGACCGGACCCTCGGGTCCGGATCTGCGAGCCCTGCGCCGGTGGGATCCTGGGCCGCGACGACGGCACGATCGACCCGTTCGGTGCGAGAATCGCGGCCTCTGGGCACGGGTCGACGTTACCGGTTGGTCAAGCTTCCGGTGCAGGGGGTCGATCCATCCGGCGACGGAACCAGCGCTGCACGAGCCGGCGCTGCACGAGGGAGAGGGAACCGGTGTCGAGCCCACGTCGTCGAGCGCTGGTCGCGGTCGCCGTGCTCGTGGTGCTCCTCGTCGGCGCGGTGTCGTGGCTCGCGCTGCGGCCGGGCCCCGCCCGCGCCGACGATCCCGGGCTCAACTTCGAGGCCGCCGCCCAGCACCTGACCACCACGACGACCGCAGCGCCGTCGGCCCCCGCGGTTGCGCCCACCACCACGGCGAAGCCGCTCCCGCAGCCCCAGAACGTGCCGGCCGATCCGAACGCCGACGTCCCGGTCAACCAGATCGGCACGATCGAGATCCCGAAGATCGGCCTGGTGCACCCGATCTTCGAGGGCATCTGGCTCACCGTGATCAACCAGGGGCCGGGTCACTGGCCCGGCACTGCGCTGCCGGGCGGCTACGGCAACGCGGTCTTCGCGGGTCACCGCGTCACCCACACGCATCCGTTCCGCCGCATCAACGAGCTCGTTCCCGGCGACGAGATCATCGTGCAGACCGGAACCGGCACGTACCGCTACCGCGTCACCGGTTCAGAGATCGTGAAGCCGAACGAGACGTGGATCGTCGACCAGACCCCCGGTTACCGGATCACGCTGTTCGCGTGCCACCCGCCGGGGAGCGCGACCGAGCGCTACGTCGTGCACGGAGAGCTCGAGAATCCGCCGACGACCTGAGCGTCGGGTGACGCCCGCTGGGGTGCGCAGCCGTGGCATCCTGCGGTCGTCCATCTCACCAACGGCCGCCCGCCTACGCCGCTCCCGACCGGAGCCGGGCACCCCGAACGGGAACCCAGATGTCCGACTTGCAAGACGACGTTCCGGCGGCAGCGGACGCGCCCGTGACGACCGCCCGGAAGCGCCGGGCCCGTTCGCCGATCGTCTTCTCGATCCTCGGAGTGATCCTTGCCGTCGCGCTGGTCGCCGGGTTTGCGATCCATCCGCACAAGGTCGTGATCTCCCCCGGAGACGCGACGCCCGTCGCGAACGTCGTGTCGGTGTCGGGCACTCGCGCCTACCGCCACGCAGGCGGCGTCCTGTTCCTCACCGTCAGCGTCGCCGACCGTCCCAGCCTCCTGCGGCTTGCCGACGCCTACCTGGATCCCGACACCCAGGTCGTCCCCGAGCAGCAGGTCAACGGGTCACTCACCCCCGAACAGAGCAACCAGCTCTCGGTCCAGTTGATGAGCCAGTCGCAGGACCTCGCGCGCAAGGTCGCGCTCGAGAAGCTCGGGTACACGGTCCCGGTCAGCGGCAAGGGCGCGGTGGTCGGGACCGTCGAGAAGGGAAGCCCGGCCGACGGCAGGCTCCGGCCCAACGACGTCATCGTCGGGGTCGACGCCCAGTCCACTCCGCTCGCCGACGACGTTCGGCCGGCTGTGCGCGCGGTGGCGCCGGGAAGCACGGTCACCTTGAAGGTGCAGCGGTCGGGCAAGGAGATCGACGTCCCGATCGTCACCGTCGCCCGCGACGGAGCCTCGTTCCTCGGCATCACGACCTACACCAAGGATCTCCGGTACAAGTTCCCGATCGACGTCCAGATCGAGCCGGGTCCGGTGAGCGGTGACAGCGCCGGACTGGCCTTCACGCTGACGATCCTCGACGAGCTGACGCCCGGCAACCTCACCGGCCCACGCCCGGTGGCGGTGACGGGTGCGATCGGCCCGAACGGCGAGGTGCAGGAGGTGGGCGGAGTGCCGCAGAAGGCGGTGACCGCGCGTCGGGCAGGCGTGAAGCTGATGATCACGCCCATGGCGGAGGTCAAGGACGCGCGGAAGAAGGCCGGCTCGATGAAGGTCGTCGGCGTCAAGACCCTCGACGAGGCGCTGGCGGTCCTGCAGCGCAACGGCGGGGCACCGTTCCACCCGCTGCTGACCAAGAGCCCGCCCGCGGCGTGACCCGAGGTTCCCGAACTGGTTCTCCCCTCGGGGTGACCGCTCCGAATACCATGTCTCCCACGCCGCCCGAGATCCGGGGCGGCCAGAGGCACGGATCGGACGGCGGTGCCGTCGACGGGGGTGAGCGGCATGGCTGAAGAGGACACGCCGCGACGGACGTCGCCAGGACCGGGGCGCCTGACCCCCGAAGAGGTGGCAAACCGGACGTTCTCCCACCAGTTCCGGGGCATCTCGGACACCGAGGTCCGCAACTATCTCCGCCGGGTCTCCGACGAGCTCCTGCGGATGCGCACGACCGAGACCGATCTCCGCGGCCGGGTCGAAGCGCTCGAAGGCCAGATCAAGAACCCGCCCCCGCCCACCGAGCAGCAGCTGCTCGTGTCACTGGGCGAGGAGACCGCACGTGTGCTGCGCTCCGCGAACGAGGCGGCGGAGGAGATCCGGTCGAAGGCCGAGGCCCGCGCGGGCTTGCTCGTGTCGGAAGCGCAGGTCGAGTCGGACCGTCTCCGCGAGGAGAGCGCCGAGCTCCTCGCCGACCGCACGCGCGACGCCGAGGCCGTGGCCTCCGAGCTGCGCGCGGCGGCGGAGACCGATGCTGCGCGCGTGGTGGAGTTGGCCGCGTCCGACGCGGAGCGCGTCCGGACCGCGGCCGCCGACGCGGCCGCCGCGGAGCTCGAAGCGGCCAAGACCGCCGGACGCGAGATGGTCACCGAATCGCGCGCGCTGCGCGACCGGGTGCTGGGCGACCTCGACAAGCGGCGCGAGTTGCTGCAGGCGCAGGTCGACGAGCTGCGCCGCGGCCGCGACCGGTTGCTCGACGCGTACCGCGTCGTGAAGGACACGCTCGGCTCGGCGACCGAGGCGCTGGCCCAGGTCGAGTTCCGGGCCTCGAGCGAGCTCGGCCACTTCGAGACCACCGGCCCGCAGCCGATCGTGACCGTCGAAGCCGACCTCGGGATGTTCGACGACGAGATCAGCGCCGACGCCACCGGTGCGGTCCTCGACCCGAACGCGTCGGGCCGTGCCGATGCCCGCGACGAAGCCGGAGCGAGCGGGAGCGACGGCGACGCTCCGGCCCCGGACCACCCGGGGGAAGCATCCGAGCCGGACAGCAACGTCGCTCCAGGCCCGGTATCCAAGAGCCCCGCATCGCCGGCGATCGGCATCGTCGTGGGCGAGGTCGCGGAGAGGGTTCGCATCATCGAGGAGCCGGCGGGTCCGGGCGTTCCGACCGCGGGCGTTGCCTCGGAGCCCGCACCCGCTGCGGACTCGACCGGGCTCGCGGCCGAGGCGGTCGCGCAAGCCGCCGCGCCCGCCCGTCGTCCCGGCCTCCGGGGCTACCTCCGCTCCACTCTTGGCTACGAGCCCGATCCGGAAGCGGCGGAGACCGCCGAACCGTTGCCGGCGACCGAGGAGCAGCCGACCTCCGAGCGCTCCACCCTCGAGAGCTCCACCCTCGAAAGCCCCACCCTCGAGAGCTCCACCCTCGAAAGCTCCACCACTCAGGCGACCGAGGAATCGCGGCCGTCCGCAGAGCCCGCGCTCGCCGAGCCCACTCCCGTCGAGCCCGCGCTCGACGAGTCCGCGGCTGTCGAGCCCACTCCCGTCGAGCCCACTGCCGTCGAGCCCACTGCCGTCGAGCCCACTCCCGTCGAGTCCACCGCCGACGCTGCGGACGAGAGCGGCGAGCCCCGTGACGTCGGTGCGCTCTTCGCGCGCCTCAGGGCCGACACCGCCACGACCGTCACCGAGGAGCCTCCGGCCTCTGGGCCCGAGGGCTCAGCCGGTTCCGCGGTCGAGGGTTCCCCGCCCGAGACCTCCGTCGCCGACGCCCCTGGGACCACCGAGTCGGTCGTGCTGCAGGAGGTCACGATCGACGGGCTCACGGTCGTGGTCACCGCCGACACCGCCGACACCGAGGGATCCGACGCAGTCGACGACGCCCGGGCCGCCGAGGCCGAGAGCAGGCCGGTGCAGGCGCGCGCGGCCCGCGATCTGGCCCTCACCAAGGTCGGCCGCGACCTCGCCCGCCGCGCGAAGCGGACCCTGCAGGACGACCAGAACGCGTTGCTCGACGCGCTGCGGACGCAACGGGGCCGGCCGGTGGCCGCCAAGGTGCTGCCGCCGGTCGAGGAGCAGATCGAGCTCTGGACCACCGTCTTGTCCGACGCGGTCCACGCCGCCTTCGCCGCCGGCTACGCGACGGTCGACGACCCCGCCGACTCCGAGCTCCCGGTCGGTCTGGCCGCCGAGCTCGCGGAGGCGCTGGTGGTCCCGCTCCGCGAGCGGCTCGTCCCCGCGATCTCCGGCGACTCCAGCGAGCCCGACGAGGACGACGACGTCGCCGGGCGGGTCAGCGCCCGCTTCCGGGAGTGGAAGAACCAGAACCTCGAGAACGCGCTGGGCGACGGCCTCGCGGTCGCGTACGCGCGCGGCGTCTACGAAGCCGCTCCCGCCGGAGCGCTGCTCGAGTGGGTGCCCGCGGTGGTGGGACGTTGCCCCGATTGCGACGACAACGCGCTGGAGCCGACCGTTCGCGGCCAGTGCTTCCCGACCGGGCAGCCCTTCCCGCCCGCCCACCCCGGCTGTCGCTGTCTGTTGATGGTCGCCATGTCCACCCCGCTCGTGCGGGTCGACGCAGGCCGATCAGCCGACCGCTGACAGCGGCGCGTCGATGGTCCGCGGGTCCCGAGCGTCAATTCCCGCGTCCCGCATCTAGAGTCCCACCCGATGCGCGTCCCCACGATCGAACGTCGTCGTCCGAGTCATGTGCGCTACTGGGCCATCGGGATCGCAATCGCGGTCCTGATCGTCCTGTTGATCAGCCTGCGCGGGCTGGCCGGCTTCTGGACCGACCAGATGTGGTTCAAGTCGATCGGACAGGACCAGACCTGGCGGAGCCTGCTGCTCGCGAAGCTCGTGCCCGCGTTCGTCTTCACCGCGATCGTCTTCGTGGTGCTGCTCGCCAACCTGATCATCGCCGACCGGCTCGCGCCGCGCTTCCGCTCGCTCGGCCCGGAGGACGAGGTCATCGGTCGGTACCAGGACGCGGTGGCGCCCTACGCGTTCCGCATCCGCATCGGGATCGCGATCCTGTTCGCGCTGCTCTTCGGCGTGAACGTCGCGTCGCACTGGCAGCAATGGATCCTCTTCACCCACCGGGTCGACTTCGGGAAGACGGATCCCAACTTCCACCTCGACATCGGGTTCTACGTCTTCCAGCTGCCCTTCCTGAAGTTCATCGTGCAGTGGACGTTCAACACGCTGCTGATGGTGTTCTTCATCACGCTCATCGCCCACTACCTCAACGGTGGCATCCGCCTGCAGACGCCGTTCCAACGGGTCACCCCGCAGGTGAAGGCGCACCTCTCCGTGCTGCTGGGCCTCATGGCGCTCGTGCGGGCGATCCAGTACTTCTTCGTCGACCGCTACGAACTGAGCTTCTCGTCGCGCGGGACGGTCGCGGGCGCGACCTACACCGATCTCCACGCGCAACTACCCGGGCTCAACCTCCTGACCGTGATCGCGGTCGCGGCCGCGATCCTGTTCCTCTACAACATCTTCCGGCGGGGCTGGATCCTTCCCATCATCGCGGTCGGTCTCTGGGCGGTGGTGTTCGTCATCGTCGGCGGCATCTATCCGGCGCTGGTGCAGAGCACGCGCGTCAACCCCGACGAGTTCAACAAGGAGCTCCCCTACATCCGCAACAACATCGCGGCCACACGCGCCGCGTTCGGCCTCGACACCGTCAAGGTCCGGCAGTTCGACTACAAGCCCAATCTCGACGCCGCCAAGCTGGCCGCCGACGAGCCCACGATCCAGAACGCGCGCCTGTGGGGTCCTGACGTCATCATCCGCGACTTCCAGTCGTTCCAGCAGCTGGGCACCTTCTACCGGTTCAACGACGTCGACGTCGACCGCTACCTCATCGGTGGCCGGCTGACCCAGGTCCTGTCGTCGGTGCGCGAGCTCAACCAGGACGACCTGCCGAGCCAGACCTGGGTCAACCGGCACCTCGTCTACACGCACGGCTACGGCAACGTGGTCTCGCCCGGGAACACGGCGGCCAGCGACGGCTTGCCCACCTACCTGTTGAGCAACATCCCGCCGGAGGGTCGCATCGCCCTCAAGGTCCCGCAGGTCTACTTCGGCGAGGGCTTGAGCGGCTTCTCGCTGGTCAACGCCAAGCAGTCGGAGTTCGATTACCCCCGCAAGGGCAAGGCCGACGCCACGACCCGGTACGCAGGTACCGGCGGCGTCAAGATCGGCTCGGGCGCGGCCGGCCTGCTCAGGAAGTCCGCGTTCTTCCTCCGGTTCAGCGACTTCAACCTGTTGATCTCGAACCAGGTGACCGCCAACACGCGCGTGCTCTACCTGCGCGACATCCGGCAGCGGGCCCAGAAGGCGGCGCCGTTCCTGCACCTCGACGCCGATCCGTACTCGGCGGTGATCGGCGGTCGCACCGTCTGGATCCTCGACGCCTACACGACGTCGAGCTCCTACCCGAACGCGCAGCCGGCCAGCGTCGACACGGTCGCGGGCGGACAGGTCAACTACATCCGCAACTCGGTCAAGATCACGGTCGACGCCTACAACGGCACGATGAAGTTCTACGTCGTCGACGCCAAGGATCCGATCATCCGGGCCTACGAGAAGGCGTTCCCGCACCTCTTCACCGACGGTTCGAAGATGTCGCCCGAGCTGAAGACCCACCTCCGGTACCCCGAGGGCCTCTTCTCGCTCCAGACCAACGTCTACTCCGCGTATCACGTGACCGACCCGCGGACCTTCTACAACAAGACCGACCTCTGGGCCGTGTCCCCTGATCCGGGTACCGGTGTGGTCGGCGACACGGTGGTCAACTCCGGGGTGACCAGCTCCACGAGCCAGCCGACCGCGGCGTCGTCGAGCGGCGCCCGGATCGACCCCTACTACCTGATCCTGCGCCTCCCCGGCGAGAGCAAGGTGCAGTTCACCCTGCTGCGGCCGTTCGTCCCCGTCTCGCGGAACAACCGGCTCACCAACCTGGTGTCGTTCATGGTCGCGGGCTCGGACCCGGGGGAGTACGGGAAGCTCGGCTCCTTCGTCATGCCGAGCGGACGCACCGTCGCCGGCCCCGAACAGGTGAACAACACCATCAACAACACCGAGCAGATCTCCCAGGAGTTCACGCTGCTCGGCGGGCACGGCTCCCAGGTCATCCAGGGCAGCCTGCAGCTGATCCCGATCGGCAACTCGCTGCTCTACATCCGGCCCATCTACGTCCAGGGACAGGCAGGGTCCCAGATCCCCGCGTTCCGCCAGGTGGTCGTCGTGTACAACGGCGTGGCCAAGATCGACGACACGGTCCAGGACGCCCTCTCGCAGTTCTTCCCCGACGTCCCCCGGACCGGTAGCCCTACGGCGCCGACCGCCACCACGACCCCCGGCAGCACCGCGACCACGAGCCCGAGTGGGGTCACGAGCACGGTCTCCGACCTCATCAAGCAGGCCGCGCAGAAGTACGCCGACGCTCAGACCGCGCTGAAGAGCGGGGATCTCGCCACGTATCAGTCCGACGTCGACGCGGTCGGGAAGCTGCTCCAGCAGGCCCAGGACCTCTCCACCAGCGGTACCAGCACCACCACGACGACCCGGCCGGGGACGACGACCACGAGCGCCGGGTCGAGCCCGCAGGCCCTGTCCAAGAGCGCCCCCAACTGACCCCACCGCAGGTCCGGGAGGTCGTGTCCAGGCGTTGCCGGGCCGGCCGGGGAATTGTTACTATCTCCGTAGTGGAAATTATCCCGGTTGCGTGACGCCGTCTCGGCGGTCACCCCGGGGACACTCCGGTTCCTCCCACGGAGGCGACGCATGGCAGTCAGCGGTCTCGATCTCGGCAAGTACAAGCTCGGCTGGAACGATGGCGACGAGTTCGTCTACAAGCCCAAGAAGGGCTTGAACATCGACGTCGTCAAGGACATCTCGCACCAGAAGAGCGAACCCGCCTGGATGACGAAGTTCCGACTGGACTCGCTGAAGCGCTTCGAGCGCAAGCCGATGCTCGAGTGGTTCGCCAGCAACATGCCCGACATCGACTTCAACGACATCTACTACTACATCAAGCCGACCGACAAGCAGGTCTCCGACTGGGACATGTTGCCGGAGGACATGAAGAACACGTACGAGAAGCTGGGCATCCCCGAGGCCGAGCGCAAGTTCCTCGCCGGGGTCACCGCCCAGTACGAGTCCGAGGTCGTGTACCACAAGAACCGCGACGACCTCGCGGAGCTCGGGGTGCTGTTCTGCGACATGGACACCGCGGTGCGCGAGTACCCGGAGATCGTCCAGAAGTACCTCGGCACCGTGATCCCGCCCGGGGACAACAAGTTCGCCGCCCTCAACAGCTCGGTCTGGAGCGGCGGCTCGTTCATCTACGTGCCGCCGGGCGTGCACGTCGACCAGCCGCTCCAGGCCTACTTCCGCATCAACGCGGAGAACGCGGGCCAGTTCGAGCGCACGCTGATCATCGCCGACGAGGGCTCGTCGGTGCACTACGTCGAGGGCTGCTCGGCGCCGGTGTACTCCACCGACTCGCTGCACTCCGCAGTCGTCGAGCTCATCGCCAAGCCCAGCGCTCGGATCCGCTACACGACGATCCAGAACTGGTCGCCCAACGTCTACAACCTCGTCACCAAGCGCGCGGTCGCCGAGACCGAGGCCACCGTCGAGTGGATCGACGGGAACCTGGGCTCGAAGCTCACGATGAAGTACCCGGCCGTCGTCATGACCGGCCCGAAGGCGCATGGCGAGGTCCTGTCCGTCGCCTACGCCGGTGCCCACCAGCACCAGGACGCCGGGGCCAAGATGACCCACGTCGCGCCGGAGACCACCTCGATCATCGACAGCAAGTCGATCTCCAAGGACGGCGGCCGCACCACGTACCGCGGCCTGGTCAAGGTGGAAGAGGGCGCGCACCACGTGAAGAGCCACGTCCGCTGCGACGCCCTCATCCTCGACGACGAGAGCCGCTCCGACACGTACCCGTACATGGAGATCGACGAGAAGGACGCGCGCATCGGTCACGAGGCCACGGTCTCGAAGGTCGGCGAGGACCAGATCTTCTATCTCATGAGCCGAGGCCTCACCGAGCAGCAGGCCACCGCCATGATCGTCAACGGCTTCATCGAGCCGATCACGAAGACGCTGCCGATGGAGTACGCGGTCGAGCTGAGCCGGCTCATCGAGTTGAACATGGAGGGCGCGGTCGGCTGACCGCACCACCTCCGTGACGTCCACCGCATTCACCCCCGAAGCCGCACGCGCTCTTGGCGGGCCGGCCTGGCTGAGCGACCGTAGGGTCGCGGCAGCCGAGCGGCTCGCCGCGCTCGCATGGCCCACGAGCTCCGAGGAGATCTGGCGTTACAGCCGGGTCGACGACTTCGACCTCGAGAAGTACCGCCCGTCGCTCCTTCCGATTGCTGCGCAACGGGTTCGGGAAGATCAAGGTCAAGAGCCGGCCCAAGAGGTCGCGTTCGGCGGAGGTCCAGTTGCCGCGGAGGCGGGGGAGCGCGCCGGGCTGATCGTCGTGCGCGACGGCAGGGTCGTCCACTCCGACCTCGACGAGGCGCTCGAGCGCAAGGGCGTGCGCGTCTGCGGAATCGCCACGTGCGAGGAGGCCGAGGTGCGCCAGTGGCTCGGCGTGTGCTCCGACGCATCGCCCGACGCGTTCACGGTGCTGCACGACGCTTTCCTCGCCGGCGGCGCCTTCGTGCACGTGCCTGCGGGTGTCGTCGTCGAGCGGCCCATCGTGGTGTTGCACTGGGCCGAGGGAGACGGACTTGCGAGCTTCCCGCACACCCTCTTGGTGGCGGACGAGAACTCGGAGGTCACGGTGGTCGATCGCTTCAGCTCGACGGCCACGTCGCACCTCGTCGACGCGGTCGTGGAGCTGCACGTCGCGCAGGCTGCCCGGGTCCGCTACCTCTCGATCCAGGACCACGGCCCGTCCACGTGGCACGTCGCCCTGCAGCGCGCCCACGTCGCACGGGACGCGTCGTTGCGCTCGTCCGCGGTCGCGCTCGGCGGCGACTACGCCCGGCTGCGCAGCGAGTCGCTGTTGTCCGGCGTCGGGGCCGAATCGGATCTGCTCGCGGTCTACTACGGCGACCACGGCCAGATGCTCGACTTCCGAACCCTTCAGGACCACGCCGCGCCCAACACCCGCAGCGATCTCCTGTTCAAGGGCGCAGTCGAGGACCGGGCACGGTCGGTGTACTCGGGCCTGATCCACATCCGCGAAGAGGCCCAGAAGAGCGTCGCGTTCCAGACCAACCGCAACCTCGTGCTCACCGAGGGCGCCGGCGCGGAGAGCATCCCGAACCTCGTGATCGAGGCCAACGACGTGAAGTGCTCGCATGCATCGACCGTCGGCCCCATCGACGAGGACCAGCTCTACTACCTCGAGAGCCGGGGGGTGTCGCCCGAGGACGCCGAGCGCCTCATCGTGCTCGGCTTCTTCGACGACGTGTTCGACCGGCTCCCCGTGCCGTCACTGGTGCGCACGCTGCGCCACGCAGTCTCCGAGAAGTTGGGGCGCCTGCATGGTTGAGGTACGGCTTTGCAACCTCGACGAGCTCGTGCCGGGCAGCGTGAAGCGTTTCGACGTCGCCGATCACAAGATCGCGGTCGTGCGCATCAACGGCGAGGTCTACGCGATCGACGACACGTGCTCCCACGGCCAGTACTCCCTCTCCGAGGGCGAGGTCTGGACCGACGAGCGCGAGATCGAATGCCCCAAGCACGGCAGCACGTTCTCGTTGATCACCGGGGAGCCGCAGTCGCTTCCCGCCACGCAGCCCGTCGCCGTGTACCCCGTGCGGGTCGACGGTGGCGACGTCTACGTCGAGCTGGCGGCATGAGCACCCTCAAGATCGAAGGCCTGCGCGCGACGATCGCGTCGAACGGCGTCGAGGTGCTGCGCGGCGTCGACCTCGAGATCGAGTCGGGCGAGGTCCACGCGCTGATGGGGCCCAACGGCTCGGGCAAGAGCACGTTGAGCCACACCCTCATGGGCAGCCGCGAATACGAGGTCCAGGGCGGGTCGGTGACGCTCGACGGCGAAGAGCTGCTGGGTCTGCCCACGTACCAGCGGGCGGCACGTGGGCTCTTCGTCGCGATGCAGTACCCGGTCGAGATCCCCGGGGTGCGGCTCGCCGACTTCCTCGAGGCCGCGCTGGCCGGCTCCGGTCGCGACGCCGCCGACCTCCACCAGCGTCTCGCCGCGGAAGCGACGCGGCTCGGGGTCGCCGAGCGGTTCCTGCAGCGCGGCGTCAACGTCGAGTTCTCCGGGGGTGAGCAGAAGCGGCTCGAGACGCTGCAGCTCGCGGTGCTCGCGCCGAAGTTCGCCATCCTGGACGAGATCGATTCCGGCCTCGACGTCGACGCGTTGCGGGACGTCTCGCGCCGGGTGGAGGCCATGACCCAGGAGAAGGGTCTCGGCGTCCTCGCGATCACCCACTACGCGCGGCTGCTCACCGAGCTGCGGCCCGATCGAGTGCACGTGCTGATGGGCGGGCGCGTGGTCGCGAGCGGTGGCCCCGAGCTGGCCGAGCAACTCGAACGGACCGGTTACGAAGGCCTCGCGGCCGAGCTCGGCGTCGAAGAGACGGTCGTCGCGCCCGCGGTCTCCGACGATCCGTTCGCCGACCCCGGCTTCTAGCCGAGCCCGCACACCGCTCCGCGGTGTGGGTGAGGACACCGCGGTCGGCGCGTCCGTGCCCGGCCGTGCGTGAGGCCGGGCGTCAGGCGGGGGCGGCCGGTGCGGTGGGAGCCGTCGCCGGGACGGCCGTGGTTGCCGGCGGTGCCGTGGTCACCGGCGGTGCCGTGGTCGCGGGCGGTGTGGTGGTGGCCGGCGGTGCAGTGGTCGGTGGGAGCGGGGTGCGGGTCACCGGCCGACGGCCGTTGGTGCCGCCGAACACGTAGACGGGCTCGTCGGTGACGACCAGGCTCGGGAAGAAGCCCGCGGTGTGCATCGGGATGCGCACGCAACCGTGGGATGCGGGGACCGTGGGGACCGTCGGGTAGCCGTGCACCGCGATGCCGCCGTTGAAGTAGACGGGGTTGAACAGCTGCCCGAGGTCCGACTTCTGCCAGCCGGTGTAGCGGTAGTTGAACTGGTACCGGCCCGACGGCGTGTCGGCGTACTCGCAGACCCGGGAGCCGCCGGTGAGCGGGACGTAGCAGTAGTTCTCGCCCGCGCCGGTGGAGACGGTGGTGATCAGCTTCACGTTGTAGTTCGACCACAGCACCGCGTACTGCTTGGTCACGTTGACCTCGAGTCGGCTCGGCTCCGCGTTCGCCTGGAGCGGCAGCGGCCACTTGAACGTGGCCATCGCCTGGCTGGTGGCGAGGTCGATACGGCTCGTGATCGGGAGGCCCTCGAGCTTCTGGAATCCCTGCACCGCGTACTGGGTCTGCTGGTCGAACGAGCCGTCGACCGCCCCGACGTCGAAGCGGAGGTCGGCCAACCGCTGCTCGTAGACCTGGGTGTCAGGGCCCCTGGCGCCGATGCCGATGCTGCCGCCGTGCAGATCGGGCAGCATCTGGTTCGGCGGATCGGGCTCGACCGGCGGCAGCGTGGTGGTGGGCGGCGGCGCGGTCGTGGTGGTGGAGGTGGTGGTCTCCACGGCCCGGACCGGCTTCGAGTCGACCGTGCGCCGCGCCGCGGACGACGTGGCGTCCGACGTGCGCACGAGCGCGCCCACACCGACGACTGCCGCGAGCACCGCGAGCGCGGCACCGATGCTGAAGAGGACGCGGGGACGCAAGAAGCTTTTCAGGACGAGATCCTCGGGCGCATGGCGGGGGGAACGCGCATCCTATCGGCCCAAGGGCCTCGATCAACGCGCTGCGTGGGGAACATCGACCACGGCGCAGCGCACCGACAGCGTCTCGCAGAAGTGACGGCTTCCGAGGTGGCGGCCTCAGAGGCGTTGACTCAGAACGTGGGGGTGGCGGGTGCCTCGACCGCGAGCAGGCGCTCGAGCGCGGCGTCGGAGTCCTCCGTTGCGGTGATGCGGAGATCGAGCAGGAAATCGACGATCTCGGAACCTGAGATCAGGTCCCGACCGCGGAAGTCGATCAACGCGGAGTCGATCATCTCGGTGATGCGGACCTGGTCCATTGGAGCCTCCCGGTGACGTGTGTGGTGCCTACAACATCCTTCACCACGGTTTCGATCCCGTGAGCGCAATATTTCGAGTGTGCGAATGCCGGAGAGCTCCCAAACCTCTGGGATCCGACCCGTGGTCCAGCGCGGCTCAGCCTAGGCGCTGATGACCGGCTCCTCGGACTCATCCAGGCCTTGGGAGAGGGTGTTCCAGGCCAGCGTGGCGCACTTGATGCGGACCGGGAACTTGACCACTCCTTGCAGGGCCTCGAGATCGCCGAGCTTCACGCCCTCGAGATCGGCCGCGAGGTCGGAACCGTCGGATTCCCCGTCGAGCTTGCTCTCGTGGATCGACATCAGCGCCTTGAAGGCGCGGATCAGCTTGCGGGCCTCGGCGACGGGCTTGCCCTTCACCGCTGCGCTCATCATCGAGGTGCTGGCCTGGGAGATCGAGCAGCCCTGCCCGTTGATCTTGAGGTCCTCGACGACACCGTCGGCGTTGACCTCGAGGTAGAGCACGACCTCGTCGCCGCAGAGCGGGTTGAAGCCCTCGACCTTGTGCGCGGGTGGGACCGCGAGCTCGCCCTTGTTCCGGGGTGAGCGGTAGTGGTCGAGGATGATCTCGCGGTAGAGGTCTTCGAGGCCGGGCATGGGGAGATCCTAGGGTCGGGTCAGAGCGCGAAGAACTGCTCGACGTGCGTGAGCCCGTCGACCAGCGCGTCGGCGTCGTCGGTGTCGTTGTAGAGGTAGAAGCTCGCCCGGCTCGTGGCCGAGATGCCGAGCAGGCGCATCAGTGGCTTGGCGCAGTGGTGGCCGGCCCGGACGCAGATGCCGTCCTCGTCCAGCACCTGCGAAACGTCGTGGGCGTGGATGCCTTCGAACGCGAAGCTGATCGCGCTGCCGCGCACGTCGATGTCGGCGGGGCCGTAGATCGTGAGCCGGTCGCCGAAGCGGTCGTGCAGCGCGTCGAGCGCGTAGGTGGTGACGGCGCGCTCGTGGGCGCGCACGTTGTCCATCCCGATGGCCTCGAGGTAGTCGACCGCGGCACCGAAGCCGACGCCCTCCACGAACGCGGGCGTGCCGGCCTCGAACTTCCAGGGCAGGTCGTTGGGGGTGAAGCCGTCGAGGCGAACGTCGCGGATCATGTCGCCGCCACCCATGAACGGCGGCATCGCGTCGAGCAGCTCGGCGGGCGCCCACAGCGCGCCGATGCCGGTCGGTCCGAGCATCTTGTGGGCGGAGAAGGCGACGAAGTCGGCACCCCACTCCTTCACGTCGGTGGGCTCGTGCGGGACCCACTGGCACGCGTCGACCAGGACCTTGGCGCCCGCGGCGTGCGCGGCTTGCGTGAGCGGGGCGACGTCGGTGATCGTCCCCAGCACGTTCGACATCGCGCTGAACGCCAGGAGCTTGGCTCCGTCGAGCAGCTCGTCGAGGTGGCTGAGGTCGAGCCGGTAGTCGGCGGTCAACGGAATCCAACGGAGCTCGACGCCCCGCTCGGCCGCGAGGATGTGCCACGGCACGACGTTGGCGTGGTGCTCGAGCTGGGTCAGGACGATCGGGTCGCCGGCCTTCAGGTTGGCGCGGGCCCAGGAGTACGCGACCAGGTTGATCGACTCGGTGGCGTTGCGGGTGAACACGATCTCGCTCGAGCTCGGCGCGCCGACGAACTTCGCGACCTTCGCCCGGGCGCCCTCGTAGGCCTGGGTCGCCTCTTCGGCGATCGTGTACACACCGCGGTGCACGTTGGCGTAGTGGTCGCGGTAGACGCCGTCCATCGCGTCGAGCACGACCGCGGGCTTCTGCGACGACGCCGCGGAGTCGAGGTACACGAGCCGCTTGCCGTGCACCTCGCGCTCGAAGATCGGGAAGTCCTTCTTGATGCGTTCGACATCGACGCTCATGGCGTCAGCTCCTCGGATCGGAAGCTCTCGAAGCCACCGGCTTCGACCTTGCGTGCGAGCTCGGGCCCGCCGGACTCGACGATCCGGCCGTCGATCAGGACGTGCACGCGGTCGGGGGTGAGGTACTCGAGGATCCGCTGGTAGTGGGTGATCAGGAGGATGGCGAGCCGGGAGCGGTCCTTGCGGATCTCGGAGATGCCGTCGGACACCAGGCGCAGCGCGTCGATGTCGAGCCCGGAGTCGGTCTCGTCGAGGACGGCGACGTCGGGTTCCATGAGCGCCATCTGCAGCAGCTCGTTGCGCTTCTTCTCACCGCCCGAGAAGCCCTCGTTCAGGTAACGGTCGGAGAAGTTGTTGTCGAGGCCGAGGCGCTTGGTCCAGTCGAGGAGCTGCAGCCGGACCTCGAGGACCGAGAAGTCGTTGATGCCCTTGCGGGCGGCCATGGCCTGGCGGAGGAAGTTGAGCACGCTGACCCCGGGGATCTCCTCGGGGTGCTGGAAGCCGAGGAACAGGCCGCGCTCCGCCCGCTCGTTGGGGGCGAGGCCGGTGACGTCCTCACCCTCGAGCAGGATCCGGCCCCGGGTCATGGTGTAGGCGGGATTGGCGAGGAGCGTGTTGGCCAGGGTCGACTTGCCGGAGCCGTTGGGCCCCATGAGGGCGTGGAGCTCGCCGGGCATGACCGCGAGGCTGACCCCGCGCAGGATCGGGGCGCCGTCGACCTCCACGTGGAGGTCCTCGATCTCGAGGGCGGGAGTCTCGGGAGTGGTCGTCATGGCGGAAAGTTTAATAACACTACGGCTATAGGGGAAACCCCCGAAATCGGTTCCTCAGGGGGCGAGGACCCGCTCGAAGATGCGCTCGTAGCCCTCGGTCATGACCGGGGCCGAGAAGTGCTCCTCGACCCGGGCCCGGCACGCCGCGGGGTCGATCTCGCCGGCGACGATCCGGCGGATCCCGTCGACCATCCCGGCGTCGTCGGGGCGGACGAACCCGGTGACACCGTGCACGACGATCTCCGGGGCGGCTCCCACCGGGCAGGTGACCACGGGGGTTCCGCAGGCCATGGCCTCGACCATCACCAGCCCGAACGGCTCGGGCCAGTTGATCGGGAAGACCATCGCGGTCGCGTGGGCGAGGAGCTCGACCTTCTGCTCGGGCGAGACGCGGTCGAAGATCTCGACGTCGGGACCGAGCCGGGGCACGATCTCGCGGTTCCAGTACTCGATCTCGTCCGGCTCGTCGGGTTTGTTGGTCATGCGGGCGCGCCGCACGACCATCCTGATCGGCAGGCCGGCCGCCCGGGCGAGGTCGATGGCCCGGGCCGGATCCTTGTCGGGCGCGGCGCGGCCGATGTAGACGAGGTAGCCGTCCTTTTGCTCGACGTACGTGTAGCGGCCGACGTCGATGCCGTTGTGCACGACGCCCGCGTAGGGGATCGACGGGAAGGCGCGGCGTTGGTGCTCGCTGATCGCCACGAGGTGCACCCGGCCTGCGATCAGTGGGTAGAAGCGCTCCGCGATGGGTGTCCACCGGCCGTGCAACGTGTGGACGGTCGGCACGACCGGTCGGGACGCGCCCAACGCGGCGCCGACGACTCCCGAGTGGTCGTGGATGAGGTCGAAGCGCTCGGAGCACATCTGCACCGTCATCGCGTGCAGCGACTCGTACCAGACGTCCCCCATCAACGACGGGTCCGGTGCGGTGGGAAACGTGGCGACGAGACGGGCCGACGTGCGTGACTCGCCGTTCGCGAACAGGGTGACGTCGTGACCGCGGGCGACGAGCGTCTCGGTCTCGAGCGAGGCGACGAGCTCGATGCCGCCGTATCCCGGTGGAGGCACGGGGACCCAGACCGGCGCGACGATCGCCAACTTCATCGCGCTACCGCGGTCGCGCACTCGCCGACGACGGTCTCCAAGATGCCTTCATCGAGCACCTCGGCGAGCGTAGTTGCGGGTGGTGATGTTCGAACGGTCGAACCATCGGCGTGAGCGTGGACCGCGAGACTCAGGGTTGGAGCTCGGCGCCCTCGTCGATCGCCCGCTCCGTTGCGGCGCCGAGGGTCTGCTCCGCGGCATCGTCGATCGAGTTGCGCAGCGCGCGGTAGATCGCGTCCGGGCCCAACACGCCGACGTAGCGCTGCCCATCGACGACCGCGACCCAGCCGTAGTCGGTGAGGAGCATCTTCGCGAGCGCATGCTCGAGCGAGTCGTCGGAGCTGACCCACGAGTCGATGTATTCGGTGCGCGAGTGGACGCTGCCCTCACCGAGCGCGTTGACGCGTCGTACGTGGCCCCGCAGCTCCCCGCGGTCGTCGACCACGACCAGGAACCGGGAGTCGTTCGCATCCATGAGTGCGCGCGCCTCGGCCAGGGTCTGGTCGGGCCGGACCGTCGGAGGATGCTCGATGCCCCCGGGATCGATCGGCGTCACCTTCAGGCGCTTGAGCCCGCGGTCCGCGCCCACGAACTCGGCGACCATGTGGGAGGTGGGGTCGCCGAGGATCTGGGCGGGCGTGTCGTACTGGGCGAGGATGCCGCCGACGTCGAGGATCGCGATGCGGTCCCCCATCTTCACGGCTTCCTCGATGTCATGGGTGACGAACACGATGGTCTTGCGCACCTCGCCCTGCAGCCGCAGGAACTCGTCCTGGAGTCGGGCGCGGGTCACGGGGTCGATGGCACCGAACGGCTCGTCCATCAGGAGGACCGGGGGGTCGGCCGCGAGGGCCCGCGCCACACCGACCCGCTGACGCTGGCCGCCGGAGAGCTGGTTGGGATAACGGTCGCGGTACACGCCGGGGTCGAGGCCCACGAGCTCGAGCAGATCGTCGGAGACCTTGCGGACCCGCGCCTTGTCCCAGCCGAGCAGCTTCGGCACCGTGCCGACGTTGGCGCCGATGGTGAGGTGCGGGAACAGGCCCACCTGCTGGATGACATAGCCGATCCGGCGGCGCAGCTCGACCGGGTCGACGTGGGTGACGTCGTCGCCGTCGAGGTAGATCCGCCCGCTGGTGGGCTCGATGAGCCGGTTGATCATCTTCAGCGTCGTGGTCTTGCCGCAGCCCGAGGGCCCGACCAGCACGACGATCTCGCCCTCCGGGACGTCGAGCGAGAGGTCGCGGACCGCCAGCTGACCGTTGGGGTACTTCTTGCTCACCGAGTCCAACCGGATCATGCTGGCGCGCCTCTCGCCGGGCGTTGCGGGACGCTACCATCCCAAAGCTGAGTTGTTCGGTCGGATTTCGGACGGGAATCGGGTAGGGGGCGGGTCATGCCGGGCAGCGCGATCCTCGCCTACAACAACGGGCTGCTCGATTGGTCCTGGGTGGACTCCCACACCGACCAGATCCGGAGCGCGCTGGTCCAGCACATCCAGCTCGTCGCGGAGCCGATGCTGTTCGGGATGCTCATCGCGTTCCCCCTCGCGGTGCTCGCCACACGCAAGCGACGCACCCTGGGCCCGGTGCTGGGCTTCACCGGGGCCCTCTACACGATCCCGTCGCTGGCGGCCTTCGCCGCGCTGCAGCCGTATTTCGGCCTCTCGACCACCACCGTGCTCATCCCGCTCACCGCCTACACGCTGTTGATCCTGGTGCGGAACACCGTCACCGGGCTCGACAACGTGCCCGAGGAGGTGCTCGAGGCCTCCGACGGCATGGGCATGAGCCGTACCCGCCGGCTCTTCCTCGTGGAGGTGCCGCTCGCCACGCCGACGATCTTCGCCGGGGTGCGGATCGCCACGGTGACGTTGATCGGGCTCGTGCCCATCACCGCCCAGTTCGCGCTCGGTGGCCTCGGATCGCTGATGCGCGACGGCTTCCAGATCGACTTCAACACGCCGATCACCGTGGGTGTCGTGCTGACCCTGGTCCTCGCGGTCGTCGTCGACGTGATGCTGCTCGGCGTCCAGAAGCTCATCACGCCCTGGACCCGTAAGGCGGTCCGTTCGTGAACTTCCTGGGCCAGGTGTGGGACTGGTTCCTCAACGGGGACCACTGGACGGGGAAGGAGGGCATCCCCAACCTGACCCGGCAGCACATCGAGATGACCGTCTCCGCGCTCCTCGTCGCGGCGCTGCTCGCGATTCCCATCGGCCTCTGGCTGGGGCACAGGCAACGAGGTGGGTTCGTCGCGATCAACGTGTCGAACTTCGGGCGCGCCCTGCCCTCGTACGCGCTGCTGCTGTTCGGCGTCACCTACTTCGGCATCGGCAATCCGCCCACGTTCCTCACGACGATCGGCGTGAACTCGATCCCGGTGTTCATCGCGCTCGTCCTGCTCGGCATCCCGCCGATCCTGACCAACACCTTCGTGGGGATGAGCGGCGTCGACGCGGATCTACGCGAGTCCGCGCGCGGCATGGGCATGACCGGTCCGCAGTCACTCCGCAAGGTGGAGCTCCCCGTCGCGATGCCACTGATCATGGCGGGCATTCGCACGGCCGCCGTTGCGATCGTCGCCACCGCGACGCTCGCGGCGCTCGTCGACGCGGGCGGCCTCGGCCGGCTCATCGTCGACGGCCAGGGCGAGTTCGACAAGCCGCGCCTCTTCGCCGGAGCGTTGTGCGTTGCCGTGCTCGCGTTGATCGTCGAATACGGTCTCGCGGCTGTGCAACGCGTCGTGGTCCCGAAGGGATTGCGCGAAGAGACCGCGACGAACTCCGAGATCGACGGGGTCCTCGACGCGTCGATGGTTCCCGACACTCAGCTCACGACCACAACACCAACTGGAGGGAAAGCACCATGAGAAAGGCACGATTGAGATTCAGCGGGCGCGCGCTCGGCGCCATGCTGATCGGCATCGCGTTGGCGTTCTCGACGTTCGGCTCCGCGGGCGCCGCCACCTCGGTGACGGTGGGCGCCAAGGACTTCGCCGGTGCGCAGATCATCAGCCAGGCCTACGGCCAGTACCTCAAGAGCAAGGGGTACAGCGTCAGCTACAAAGACAAGATCGGCCCGACCGAGATCACCTACCCGGCATTGAAGAGCGGTGACATCGGGGCCTACGGCGACTACCAGGGCACCCTGCTCACGTACCTCGGTGGAACGCCCACCGGCAGCAAGGACAGCACGTACAAGCTGCTCCAGGCCAAGCTCAAGGGCACGGGCATCACCGCGTTGCCGCCGGCGTCCGCGCTCGACGTCAATGCGTTCTATGTCCTGAAGTCGACCGCCACCAAGTACAAGCTGAAGACGGTCTCGGACCTCAAGAAGGTCGCGCCGCAGCTCGTGTTCGGCGGACCGCCGGAGTGCCTGGACCGTCCGCTCTGCCTCGGCACGACGTCACAGCAGCTGTACGGCCTGAAGTTCAAGGACGTGCGCAAGCTCGACGCCGGTGGTCCCATCACCAACAAGGCGCTCGACGACGGCACGATCCAGGTGGGCCTGCTCTTCACCGGCAGCAGCATCATCAAGCCGAACTACGTGCTGCTGAAGGACGACAAGGGCTTGCAGCCGTCCGACAACGCGATCCTGATCGCGAAGTCGTCGGTCGCGACGTCGAAGTTCAAGAAGGACGCGGCCAAGGTCACCGCGGCGCTGACGACGAAGGCGTACAACAAGGCTGCGCTCTCGGTGTTCAACGACAAGATCGACCCGGCCGAGGCCGCGACGACCCTGCTGAAGGACGCGAAGCTGATCAAGTAGCGGAGCGGGGCTGGTTGCACCTGACCTTGCCGAACGCGCTACTGCCCGAAGACGTTGCGCACCAGCCGGATGAGAGGACCGTTCGCGATTGCGGGCGGTCCTCTCCGCGACCGCCCCGCCTCGGTCGTCCGTCGTCGCTAGCTCTGCGAGCGGACCCTGCCCCCGCATTCGGTGCAGCGGGCGTCGGGGGCCGCGGAAAGGGGTTGGGCCGCGCCGCACTCGTCGCACGGGCGGGGCCACGGGTGGTCGGAGACCGATCGTTCGCAGGGCTTCGGGTCGGGCGCGAGGCGCGGCTCGAACCGTCGGCCGGAAGCCTCGGAGGGCGTCGGGGCGGGGGCGACGAACCGCAGCTTCATCGGGGCCGATCTCTCGTGCGGACGATGGTGACGGTGACGGACCGTCAGTCTATTGCCACTGAACGTGCTCGATCACCAGCCCCGTTCAACCCATTCGTCCAGGTTGGGCCGCTCCGTTCCCACGGTGGTGTCGAGCCCGTGACCGGGCAGCACGAGCGTGTCGGGATCGAGGGTGAAGAGCCGGCGGTCGATCGACTCGATGATCGTGGCGAAGTCGCCCCCCGGCTGCTTGGTGTTGCCCGCGCCGCCGGGGAAGAGGGTGTCCCCGCTGAACAGGATCGGCAGGCCCTCGACCAGGAAGCAGGTGGAGCCGGCGGTGTGGCCGGGCGTCAGGATGCTGCGCAGGCGGAGGTCGCCGACGCGGATGACCTCGTCGTCGGGGATCGTGAAGTCGTACGAGGGCAGCATCTCGGCGTCGGCGCTCGCGATGCCCACCTCGATGCCGGCGTCTCGCATGGCGGTGACCGCGCCGATGTGGTCGAAGTGGCCGTGGGTCGTGAGCACCCGGCGCACGCCGGTCGCTCGGCTGACCTCGAGCAGCAACTCGTGCTCGTTGGCCGCGTCGATCAGCACGGCGTCGCCGGTGCCCTTGCTGCGGAGGATGAAGACGTTGTTCTCCCACGGGCCGACGACGAGCTTGTCGATTCGGACCGAGGAGTCCTCGAAATGCGCCGGTCGCACCATGGCTCCGAGGGTAGTGGTTGGCGTCGCGCGTCGAACGGCGAGCGCCATGGTCCTTGACCGGTCGGTCAGGTAGGGTCCCGCCGGTTGACCGAGGAGAGTTCGGTGGATTTCCGCGACACCCCAGCCGAAGCCGAATTCCGGGCCGAGATCCGCGCCTGGCTCGACGAGCACCTCGTCGGCAAGTTCGCGGCGCTCGGCGGTCGCGGCGGCCCCGCGGACGAGACCGGCTGGGAGACGCGCGTCGAGTGGGAGCGCATCCTCGGCAAGGATCGTTGGATCGGTCTCGGCTGGCCCGAGGAGTACGGCGGACGGGCGGCCGACCTCTCCCAGCAGGTGATCTTCGACGAGGAGTACGCCAAAGCGGGCGCGCCCGCGCGGATCAGCTTCTTCGGTGAAGGCCTCTTCGCGCCCACGCTCATCGCGTTCGGCACCCCGGAGCAGAAGCAGCGGTTCCTGCCCAAGATCCAGTCGGTGGACGAGCTCTGGTGCCAGGGCTACTCCGAGCCGAACGCCGGATCCGACCTTGCCAATGTGCAGACGCGCGCGGTGCTCGACGGCGACGAGTGGGTCGTCAACGGCCAGAAGGTGTGGACCACGCTCGCCCACCGGGCCCAGTGGTGCTTCCTCATCGCGCGTACCGACCCGGAGTCGAAGGGCAGCAAGGGTCTCTCGTACCTGCTGGTACCGATGGACCAGCCCGGGGTCGAGGTGCGCCCGCTCCGGCAGATGACCGGCTCGGCCGAGTTCAACGAGGTCTTTTTCGACGACGCCCGCACCGCGAAGAGCCTCGTGGTCGGCGAGGTGAACGACGGGTGGAAGGTCGCGATGGCCACGCTCGGCTTCGAGCGGGGCACCGCGTTCCTCTCCCAGCAGCTCGGCTTCCAGCGCGAGCTCGCCGATCTCATCGAGGTGGCCCGGGCCAACGGTTCGATCGACGAGCCGCGCATCCGCCAAGAGCTCGCCGACTCCTACGTCGGTGTGATGATCATGAAGTACAACGGGATGCGGATGCTCACCAACCTGGTCAAGCGGGGTGTGATCGGGCCCGAGTCGAGCATCGGCAAGCTGTACTGGAGCAACTGGCACCGCACGCTCGGCGAGCGGGCCATGCACGTCCTCGGCCCGGAGGGTCAGATCATCGACGCCGGGTTCGACGGCGACTACGAGCTCAACGAGATCCAGCGTTCGTTCATGTTCAGTCGGTCGGAGACCATCTACGCCGGCGCCAGTGAGATCCAGCGCAACATCATCGGCGAGCGGGTACTCGGCCTTCCCCGCGAGCCCCGATAGAGGAGCATCATGGATTTTGCCTTTGACGAGGACCAAGAGGCCCTACGGGACACGGTGCGCAAGTTCCTCGAGGCGCGTTCGCCCGAGAGCGAGGTCCGCCGCCTGATGGACACGGTCGAGGGATACGACCCGGCGGTGTGGGCCCAGATGGCGAACGAGCTGGGTCTGCAGAGCCTGGCGCTGCCCGAGGCGTACGGCGGGCAGGGCTACACGTTCGTGGAGCTCGGCATCGTGCTCGAGGAGATGGGCCGCGTGCTCCTGTGCGCGCCGTTCTTCTCGACCGTGGTGTTGGCCGCGAACGCGATCTTGCACGCGGGTACCGACGAGGAGAAGGCCGCGTTGCTGCCGGGAATCGCGTCGGGCGAGACGATCGCGGCGCTTGCGTTCACCGAGCCGTCCGGCCGGTGGGACGCCGACGGCATCACCATGGTCGCGTCGGGATCGGGCGACTCCTTCACGCTCGACGGCACCAAGACGTTTGTCATCGACGGCCACATCGCCGACCTGCTCGTGGTCGCGGCACGGACCCAGGGCACGGGCGGCGCCGAAGGCGTCTCGCTGTTCACCGTGCAGGGCGACGCGGAAGGTCTCACGCGCACACCGCTGGCCACGATGGACCAGACCCGCAAGCAGGCCCGGGTCGACTTCGCCGGGGTCGCGGCGAAGCCGTTGGGCACGGTCGGCAACGGCTGGGACGCGTTGTCGAAGACACTCGACCAGGCCGCGGTCGGTCTGTCGAACGAGATGGTCGGTGGTGCCCAGAAGGTGCTCGACATGAGCGTCGAGTACGCCAAGGTCCGGGTGCAGTTCGGGCGGCCGATCGGGTCGTTCCAGGCCATCAAGCACAAGTGCGCCGACATGCTGCTCGAGGTCGAGTCGGCGAAGAGCGCGGCGTACTACAGCGCGTGGGCCGCAGCCGAGGACAGCGACGAGCTGCCGGTGGTCGCGAGCCTGGCCAAGGCCTACTGCTCGGATGCCTACTTTCACGCCGCGGCCGAGAACATCCAGATCCACGGTGGCATCGGCTTCACCTGGGAGCACCCCGCGCACCTCTACTTCAAGCGGGCGAAGAGCTCCGAGGTCCTGCTCGGCGACGCCACGTACCACCGCGAGCTCCTCGCGCAACGCATCGGCCTGTAACGCGCCGGGCGCTGAGCGCCTCACGCGGCGGTCCACCGGCGAGTCGTTCCCATCTCACCCGGAGGCGGGAACGCGCGCGGGCCTCGATAGCCTGCGCCCATGGCGTTGGTCGTCGGAGTCCTGCTGGTGGGCGTGATCCTCGTGATTGCGGCGTTCTTCCTCGCGCGCGAGGCAGGCCGGCTCGCACAGGAGCCGCCCGCGCCCGTGTTCGACATGACCGAGGCCTACGACTGGGTCGTCGAGCACCTCCCGGACGACATCGCCGCCACCCTCACACCGAAGGACGTGCGGCGGATCCTGAAGCTGCAGATGGACTTCTTCAAGCGCAAGGGCGTCGCGGTGAACGGGAGCACCGCGAACCCGCCCGGGCCGGTGATCGTCGGGGGAGCGGAGACCGTCGACTACGTGATCGAGCAGGGAGCCGTCGAGGGCTACGAGTTCCACCCCGAGCAGGTGCACGCGGTGATCGAGACCCAGTTGCGGTACATGCGGGCGATCGGCGCGATCAGCAACCCGGCCAAGCCCCGGCTCACCCGCCGAGACCTCGCCGCCGACCCGCGGCCCGAGCTCCCGCCGGAAGAGCCCCCGCCCGAGCTGCCGCCCGGCTGACCCGGAATCCGCGCCGCGGACCGGCTCCGCGCGTCCTAAGATTTCGGGACCAGAGAAGGGAGGTGGTCCAACACATGCATGATCAACCCGGGACCCTGGAGGTGCGCGGCCGTTAGGGCGTGCAGCTTGGACCGCTCGGCGGAGTCCAACCGCCGCACCGCCGCCGCTCGAGTCGGGAGTTGGTCCCACCCGATGCCATCTCGGCCGGCACCCGTAATCCCAGCATTCGTTCCATCAATGGTGTGCAGTGAGGGGTGCCTCTCCGGAGGCGCCCCTCACTCGCGTCCCGGCCCGGAACGAACCCTGCCCTTTGCGGGGGGTGCGGTACCCTCCGGCTCGCCCACCACCACGTGCCGACGGCCGACGAGGAGCCCCCGTGGAACGCCCGACCCGATTCGAGGATTTCCGCTACGTCGGGGACAAGCGCACCCAGATCGTCTACGACCTCGACAACACCTTCCTCGAAGCCGCGGTGATCGCCGAGCTCATGGAGTCGGAGCAGTTCATCAGCTTCGGTCCCGACTCCCTCGACGAGGCCAAGAACCGGTGCTACCGCCCCGACTGGACCATCCGGGCCGCCGAACGCGAAGCGGCGGCCGCCGAGTACTAGCAAGCGAGGTCCCATGTTCGATCTCGACCAGTTCATCGCCGACTGCGTGGTGGCCCGGGCCGAGACCGACGGGATCACGGCGGTCCGCGAGATCCTCGACCGTGCGCTCACCGAACCCGACCGGATCGCCCACGCGCTGCCCGCGACGGCCGCCGAGTTCCTCCCGCTGTACACGTCGTCCGACATGAGCATCATGAAGTTCGTCTGGGGCCCGGCGATGTCGATCCCTCCGCACGACCATCTCATGTGGGCGGTCAACGGGATCTACGGCGGCGAGGAGGACAACGTCTTCTTCCGCCGGAGCGGCGCGGGCATCGTCGAGTCGGGCGGGCGCCGGGTGGGCCGTGGGCGCTCCGCCATGCTCGGCGCCGACGTGATCCACGCGGTCACCAATCCCGACGCGCGTGCGTGCACCGGGTCGATCCACGTCTACGGCGGCGACTACCTGCGGCAGCCGCGGAGCATGTGGGACGCCGAGACGCGGGAGGAACGCCCCGCCGACGGTGAGACCGTCCGCCGCCTCTTCGAGGACGCACGGAACCGCGCCGACTCGTAGCGCGGCAGGTTGTCAGGCAGCGGCGGGTTGTCAGGCAGCGGAGGATTGTCAGGCAGCGGAGTAGGGCTCGAACGGGACCGAGAGCGCGCTCTCCGCGCCCCGGTAGCGGGCCTCGAACGCCACATCGGACAACGCGGGTTCGCTGGGCAGCGACGCGGGGTCCGCGGGTAGCCCGTCGAGGTCGACCCAGCTGGTGCAGCCGCCATAGCCGTCGCGGAAGGGAACGACGATCGGCTCGACGAGGCGGTGCACGCGCAGCGCGAGCACCCAGAGCGGATCGCGGCGCTTCCACTTGAGCCGGCTCTCGACGTAGTCGTGGCTCCAGATCAGCTTGCCGTCGAGCGCGGCGAGATCGTCGGCCTCACGTACCCGCGCCAGCCCCACGACGTCGGCCCAACCCTCGACCCGGATGGCGCGGTCGGGCGGCGCCGACGCCACCGTGTCGTCGACCCAATGCCGGTAGGCGGGCTTGAGCAGCTCGGGTCGCTGATGCTCGACGGTGGGATACAGCCAGAAGCGGGGCGCCTGCACCGCGAAGTGGCGGCCGTCCTCCCGGATGCCGCCCTTGCGCACGTCGAGGATCTGCTCGCCTTCGAGCAGGGCCTGGACGATCGCGGCCCATTCCTTGCAGGCCGGGGCGACGGCGGCGGACTCGGCGGTTCGGGGGGATGCCACCGCGCAAGGATAATGGTCCTGCGCCCGGGCATCCCGTCCGGGCCCCGTCGAAGGCCGGCCCCGTGGAAGCGACGATCACCTCCGAGGGACTCCGACTCGGAGCGCACTTCGCCCGCCCACCCGGCCTCGCTCGGGTTCCGGGTCTCGTGCTGTGCCACGGCTTCCCGAGTGGTCCCCGCGGTGCGGCCACATACGGCGCCACCTACCCCGAGCTGGCCGAACGGCTCGCACGCGACGCGGGCTGGGCGGTGCTCACGTTCAACTTCCGCGGATCGGGACCCTCGGAGGGCAACTTCTCCATCGACGGTTGGGCCGCCGATTTGCGCGCCGCGATCGATGCGCTCCACGCGCGTCCCGACGTCACCGGCGTGTGGATCGCGGGATCGAGCCTCGGCGGATCGCTCGCCATCCGGGCCGCGGCGGAGGACGACCGCGTCCGTGGCGTCGCGACCCTGGGCGCGCCCGCGTCCTTGCGCGAGTGGGCCCGGGAGCCCGCGCGGTTCCTCGAGCACGTCCGTAGCGTCGGCCTCGTGCGCGATCCCGATTTTCCGCCCGACGTCTCGGAGTGGGCCCGGGCGATCGTGTCGCTCGACATCGTGGGTGCCGCCAGCAAGCTCCCGCCTCGCCCGTTGTTCGTGCTCCAGGGCTCGGACGACGAGATCGTCCCGGTCACCGACGCCCGCGAGCTCGTCGACCGCGCGGGTCCCTCGGCCGAGCTGCGCATCGTGCACGCGGCAGGGCACCGGTTGCGTCACGACCCGCGGGCGGTCGCCGCGCTCCTCGGCTGGCTCGACCGCCAGATCCCCTAGGCCGAGCCGGCGAACGCGCGGTTCGGGAGACGTGAGGCGCGCGGCTAGCGTCACCGACCGTGAAAGCACTGGTGTTGGCGGGAGGTTCCGGGACGCGACTGCGTCCGATCACCTACACGAGCGCGAAGCAGCTCGTTCCGCTTGCGAACCGTCCGATCCTGTTCTTCGGGCTCGAGGCGATCGCGGCTTCGGGGATCACCGAGGTCGGGATCATCGTCGGCGAGACCCACCAGGCGATCCGCGACGTCGTAGGTGACGGTTCCGAGCTCGGCATCAAGGCGACCTTCATCCAGCAGGACGCGCCGAAGGGCCTGGCCCATGCGGTCCTGATCGCCAAGGAGTTCCTGGGCGACGAGCCCTTCGTGATGTACCTGGGCGACAACCTCGTGGTCGGCGGCATCACCGCGTTCGTCGAGGAGTTCACGACCGAGCGGCCCGACGCGATGGTGCTGCTCACCAAGGTCGACAACCCGCAGTCGTTCGGCGTCGCCGAGCTCGCGGCCGACGGATCGCTCGTTCGGCTGGTCGAGAAGCCGAAGAACCCGCCGAGCGATCTCGCCCTTGTGGGCGTCTACCTCTTCGATTCCTGCATCCACGAGGCGGTGCGCGCGATCAAACCTTCGGGGCGGGGCGAGCTCGAGATCACCGACGCGATCCAGTGGTTGATCGAGAACGGCCGTACGGTCCGCCCCCACATCCTCACGTCGCCGTGGATCGACACGGGCAAGCTGCAGGACCTGCTCGAGGCGAACCGCATCGTGCTCGACGCGATCAGCCGTGACATCCGTGGCGACGTCGACGATGCTTCGCGCGTCGAGGGCAAGGTCGTCGTCGCCGAAGGCGCGGTGGTACGCGACAGCACGATCCGGGGTCCGGCCGTGATCGGCGCCGGCGCCCACATCGAGCGCACCTTCGTCGGCCCGTTCTCGTCGGTGGGCAACGGGTGCCGGCTCGTGGACGCGGAGATCGAGCACTCGGTCGTCCTGGACCGGGCCGAGATCGACGGCGTGCAGCGCATCGTCGACAGCCTGATCGGCCGCGACGCCAAGATCGTGAAGACCTCGGCTCTCCCCGCGGCCCTCCGGCTCATGATCGGCGACGACTCCGAGATCAGCATCCCGCTGTAGCCACGGATCGGCGTCGCCGCCCGCTCAGTCGGGTTGGGCGCGGAAGCTCTCGAGCACGTCGGCCAGGGTCTGCTCGAGCTCGTAGTGCGGGCTCCACCCGGTGGCGGCGTGGATCTTGGCCGGATCGCCCACGAGCACGGGCACCTCGATCGGACGGACGAGGGCCGGGTCGACGACCAGTCGCAGGGACCGCGGTGTGTGCGCGAGCAGGAGGTCGGCAACCTCGTGGACCGCGACGCCGCGGCCCGAGCAGACGTTGTAGGCCTCTCCGGGTACGCCGTCGACGACCAGCGTGCGGTACGCGCGCACCACGTCGCGCACGTCGGTGATGTCGCGCACCGCGTCGAGCGAGCCGACCACGATGTCGTCGAGCCCCGTGCGCTCGGCCGCGACGATACGGTGCGCGAGCGAAGGGACCAGGAAGCGCGGCGGCTGTCCCGGCCCGGTGTGGTTGAAGGCACGCACCCGGATGGCGGGCACGCCCCGACCCAGGAACGCTTGGAGCGCGAGGTAGTCGGCCGAGACCTTGCTCGCGCCGTAAGGCGTCATCGGGCGCAGGGCGGCGGTCTCGGCGATCGGCACGTCGGCCGGATCGACCAGGCCGTATTCGTCGGCGCTGCCGATCACGAGGACGCGCCCGACGTCGGAGCGCTCGCACGCCTGCAACACGTTGAGCGTGCCGATGGCGTTGACGGCCATGAAGCGCTGGGGCGCGTCCCACGACTCGCCGACGTGGCTCAGGCCCGCGAGGTGGTACACCGCGTCGGGGCGCAGGTCGCTGATGGTCCGGGCGACGACGTCGGGATCGGTGATGTCGAGGCTCGGGGTTCCCGAGCGGTCGAGGCCGACCGCTTCGTCACCCTGCTCGGCGAGGTGCGCGAGCAGATGTTGGCCGACGAAGCCGGAGCCGCCGGTGACGAGCGCGAGCATCAGTTGCCCTTCGGACGCGACGCGGAGACATCTGCCGCCCGTCGGTAGGCGTCGACGTGACCCGCAGCCGAGGCGGTCCACGTGTAGGGCGCGGCGCGGGCGGGGCCGGCGTCGCGCAGACGGCGGTTCCGGGTCTCGTCGTCCAGCACGCGGCGCATCGCGTCGGCCAGCGCCACCTCGTCGTGGGGCGCGACGAGGAGTGCGGCGTCGCCGACGATCTCCTCGATCGCCGAGCCGGTGGTGGACACGAGCGGCGCGCCACACGCGAGGGCTTCGAGGGCGGGGAGGCCGAAACCCTCGACGAGCGACGGATAGACCACCGCCTCGGACTGCCGGAAGAGAGCCGGCAGCGCGGCGTCGGGGATGTAGCCGGGACGGACGATGCGGGTCGCGACCCCGCTGCGCTCGATGGCGACGTGGAGGTCGGACGAGCCCCACCCGTCGCCGCCGACCAAGACGAGCCGAAGGTCGGGACGGCTCGACGCCACCCGCGCGAACGCGGCGACGAGCGTCGGTAGGTCCTTGCGGGGCTCGACGGTGCCCGCGAACGCAAGGAACGGAGGCTGGACGCCGATCGACCGGAGCAGGTCGAGGTCGTCGGGATCGCCGTCGACACCGGGGCGGAACCGGTCGTGGTCGACTCCGTGCGGAACGACGACCACCTCCCCCCTGGGCCGCAGGTGCTCCTGGATGCCCGCGGCGGTGTGCCGGCTGATCGCGACGAGGACCGCGGCGCGCCGGGCCGATGACCGCAGCATCCGGCGGAAGAACGCGACCTTTGTGCGTTCGTGCCATTCGGGATGTTCGACGAAGGTCAGGTCGTGGATGGTGACCACCGCGGGAACATCGAGCGCACGCGGCATCGTGTAGTGCGGTCCGTGCCATACGTCGACGCGCGCGGAGTCGGCCAGGCGGTGCGCGCGCGTCTGCTCCCACACGACGCGTGCTGGGCGTTTGGCAGGCGCGGCGTCGAGGGTGAGCGCGTCGGGCGCGAGGCGGCGCCACCGGCGCCGGTCGCCGGCCCGGCATGCGAGGACGAGGTCGACGTCGTCGCGTTGGCCCAGCGCACGGGCGAGCTCGACCGTGTAGACGCCCGCGCCGACCGGCCGGGCCGGCACCGCGCTGACGTCGAGGAGTAGGCGCACGGCGCGCAAGGGTAGTGGTGCCCCGGAGATCAGCCGGTCCCGTCCTGGCCCGAGGACGAAGCGCGCGTCGCGGCGATGTAGGCGGCCCGGTGCGCGCGTGCGGAGGAGAGCCACGTGTAGCCCGCGGCCCGCCGGGAGCCGGCGACCTGGAGGCGGACGCGCTCGTCGTCATCCTCGATCACGCGGCCGATCGCCTCAGCCCAGCCGGCAACGTCCTGGGGTTCGACGAGGATGCCCGCGTCGCCGACGACCTCGGGCAGGCTCGCCGCGTTGGACGCCACGACCGGCGTCCCCCGGGCCATGGCCTCGAGCGCGGGCAGCCCGAACCCCTCATAGCGGGAGGGGACGGCCACCAGCACGGCGCAGCGGTAGAGCGCGTCGAGGACGTCGTTGTCCGTGAAGCCCAACTTGCGCACGAACGGGGCGTCGAGCTCCGGGACGTCGCCCCAACCGGGTTGACCGGAGACGACCAGGGTGACGTCGGGATGCGCGCACCGCACCGCGGCCATGGCTTCCAGCAGGATGGGCAGGCCCTTGCGGGGCTCGAGCGTGCCGACGAAGAGGACGAACGGCGGATCCACGCCGACCCAACCGAGGCGCCGCCTGATGTCGTCGGTGATCGGACCGGGCTCGGCTGCGATGCCGTGCGGGATCACGTGGATGCGGCCGGGGTCGAAGCCCTCGCGGACGAGCTCGTCGTGGGTGAAGCGCGACGGGGTGATGACCGCGGTCGCGTCGCGCCGGGTGAGCTCGAGCCCGCGCCGGTGGAACGAGACGCCCCGCTTGGTGAACAGCTCGGGGTGACGGAGGAACGCGACGTCGTGGACGGTGACGACGAGCGGGCGATCGCCTTTGGGCGGGATCGCCATGCTGGGTGCGTGGATGAGGTCGCCGTCGACGCGGATCCTCGGCGCCCGCAGCCGGTGCCAGAGCTCGTAGCGGACCGGCGCGTACGGGTGTCCGAGCTGGACGAAGTCGGGAAAGCCCGCGGCGACCGCGACCGACGGGTCGCCCGCGGCGAACGTGTGGAGCTGCACGCCCACCGGCGGCAGCTCACGGATCAACGCGCGGGTGTAGCGACCGATCCCGCCCGGGACCCGTTGGAGCAGCTGCCCGACGTGGAGCGCGACCGACGGGCCGTCGGCGTCTCGGTCGTCCTGCGGGCGATCGTTCACCCGATGGCCTTGGCGTAGAGCTCGGTGAGCCCCCGCGCGGTCTCACCCCACGAGAACTCGGCGGACCGGAGCCGACCGCGTGCGATCAGCTCCTCCCGGTGGTCGTCGTCGGTGAGGACCCGGGCGAGCGCGGCCGCGAGCGCGTCGGGATCGAGCGGCTCGACGAGCGCCGCGGCGTCACCGGCGACCTCCGGGATCGACCCTGCGAGCGAGGCGACCACGGGAACGCCGCTGCGCATCGCCTCGAGGATCGGGAACCCGAAGCCCTCGTAGACGCTGGGGTAGGCGAGGACGGACGCCGATTCGAGGAGCGTGGTGCGCACCGCGTCGGAGACCGCGCCGGTGAAGACGATGCGCGCTGCGCTGCGCTGCGGCAGCGCGGCACGCGCGAGGTCGACCGCGCGGCGGCCGGGGCCGTCGGGTCCCGCGAGCACGAGATGCAGCTCGGGATGCTGCGGTGCGAGGAGTCCGAACGCGCGGACGAGTCCGTCGAGGTTCTTGCGGGGCTCGATCGTGCCCAGCGCGAGGATGAACGGCTTCTCGAGCAAGGCCTGGACCTCGGGCTCGACCGCGCCACCGTGATGGAGCTCGGGTATGCCGGGCGCGACGACCGCCACGCGGTCGGGTCCGGCGAGGTCGGCGCCGAAATACTCGAGGATCTCCGATGCGACGAAGTGCGAGCCGGTGTGCACCCACGCGCCGCGTCGCATGGCCCGGCGGAGCATCGGCTCGATCCTGCGGACCGCGGGGCTGACGAGCTCGGGGCTGCGTACGAACGTGCAGTCCCAGACGCTCACGACGACCGGGTGTCGCGACGGCGGCGCGAGGTAGTTGGTCGCGTGCACGACCTCGGCGCCGTCGAGCCATCGGTCGACGGTCGGTCCGTCGGAGCGCTCCCACGCGCGCAGCAGCATCCGCGCCGGCCACGCGGGGAAGCGGGTGCCCTCCGGCAGAGCGCCGGCATGGCCGCGCGCGCGGCGGCTCAGCGCGTAGGGGATGACGACGGGCACGGCTGCCGCGGGTCGCGGGGCGTCCGGACCGGTCGGTTGCGCGCGGAGCGCGTCGAGAACCGCGCCGACCGCCTGGCCGATGCCGGTGCGCACTCCGACAAGAGGGGTGACGTCCACGGCGACCCGCAACTGGTCGTGGCCTCCTGTGCTGGCGGACAAACCGCCGCAGGGACGGCGAAGCCCACGTTTACCACAGGCTGAAGGGCCCGGGTCGGGCCTCGAACCGCTCGATCAGGGTGGTGCGAAGGGGTCGGGGGCCGGGATTACGATGCGTCCGCGCCGACCGGCCGCGGAACCGCCAACTTCCGGGGCGATCGACCGCCCGTCTCCCGTCGCGAACGATCGAAGGCTGATGCCCCTGTTCTCCCGGACGCGGTCCGCCCGAACGCGCAGCGTGACCCTTTCGGTGGCGCTCGCCGGCGTCCTCGCCCTCTCGGGTGCGGTGGTGGCCCCCATCTCCGCCGGTGCCGCGCCAGCCGCTGCTCCTGGACCCACCGCCCCGACGGCCACCACCGCGATGCCGGACCTCCCGGCGCCCCCCGGGGACGGCAGCGGCAACACCGGCCGGGTGGTCGTCCAACTCGAACACCCGGCAGACAACCACGCCGACGCGAGCCACACCGCCCAGCAACTCGCCAACACCGTCGACGGCAACGTGGTCACGACGGTGGGCACCGACAGCGCGGTCATCGACGTCGGACCGGGCAACGTGGGGTCGGCGAGTCGGGAGCTCACCGCCCGCGCCGACGTCGCGGTCGCGGAGCCCGAGGTCCAGTACCGCGCGCTCGACGTGCCGAACGACCCGTGCGTGTCGAACCCGAACTTGTGCTTCGGTCAGAGCCAGTGGGCGCTCCAGAAGTTGGACCTCAACCGCGCCTGGGCCGTCACCCACGGAAACCCGCAGATCCGCGTCGCGGTGCTCGACACCGGCGTGCGCATCCAGGCCGGCAGCAATCCGGCCCAACCCGTGAACCCCGACCTCTCGGGCAAGATCGACTGGCTGCCCGACGAAGCGCCCGCGAACCTCAACTGCGGCCTCTCGAGCACGGTCGACCACGCGACGTCGGTCGCGGGCATCATCGGCGCCGCGACCAACAACGGGATCATGGTCGCGGGAGCGGGCTGGAACACCCGGATCCTGTCGATCAAGGTGCTCGACGACTACGGCTGCGGCAACCAGTTCACCATCGCCAACGGCATCCACGACGCGGTCGACCACGGCGCGCGCATCATCAACCTCTCGTTGGGCCAGTCGTCGGAGAACCAGACCATCACCGACGCGGTCGCCTACGCCGAGGCGCACAACGTGCTGGTGGTCGCGGCCGCCGGCAACGACGGCATCAACGCCAAGGTGTACCCGGCGGCCAATCAGGGTGTGCTCTCGGTCGGTGCAACGGACCGGAACGACAAGCTGACGTCGTTCTCCAACTTCGGCACGTGGGTGAAGCTGGCTGCGCCCGGCATCGACATTCTCAGCACGTACCAGGGTGGCCTGGCACTGGGCGACGGCACGTCGTCCGCGGCCCCGTTCGTCTCGGCCGCCGCCGCGCTGCTCCTCGCCGCGAACCCCACGTGGTCCGCAGGCGACATCACGTCACGCCTGCTGTCGTCGTCGGTCTACATCCCGGGGACCGGTTCCCGGGTCGCCGCCGGCCGGCTCGACATCGGCATCGCGGTGAACCCGGTCACGCGCGGCTATTGGCTCGCGGCCACCGACGGCGGGATGTTCACCTACGGCGACGCGTCGTTCCACGGCAGCGCGGGCGGACTCCCGCTCCAGAAGCCGGTGATCGCGATGAGCGTGACGCCCAGCACGCAGGGCTACTGGCTCGCGGCCACCGACGGTGGCGTCTTCACCTACGGCGATGCCCGGTTCTTCGGCAGCACCGGCAACCTCCGCTTGAACGCCCCGATCGTGGGCATGGCCCGCACGGCGAGTGGCAACGGCTACTGGCTGGTGGCTTCGGACGGTGGGGTGTTCACCTTCGGTGATGCCCGGTTCTTCGGCAGCACCGGCAACCTCCGGTTGAAAGCCCCGATCGTGGGCATGGCCCGTACCTCGAGTGGCAACGGCTATTGGCTGGTGGCTTCGGACGGTGGG
>JAODBH010000232.1 GCA_025463865.1 Actinomycetes bacterium | reverse complement strand
CGGATCTGGGCTGACGCATCCGAGGGCTGCGTGGCAGGCTGCTCCTCCGATCGGTCGAGGGGGAGACATGGGTCTGCTGGACGGTGAGACCGCCATCGTCACCGGTGGCGCGTCGGGGATGGGTCGGGCGACGGCCCGCAAGATGGCCGAAGAGGGCGCGAAGGTCGCGGTCTTCGACCTCGACGGCGAGGGCGCGCAGCGGGTGGCCGACGAGATCGGCGGCTACGGCCACGGCGTCGACGTGGGTGACGCGGACGCGATGCAGGCTGCGGTCGACACCGCCGCGTCGAAGCTCGGTGGCCTGTCGATCATCTACAACAACGCCGGCACCATGGCGTTCGGGCTCACCCACGAGATCCCGCCGGCCGACTGGGAGCGCGTCGTGCGCGTCAACCTGCTCGGCCCGTACCACGGCATCCGCTCCGCGGTTCCCTACATGATCGAGGCGGGGCGCGGCAACATCGTCAGCACCGCGTCGATCAGTGGGGTGCGTCCCGCGGCGGGTGAAGGACCGTACGCCGCGTCGAAGGCCGCGGTGATCGCGCTCACGGCCACGGCCGCGCTCGAGTACGGACCGATGGGCATCCGGGTCAACTGCATCTCACCCGGCACGATCCGCACCGGCATGACCGAACCGCTGCTCGCGTGGAAGGAAGGCAACGACTTCATGCGCGAGAAGACCCCCATCGGGCGCATCGGCGACCCGGAGGACATCGCCGACGCGGTCGTCTTCCTCTGCTCGGAGGCCGCCCGCTACATCACCGGACACAACCTCGTGGTCGACGGAGGCGTGACCCTTCACGGATCGGGGGTCGACGGCCTGCTCGGCTTTGCGGACGGGCCCAAGACCCCTGCTTGACCGGCGGGCGGCGCCGGTACCATCGGGTCCATGCCATCCGCCGCACCGGGCCCGCAATCGCAGCCGGCGATGGACGTCGCCGACTCCCCGATCGAGCTGATCGGCAACACGCCGCTGGTTCGACTCAAGCGCGTCAGCGTCGACATCGAGTCGGATCTCATCGCCAAGCTCGAGTACGTGAACCCGGGCGGGAGCGTCAAGGACCGGCCGGCCGTCGCGATGATCGACGCGGCTGAGCGCGACGGCCTGCTGAAACCGGGTGGCACCATCGTCGAGCCGACATCAGGCAACACCGGGGTCGGTCTCGCGATCGTCGCCGCCCAACGCGGCTACCGCTGCGTGTTCGTGATGTCGGACAAGATGAGCGAGGAGAAGGTGTCGCTGCTCCGCGCCTACGGCGCCGAAGTGGTGGTGTGTCCCACCGCGGTCGCACCCGAGGATCCCGCTTCGTACTACTCGACCGCGGAACGGCTCGTGCGCGAGATCCCCGACGCGTTCCGGCCCGACCAGTACTCCAACCCGGCGAACCCGGAGGTCCACTACCTCACGACCGGCCCCGAGATCTGGCGGCAGACCGCGGGGCGCATCACCCACTTCGTGGCCGGCGTGGGCACCGGCGGCACGATCACCGGCATCGGCCGCTACCTGAAGGAGCAGAACCCCGCGGTGCAGATCGTCGCGGCCGACCCCGAGGGCTCCGTCTTCTCGGGCGGCACCGGGCGGCCGTACATGGTGGAGGGGGTGGGCGAGGACTTCTGGCCCACCACGTTCGACCCGTCGGTCGTCGACCGGACCATCGCGGTCACCGACGCCGAGTCGTTCGCGGCGGCGCGCCGCGTCACGCGCGACGAAGGCCTACTCGTCGGCGGATCGTGCGGTACCGCGGTCCATGCCGCGCTCGTGGTCGGCGCGGAAGCAGGGCCCGACGCGGTGATCGTCGTGCTGCTGCCCGACTCCGGCCGCAACTACCTCTCGAAGATCTTCGACGACAGGTGGATGACCGACTACGGCTTCCTCCGCTGCGCCGAGGGACCCTGCGCGGGCGACGTGATCGAGGCGAAGAGCGGAGCCATCGCCGATCTCGTGCTGGTCACCCCGACCGAGACCGCGCGTCACGCCGCGGAGCTGATCCGCGAGCTCGGCGTGTCACAGGTGATCGTCAGCGTCACCACGGAGCTGCCGCTCGCGGAGAAGGAGGTCGTGGGCACGGTGCACGAGCTCGATCTCATGGAACGGCTCTTCGCCGACCCGCAGGTGCTCGAGCAGCCCGTGGCCGCGATCATGGGCCCCCGACTCCCGATGGTCGGCATCGGTGAACCCGTCTCGAGATTGGTGCGGAGCCTCGAAGCGGCAAGCGCGGTGTTGGTGCTCGACGGCGGGCATCCGGTTGCTGTCCTCAGCCGTTCCGACGTGCTTGCGTTCCTCGGCACCCGCACCGATGGCGGCGGTGGTCGGTGAACGGCGAGCCCGGTTTCGAGACCCGCGCGATCCACGCCGGGCAGGATCCCGATCCCGTGACCGGAGCGGTGGTGCCGCCCGTGTCCCTCGCGTCGACATTCGCCCAGACGGCGGTCGGGGTGCACTCCGGCTTCGAATACGCCCGTACCGGCAACCCGACCCGCGCCGCGCTCGAGACCTGCCTCGCATCCCTGGAAGGCGCCGCGCGCGGGCTCGGGTTCGCGAGCGGCATGGCGGCGGAGGACGCCGTGCTCAGGACCCTGCGAACCGGGGACCACATCGTCATCGGCACCGATGCGTACGGCGGCACGTTCCGCATCGTGTCGAAGGTCTTCGAGCCGATGGGTATCACGTGGACGTCGGTCGATCTCACCGATCTCGACGCCGTGCGCAACGCGATGCGGACGGAGACCCGCATGGTGTGGGTCGAGACGCCGACCAACCCGTTGCTCACGATCGTCGACATCGCGGCCGTGAGCGCGATCGCCCACGAGCACGGCGCCCGATGCGTCGTCGACAACACGTTCGCCACTCCGTATCTGCAGCGGCCGCTCCCGTTGGGTGCTGACGTGGTCGTCCATTCGACCACGAAGTATCTCGGCGGCCACTCCGACGTCGTGGGCGGCTTCGTCGCCACCAACGACCTGGAGCTCGCGGACCAGCTCGCCTTCCTGCAGAACGCGGTCGGCGCGGTGCCGGGGCCGTTCGACTGCTACCTGGTCCTACGCGGCGTGAAGACCCTCGCGGTCCGCATGGACCGCCACTGCGCGAACGCGCGGGCTGTCGTGGCCCTCCTCACGGAGCATCCCAAGGTGTCGCGGGTGCTCCATCCAGGGCTTCCCAACCACCCGGGACACGACATCGCCCGTCGGCAGATGAGCGACTTCGGCGGGATGGTCTCGTTCCTGGTGCGCGGGGGCAGGGACGAAGCGCTCGAGATCGTCCGGCGCACGAAGGTGTTCACGTTGGCCGAGTCGCTGGGCGCGGTGGAGTCGCTGATCGAGCATCCGGCCCAGATGACCCATCTCTCCGTCGCCGGCTCGCCGCTCGCGGTGCCCGACAACCTCGTACGGCTCTCGGTCGGCATCGAGACCGCAGCCGACCTGGTCGCCGACCTCTCGCGCGCCCTCGGCGGCCCTGGCTGACCCGGCGATCCGGTCCCGTCGGAAACGTGGCTGCTGCGTTCGGGTACCGCGATCCCTAACATCCCGGCATGGATCGCGCGGAAGGGGCCAGTGCAGAGGAGTCACCGCTCGCGCGCGTGGTCATGCCGCTCGTGCTCGCTTCCCAGCTCTCGCTCCCCTCCGACCTGGCTACGGTGATCGCCGAATCCCTCGCCGGGCTCGGCGCGAGCGAGGTCGACGTCTACGTCGTGGACCACCAGCTCTCGGTCCTGGTCGCGACACCCGGCAGCCACCACGTCGACACCGACGAGCATCGTCTCGCCATCGACGGGAGCCCGCCAGGCAGGTGCTTCGAACACCAGGAGACCGTCGTCACGGGCAACCGCATCCACCTCCCGATCTCGGAAGGCGCCGACCGGCTGGGGGTGCTCGCGCTCACCCTCGATCCGGACATGGCCCCGGAGCGCATCGTCCTCGATGAAGCCGCGGTCGTCATCGGTCAGCTGCTCTCCAACCGCGACCAGTACACCGACACCTACATCCGGACCCGAAGGTTGCAGCCGATGCAGCTGCGGGCCGAGATGCAGTGGAACCTGCTCCCACCGCTGAACCTCTCCTGCCGCGCCGTGTCCGTCGCGGGGCTGCTCGAGCCGGCGTACCACATCGGCGGCGACGCGTTCGACTACGCCCTCAACGGCGACGTGCTGCACTTCGCCATCTTCGACTCGATGGGCCACGACCTCGCGGCCTCGCTGGTCGCGTCGCTCGCGGTCGCCGCTTACCGCAACTGCCGCCGCGAAGGAGTCGGCTTCGACGCGACGCTCGAAGCCATCGACACCGCGATCGCCGATCAGTTCGGCGGCGAGAAGTTCGTGACCCTGCAGTTCGGCGAGCTCGACACGTCGACGCGGATCTGCCGCTGGGTGAACGCCGGCCACCCGCTCCCGGTGTTGTCGCGTAGCACGGACATCGTGGGCCAGGTCGGTTGTGCTCCGTCGGTGCCCGCCGGCCTGGGCGCCCGGGTGGTCGAGACCGCGGAGCTGCAGATGCGCCCCGACGACGCGCTCCTCCTCTACAGCGACGGGACCACCGAGGCCCGCGACGTCGACGGCGGCCAGTTCGGTGAAGAACGCCTGCAGACCCTGTTCGCGACCGGCCGGCGCGAGGGCCAGCTACCGGCCGACATCGTGCGCCGGATCCTGTTCGAGGTCGTGGCCCACGAGCGCGAGCCCCTGCGCGACGACGCGACCGTGCTGCTCATCACCCTCCCACGCGACTGACCCCGGGGCGTCAGGAGTCGGTGAAGCGGTTGACCCGGTGGTCGGTGAAGCGGTCGACGGGCGACGCCCCCGAGTCGTGGTCACCGTGGGTCCAATCGGGCTGCTTGGTGCGGAACGTCGCGTCGAACTCGCCCTTGCCGTCGCGGACGTCGACAAGCTCGGCGATCAGCTCGGGCTCGTGCGGCGTGGCGGTCCCGGCCACGTGCGCGTCGAACGCCTCGGGAAACGCGGCGATCAGGCTGGCGACCACCACCTGGTGCTGGGTCGCGAGCGAGCACCGGGCGCCGGTGATGACGGAGTCGAGGCGTCGGCCGATCTCGACCATGTCCTGCTGGAGGTCGACCCGCGTGTCGTCGACGGCTGCCAGCGACTGCAGGCGATCGCTGATGATCAGGCCGTCCTGCTTGCACGGCGTGCACTGGCCGCACGACTCGACCGCGAGGAAGCGCGACGCGCCGGCGGCCACAGCCACCGCGTCGAAGGTGTCGTCGTAGACGATGAAGCCGGCCGAGCCCAGCCCGCTGCCGATCGCCGCGAGTCCTTCGTACGAGAGCGGGGCGTCGAGCTGGTCGGCGGTGATCACCGGGCTCGACACGCCCGGCAGGATCGCGGTGAGGGTGCGGCCGGGCCGCATCCCGCCACCCACGGTCTCGATCACCTCGCGCAGCGGAGTCCCCATGGGGAACTCGCCGACCCCCGCGTGCTGCACCGCGCCCGTGACGGTGCACACCATGGTGCCCGGTGACTCCTGAGTGCCCTCGGTACGGAACCAGTCGGCGCCGCGCCACACGATGCGCGGGACGTTGGCCATGGTCTCGACGTTGTCGACCAGCGTGGGCGCGGCCGCGGTGTGGCTGGCGTCCGCCATCTCGACGTGGGCCGAGAGCCCGCTTCCGCTCGTGATGTCGCCCGGCGTCTCCACGACCTCGTCGACGCCGCGCCGGAAGGGCGGCGCGATGCGCGGGAACGGCGCGCGCCCGTCGAGCGACTCCAACAGCGCGGTCTCTTCGCCGTAGAGGTACTCGGAGGGACCGGGGTAGATGCTCATGGTGATGCCGTCCGCCCAGCCCGCGGCGCGGATCGCGTCCATCGCGGACTGCACTCGGGCGGTCTCGGTGCGAAACGACTCCTTCAACGCGATCACCACGGCGTCGGCGCCGACGACGACGGCGGCGATGAGCGCACCCTCGAGGATCTCGTACGGATTCATCCGCAGCAGCGTGCGGTCCTTCATGGTCCCGGGCTCGCCCTCGGCCGCGTTGACGACGACGGTGGCCGGATTGTCGACCGAGCAGTTGGCCGCGACCGTGCGCCATTTGCGGCCGGTGGGGAAGCCGGCCCCACCCCGGCCCCGGAGCCCCGAAGCCTCGAGCTCGGCGATCACGTCGGCGGGCACGGCGGCGCGCGCGGCCTCGATCCCCCGCCCGCCCCGCACGGCGAGATAGTCGTCGAACGTCTCGACGGGGTGGGGCGGAAGTACGCGGTGCACGATCGTCATGGTCTCTCCCGGTCGCGTGCGGAGCTCGATCTCAGGCGCTCAGGTTGCCAGAGCCGCGGCGGGTGGGACGAACCTGCTGATGGTGGCACCCGGAGCCCGTCGACCGGTCCTAGAGGTAGTCGTGGTGCAGCAGGTCGTTGGTGGCGAACCAGCCCGGCACCGCCGGCAGGAAGTTGGCGACGATCTGATTGAGCAGGACCGCGGCGACCGCGATCTCCGTGGGCACGCCCGCCGCAGTCAGGGCGCCCGACATTCCCACCGACGACACCGCGGTGCCGCCCCCGGGAACCGGGATCAGCGAAGCGATCGTCGAGATGAAGATGTTGAGCGAGAGCAGGGTCCAGAAGTTGATCGACCCGCCGAACGCGAAGATGCAGATCTGCATCAGGAACGCGTACATCAGTGCGTTGAGCGCGTTGCCGCCCAGGAGGAACAGGAGTCGGCGCGGCGAGCGCGCCGCGGCCCACATCGTGCTCATCGCGCCCATCACCGGCGGCAACGCCACCTTGCGGATCTTCGGGACGCCGAGGATCAGGCCGACGACGACGCCGATCACGAGCACGGCGATCAGCACCACGTCGACGATGCTGCTCGTGGGGATGGAGCCGGTGTGCAGCGGGGTCGGCGACAACAACACCGCGATCACCAGCAGGATCACCTGGGCGAGGATGTTGCCCGCGTTGCTCAGCAGACCACCCGACGCCACGGCCGACGCCAGGTCGACGCCCTGGCGCTGCAGGAATCGGATCTGTGCGGCCATCCCGCCGACCGCGGGGATGGCCAGGTTCGAGAAGGACATCGAGAGCTGGAGCTCACTCGTGCGCCACAGTGGCAGCGGGATGGGGACGGTTCCCATCAGCGCGATCGCGGTGGCGACGTTGGTCGCGAACGAGACCAGGACCGCGGCGACGATCCACCACACGCCGGCGCTGGTGATGGTGCTCCAGAACTGCTGCGGGTCGCCGACCTGGCTCAGCAGGGCGCTGATCGCGAAGAGGGTCCCGATGGCCATGAGCAGGTTGGTGGGACTCACCCGGTAGAGCTCCTGGAGCGGCGGTGCATCGACTCCGGTGGTGGCGACGATGCCGTCGCGCAGGTCGGAGACCTGCTTGCGGAACGCCCGGGCCGGACCCCGCTTGGCGGGCCGCAGCTCGTGGCTGAGCGCGGCCGGCTGGAGCAACGGGAGGGCGGCGACCACCGCGTCGGCGCCGAGACCGGAGATCGCGGCGGCGATCGCGCGATCGTTGCCGACGATGCCCGCGCTGCTCACGAGGAGCTCCGCGTTGTCACCGGAGGCTCCGGTGGCTCCTCCGGTCGCCGTCGAGGAGCCGAAGTCCTTGATCGCAAGTCCGTCCGGGCCGAGGACGATGTGCCGCGCGTTGAGCAGGCCGTGGGACACGCGCGCCGCGTGCATCGCGCCGACCTGCTTCCAGAGCGCGACCAGCTCCGCGTCGGTCACCCGATCCGGATCCACCTGGTCGAGCGGCTCTCCCGCGGGCGGGAGGGTGACGAGCAGGGCCGAGCCCGGGCCCGCGATGCCGGCGACCACGACCGTGGGGACCGCGACCCCGGCGCGTTGCGCGAGGAGCATCGAGAAGGCCTGCGCTTGCACGTCCTCGAGCCGGGTGAGATGCAAGGTGGGTCCGTGGTCCTTGTAGAGGAGGAATCGCCACACCTTCGACAGCAGCTGGGCGTCGGCCTCGTCGCGGCCCAGCACCCGGATCTCGAGCTGGCCGTCGTCGGCTGACATGAGGGTGCCGGTGCGTGGCTGTCGGGGGGCGAGGCTCACGCCGTTGGCAGGCACGCCGAGCTCCGCGAGCGCGGCAGCCACCTGGCGACGCGTGGGGCGTCCGCCCGGCGAGCCGAAGATCAGGTGCACGCCCGCGCCGACACCCCAACCGAGGAAGACGGCGGCCACCGCGGACGAGGGACCGCCTGCACCCAGGTACAACGACGCGAACACCAGCGCCAGCACGAGCAGGTCCCCGAGTCGGCGTACCGGCCGGGTGAGGTACGGGGACGCGACGCAGATGACACCGGCGACGATCGCCACCCGCACGACCGGGAAGTTGGCGCTCTGGCCGCTGAGCCGCGTGACCACGTGGAACCGGTGCGCGAACGACCCGGTGCTCGCGAGGAAGGTGCCGATGATGCGCGCGATCAGCCAAGACCCGAAGCCGCCGATCGCCATGTCCCGGGCGAGACGCCACCGCCGGGCTCCGAGCGCGGCGACGACCACGAGGAAGACGGCCCACACCACGCCGACGCGGTAGATGCCGGCGAAGAGCGTGTCGAGATTGCTCGGCAGCGTGTTGAAGAACCGGTAGAGGTTCGTCTCCGCGTCGGAGGGCTGGCCCTCGTGGGCGATGAAGAAGGCGAGGAAGGCGACCGCCACGACGAGGCGCACCCAGTCGCTGGTCCGGCGGCGGTAGGGCTCCTCGGACGCGGGCCCGAACGAGGAGCTCCGCCAGTGCGCCAGCCGTCCACGTCGGGCCGTCTCCTCAGACGCCGAAAGAGCCGCGGTGGTCGTCATCGGGTTGCTCCAGGCTCTGCGGTCACCGGCGCTACGACGAATGGATGCGGTGGCCCTGCGGGACCGGCAACGGAACCGGGGTGAGCATCGGCGCCGCTGCGACCCTTCGTGAGGCAGATTGCCAGAGATCCGGGTCGAAGCCGAGGAGACGTGCGGGCATCCGTGCACGACGGGGGCTCCGTAGACCGTGCGTAGCCGGCCGATCCCCCGACCGCTGCACCGACGGAAGGAAGCACGATGCTCGCAGAGATCATCGGACCCGACATCCTCATCCTCATCGCCGTGATCGCCCTGCTGTTCGGCGGCACCCAGATCCCCAAGCTCGCCCGGTCGCTCGGTTCGGCGCAGCGGGAGTTCAAGCACGGTCTCGACCACCCCGATGCGCCCGAGCTGGTTCCCGCGCCGGTCGTCGCCACCGCGGCGGAGCACACCGAAGGGCTCTGACCCCGGTGAACCTGTCACACCCCGTGCCTACGATGGTGGCTCGCACGGTGTCGCGTCCTCCTGGCGAGGAGGCCGGCCGACGCCCCGATGCACCCGTCCAGGAGGCACCGCCAGGATGAGCGACGTCACCGCCACGCTCCCCCAGGGTGAGATCGAGCGGCAGCTCGAACAACACCGCGTCGAGCTCACCGGCTACTGCTACCGCATGCTCGGCTCGGGCTTCGAGGCCGAGGACGCGGTCCAGGACACGTTGGTGCGCGCCTGGCGCAGCTACGACCGGTTCGAGGGCCGGTCGTCGCTGCGTTCCTGGCTCTACCGGATCGCCACCAACGTCTGCCTCGACATGCTCGACGGGCGCAAGCGGCGCGCCAGTCCCATGGACCTCGGCCCCGCGGGGACCGCGGAATCGCAGCTCGGCGCCCCACTCGTCGAGACGACGTGGGTCCAGCCGATCCCCGACGGCAAGGTGCTCCCCGCGACGGCCGACCCCGCCGAGCTCGCCGTCGAACGGGAGTCCGTCCGCCTGGCATTCATCGCCGCGCTCCAGCACCTCCCACCGCGCCAACGCGCGGTCCTGATCCTGCGCGAGGTCCTGCGGTGGAAGGCCGAGGAGGTCGCCCAGCTCCTCGACACCACGGTGGCATCGGTCAACAGCGCGTTGCAACGCGCCCGGGCCACGATCGCCAACACCGAGTTGAGCGCCGAGGACGCCGGCGCTCCGATGGACGACGAGCAACACGCCCTGCTCGACCGCTACGTCGATGCCTTCGAGCGGTACGACCTCGACTCGCTGGTGTCGCTGCTGCACGAGGACGCCAGTTGGTCGATGCCGCCCTTCGCGCTCTGGCTGCGCGACCACGAAGACATCCGGAAGTGGATGCTCGGACCCGGGGCCGGCTGCCGCGGTTCGCGCCTCGTCGCCACCGCGGCGAACGGCGCCCCCGCGTACGGCCAGTACAAGCCCGCGCCCGACGGTGGCCACCACGCCTGGGCGTTGCAGGTCCTCGACATCCAGGGCGGCCAGATCGTCGGCATCATCTTCTACCTCGATGTCGAGGTCTTCTTCCCGGCCTTCGGGCTACCGCTCGACCTCGACGCGTAGCGCTCGACGCGTCACCCTCGACGCGTCACCCTCGACGGTCCCGCGCGCGCCGGCCGGCGCCTAACGAGCAAGTCTCGCGGCTACGCACCTCCCGCCCCCAGACCTTCGCGATAGGCCTCGAGCCGTTCGACCAGCTCCATGGGATGCGCGAGCGCCGGAAGGTGCCCGCTCTCCATCTCGTCGGGGACGATCCCGAGTCGCTCCCGGACCACGCGGCGCTGGAACGCAGCCGGGAACAGGCGATCGTTGCGGCCGAGCAGGAACCGGGTCGGCACGTCCGGCCAACCGGTCAAGGGCCACGGCTTCACGAACGGCGTCCCCGACTGCTTCCGCTCACCGTGGGCCAGGGCGGCCTCCACCACCTCCGGCGAAACGTCGTGGAAGAACGTCTCCATCGGATCGAAGTCGCCGGCACCGGGCGCGCCGTCCACCGGCCGGCCATCGAGGAGAGCCTGCTCGCGCCGCGCCTCCTCGTGGCCGGTGTTCGCCCACCACTCGCCGGCCGACTCGCCGGGGGCCGGGACCATCGCGGCGACGAGCACCAGCAGATCGACGGGCACGCGCGCAGCGACGAGTGGCGCGACGAATCCGCTGAGCGACTGCGCGACCAGCACGAGCTGCCCGTCCCGGCCCGCGCCGCGGTCACCGATCGCGTCGACTACGCCGTCGGCGTACTCCTCGAAGCCCGCGGAGTCGTCGTCGACCGGTAGATCGACCGCGAGCACCTCGTGGCCGCGGGCCCGCAGCTCGGGTGCGACCAGATGCCAATACCAGGAGTCGGAGCCCGCGCCGGGCAGCAGCACATAGGTGGCCATGGCCTGATCCTTCCGCGATCGCGTGTGCAGGGACGACCGCCTCGTGACCCGGAACTGAGCGCGGGTCGTGGAGACCACCGCGGGCCTCGGGTTTCAGCACCCCTTCGCGGCGGAAGGAGGCACACTTCCCGCCGCAACCGCCGTGTGTTTGGCTGGCGCGATGGGCGTACGGGGTCTCGTGGCGTGACGGCGGCCTGGCTGTGGGCACGCGCCGATCTCCGGGCGCGGTGGCGCTCCTGGGTGGTGCTCGGGCTGCTGGCCGGAATCACCTGCGGGCTCGCCGCCGCGGGAGTGGCCGGCGCGCGTCGCACCGATTCGGTGCTGCCGAACTTCATCACCGCGATCAAGCTGCCCACCGCCGCGGTGCTGGCCAACGACCCGTCGTTCGACGCCCGACAGCGCCGCGCGGTCGCCGCGCTCCCCGAGGTCCGTCGGACCTATCCGTTCATGGTGGCGATCGGAGCTGGAGCCACCAGGCCGAAGGGGTTCGACACCACCCTCATCCCCACCGCGCCGCAATCCGTCCAGGACCTCATCGGGACGCTGGTCGCCGGGCGCATGCCCGATTCCGGCAAGGTCGACGAGGTCGTGGTCGACCAGAACGCACGCAAGCGGTTCGGACTCGACATCGGCACGACGATGGTCGTCGGTCAGCGCGTCTCAGCTGCCGACGCGGCGTCGGCGCCCCCGGGATGGATTCCGCAGGTGCCGCTCGCGTCGCTCAACTTCCAGCAGACGATGCACGTCGTGGGCATTGCGAAATCCGAGTCGAGTGATCCGAGCTGGACCGCGGGCTACGGGTTCTGGAAGAAGTACGGCCCGCGGTTGGCCGGCTTCATCAACCTCTTCGCCGATCTGCGTCACGGCGAGCAGGACCTCGAACGGTTCCGCAACCACGTCGAGGGCATCACGGGGCGCCCGACCAACGTCGAGAGCCTCAGCGATCTCGACGGCATCCGGAAAGCGCGGAGCGTCCTCGCGGTCGAGAGCAACGGGCTCCTGCTGTTCGCGCTCGCGGTGCTGCTCGGCGGGGGCGTGCTCGTGGGTCAGGCCCTCGTGCGGGCCGTCACCGCCGGGGCGGCCGACCTGCCGACCTGGCGCGCCATGGGCGCGGACCGCGCCCTGATCGTGCCCGCGCTCGTCATACCGACGCTGGTCACCGCGCTCGCCGCAGGCGTGAGCGCGGTGCTCGTCGCGATCGCGGTCTCGTCGCGCTTCCCGATCGGCGTGGGCCGGCAGTACGACCTCTCGCCCGGCACCCACGCCGACTGGACCATCCTCCTCGCCGCGATGGCGCTCGCGATCGTCAGCATCGTCGGCGCGAGCTGGTTCACCGCGTGGCTCCGGGTGACGCGGAATCGATCAACGGTCGCGCCGCCGTCGGCCGCGGCCAGCTGGGCGACGCGCGTCGGGCTCCCGCCTGCGCTGCTCGTGGGCTCCCGCCTCGCGGTCGAGCCGGGCCGGGGACGTCGGGCCGTCCCGGTGCGGTCCGCGGTCATCGGCGCGATAGCGGGCGTCCTGGGTGTGGTCGGGTGCTTCACGTTCCGGGCCGGCATCAACGACACGATCGGGAGCCCGGAGCGTTCCGGCGTGGTCTGGGACTGGACCGTCGCCTCGGGCGCAGGCGCCGTCGCCCCCAAGGTCGTCACCGCGTTGGCGAAGGATCCCAACGTCGCCGGGGCGGTCCACGCCCGCTGGAACCGTGCGGTCCGCATCAACGGCGTGACCACGCCGACGTTCGGCACCGCGCCCGTGAAGGGTGGGCTCTCCTTCGTCGTGATCAAGGGTCGGGCGCCGCGAGGTCCGGACGAGATCGCCTTCGCGCCGGTGAGCATGCGGCACCTCGGCGTGAAGATCGGGGACCGGGTGAAGGTCGGCAACGGCGACCGCCACATCCTGGTGGTGGGGGAAGCCCTCCTACCGGCCACGTCGCACACCGACTACGACCAGAGTGGTTGGACGACGATGGCCGGACTCGAGGCGGCGGTTCCGCCCGCGGGTCAACAGGGCGCCGACGCGTTCGAGGACTACCTCCTCTTGCGCATGAAGCCCGGTGTCTCGACCGCCACCGCCGGGAAGGATCTCGCCCGGTTCGGCAACTCCAACGGCGGTGAGGGCGGCGACGGCGGCTACTACGTCGTGCCCGCGGCGCTGCCCACCGCGGTGGTCGACCTCGGTCACATGCGTTCCCTGCCGCTCGCGCTCGGGGTCTTCTTCGGACTGCTCGCGTGTGCGACGGTGGCCCACGCGCTCGTCACGACCGTGCGCCGCCGGAAGCACGATCTCGCGGTCTTGCGCGCGTTCGGGTTCACCCGCCGTCAAGCCCGGATCGCGATCGCTTGGCAGGCGACGCTGCTCGCGGCCGCCGGCCTGCTGATCGGGATCCCGCTGGGAATCATCACCGGGCGGCTGGCCTGGCGCTGGCTCGCCCACTCCTTCCCGGTGGTCTACGTGCCACCGCTGGCACTGCTCGCCGTCCTGCTCGTCGCGCCGGTGGCCCTGATCGTCGCCAACCTCCTCGCGGCGGGACCGGCGCACGCGGCGACGCGCATCCGTCCGGCCGAGGCGCTGCGGACGGAGTAGAGGCCGGCCGGTTGGTCCTAGCGCGTGAAGCGGGCGCCGGGTCGCGCGAGCACCGCGCGCGCCGCGTGCAGGCCGCACATCCCGTGGACCCCCCCGCCCGGCGGTGTGGACGACGAGCAGATGTAGAGGCCGGGCCGGGGTGTCACCCAGGGGTGCGGGGAGACGACGGGCCGGGTGAAGAGCTGCCGGATGTCGCCGGCTCCCCCATTGATGTCTCCGCCCACGTAGTTCGCGTTGTGGCGCTCGACGTCGGCGCTGTTCATCACCGAGCGGGCGAGCACGAGGTCTCGGAAGCCCGGTGCGAACCGCTCGACCTGGGCCTCGATCGCGTCGGTGCGGTCGGCCGTGGAACCGTTCGGCACGTGGCAATAGGCCCACGCCACATGCTTGCCGGTGGGAGCGCGGGTGGGATCGACAACGGTCGGCTGCACGAACAACACGTAGGGGCGCTCGGCGAGACGGCCGGCGTTCGACTCCGACTCCGAGAGCACCATCTCCTCCAGGGTCCCGCCGAGGTGGACCGTCGCCGTCCGGCAGGCCTCGGGTGCGGACCAGGGCACCGGTCCGTCGAGCGCCCAGTCGATCTTGAACACACCCGGCCCGTAGCGGAATCGCCGGAGGCTTCGCGCGTAGCGATGCGGCAACTCGCCGTCGGCGACCCGCAGGATCTGTCGAGGGGTGAGGTCGAGGACGACCGCGCGCGACGGCGGCAGCTCGGCCAGTGACGTGACCTCGTGATCGGTGACCACCTTGCCGCCGTGCTCCTCGAGCACCGCGACGAGGGAGTCGGCGAGGACCTGCGAGCCCCCCTCGACGACCGGCCACCCGACGTGGTGCGCGAGCAGCCCCAGGAAGAGGCCGTAGCCGGCGGTGCCGACGTCGGTGAGGGGCAACATCGCGTGCGCCGCGATCCCTCCGAACATCGCCCGCGCCGCGGGCGTCACGAAGCGCGAACGCGCGAGACCTCTCGCGGAGCGGATGGCCGAGAGCCCGAAGCGCGCGAGAGTGACGGGCGCGCGCGGGATCTGGAGCGCGGACAGCATGCCGTCGACCACCGCGTCGCCGTGCTCGACGAGCGGCGTCATCAGCTTCCGGTAGGCCGACGCGTCGGCGCCGAGGTTCTCGGCGGTCCGGTCGACCGAACGGACGACGTACGCCGCGATACCCCCGTCGAGGGGATGCGCGAGCGCGACCTCCGGGCTGCACCAGTGCACCCCGCGGCCCTCGAGATCGAGGTCGGCGAACGCGGGGGACGCGAGCGCGAGCGGATGGACCGCCGAGCACACGTCGTGCACGAAGCCGTCGAGGGTGAGCGGCTCGGTGCGGAGCCCGCCGCCGAGCTGCGGGGCGGCCTCGAACACCGTGACGTCGAGCCCGGCCCGGGCCAGCGTGATCGCGGCGAGGAGGCCGTTGGGCCCCGATCCGACAACGGTCGCGTGGTTCTCCCCCGTGGTCACGGGGCCGCGCGGCGCGGGAGTCGGGACGAGCCGGTCGGGGTCTGCATCGCGGCTCCAGTCTTACCCAGGCGACGCCGGGGACCGATGTTGCTGCCGCCCGGTTTCCGGGAGTGCCCGCACCCGGGAAGGTTTCGGGTCTGCACCCTCGACCCGGGCCCCTGAGCTTTCTTATCGTTCGACGGGCACCGCGTTCGGAACCGGCAACGGAGGCCGCCATGCGCATCGAGTCGTCAGTGACCACGCTCTCGTGGATCCCGTCGGAGGCCGTCACCGGGGCCAACAAGAGTGCGTTCGAGATCGGCTTCACGCACTACGACGACCCGCCGCCCGACGTGCTCGGCGATCTGGACGAGATGCGCAACGCCGACATGTTCCGGTTCGCGAATCGGCTCGCGGGTTGGGCCGAGGTGCATGACGGCCGGGTGGTCGACGCCGGTTACTCCGGCGCGGGCTTCATGGGGTCCACGACCATCCGCCTCGCCGGGAAGGGCGTCACCTTCGCCGCGGTCGAGCTCCCGCTGCTGCGCGACGACCCGGTCATCACGCCCGAAGGCGTCACGTTCGTGCAGACCTACGGCGGGCGTACCGCGCTTCCGGCCCCGCGTCGGGTTCCGAGGCCGCCGTTCGTGCAGTTCCGCGCGCCACTCGTGTGGACGACGCTCGCGCTGACCGTGAAGCCCGACGGCTCGAGCACCTTCGACCTCGCGGGCGCGAGCCCGTTCCCCCGCCACTGGGTCTACGACGACTCGGGCAAGCTCACGGCCAAGGCCGGGCTCGCCGACTTCAAGCAGTGGGCCCGCCAGTCCTTCGGCCGGAAGACGCCGTGGGGTTCGAGCAACAGCACCGCGCTCGTCACCGCGGTGGAGACCGCGCTCGAGCGCGAGCTCTCGGGTCGCATCATGCGGGGCGGCGACAAGCCGAAGATCCGCACGGTGAAGGCCGGCCAGCTGTTGACCGAGCAGGGAGCCCCCGGCGACGAGGTCTACCTCGTGCTCGACGGCGTGCTCGCGGTCGAGGTCGACGGCCAGCCGCTCGCCGAGATCGGTCCCGGGGCCATTCTCGGAGAGCGCGCGGTGCTCGAAGGCGGCGTCCGGACGTCGACCCTGCGCGCGGTCACGAAGTGCCGGGTCGCAGTGGCGCAGGGCGACCAGTTCGACCGCGAGCTCCTCGAGCAGCTCAGCTCGGGTCACCGTCGTGAGTCCGACGGCTGAGTGCGGCTCCTGTTCTGCGGTGTCCGCGGATCGACGCCGTCTCCCGGGGCGGAGTTCACGCGCGTCGGCGGGAACACGTCGTGCGTCGCCCTCGCCCATGACGGCGAGCCGTGGTCGCTCGTGCTCGACGCGGGGACAGGAATCCGCGGACTGACGCGCGAGCTCGGCGGTCGCCCGTTCTCCGGCGCCATCCTGCTGACCCACCTGCACTGGGACCACGTACAGGGCCTTCCGTTCTTCGCGGCGGCGGACCGTGACGACGCCCGGGTGCAACTGCTGCTCCCGGACCAGCGGTCGAATCCCGCGGTGCCGGCCATCGAGGTCCTGGCCGGAGCGATGAGCCCGCCCCACTTCCCGATCCGGCCCGATGGTCTGCGCGGCGATTGGACCTTCGACAGCATCGACCGGGGACGCCACGAGATCGGGGGCTTCGAGGTCGTCGCTGCCGACGTGCCGCACAAAGGTGGCCGGACCCTCGGCTTCCGGATCTCCGACGACTCGGGATCGGTGGCGTACGTCCCCGACCACCGGCCCGATCCGGTACCCGGTCCCGAGCTCGCCGCGCTCCTCGCCGGCGTCGACCTGCTGGTGCACGACGCGCAGTTCCTGGAGCCCGAGCGGGCGGTCGCCGACGCGTACGGCCACGCGACCGTCGACGACGCGGTCAGGATCGCGCAGGCGGCCGGGGTCCGTACCCTGGCCCTCTTCCACCACTCCCCGGCCCGGGTGGACGACGACGTCGATGCGATCGGCAAGGCCGCGGCGGGCGGCGATCTCGATGTCGTCGTCGCCCGCGAAGGGCAGCAGATCCGGCTCGGCTGAGCCGTCTCCCGGCGCAGCGCCCGGATCGCGGGACACGCCGCGCGGCGTAGCTTTGCGGCCATGCCGATTCGTGTGGTCGTCGCCGAGGACAACTACCTCGTGCGGGAGGGAGTCGTCCGCCTGCTCGGTACCCAGCCCGAGGTCGAGGTCGTGGGTTCCTGCGGCGACCTCGACGCGCTGATGGCGATGGTCGACGCCGAGGTTCCCGACGTCGTGCTCACCGACATCCGGATGCCGCCCACCGGTACCGACGAGGGCGTTCGGGCCGCCAACGCACTGCGGGAGCTGCATCCGCAGATGGGTGTGGTGATGCTGAGCCAGTACGCCGAGCCCGCCTACGCGCTCGAGCTGCTGGAGCACGGTTCGGCCGGTCGGGCCTACCTCCTGAAGGAGCGCGTCTCCGACATCGACCAGCTGCTGCGGGCGATCCGGGAGGTCGCCTCCGGGGGTTCGGTGATCGACCCCCGCGTCGTCGAGATCCTGGTCGAGGTCCGCTCGCGCCGTCCGGACTCGCCGCTCGAGCACCTCACCCCCCGGGAGCAGGAGGTGCTGGCCGAGATGGCCCAGGGCCGCAACAACGCGGGCATCGCGGCAACCCTCGGCCTTTCCGAACGGGCCGTCGAGAAGCACATCAACTCCCTGTTCTCCAAGCTGTCGCTCACGACCGAAGCCGACGGCCATCGTCGCGTGAAAGCGGTGCTCGTCTATCTGTCGGCCACGGACCGATGACCCCGCGTCGCCATCGGGGAGGCCTGCCCCACCTCCTCACGTGGTGTCGGCAACCTGTACCCGTCGTCGGTACGGGCGCACAATTGGTGCCGTGACCCCCGACGCAGTTGGCGTGTTGATCGTCGATGACCAGGCCCCGTTCCGGCGCGCCGCCAAGGCCGTGATGGCCGCGACGCCCGGATTCGAGGTCGTGGGCGAGGCGGGGTCGGGCGAAGAGGCGATCGCCCTCTACGACCAGCTCCACCCCGGCCTGGTGCTGATGGACATCAACCTCGGCTCGATGAACGGCATCGAGGCCACCCGCCGCATCACCACCGCCGACCCGCAAGCGACCATCCTGCTGCTGTCCACCTACCAGGCCGCCGACCTCCCGCGCGGCGCCGAGACCTGCGGCGCCGCCGGCTACATCAACAAAGAGGACTTCGGCCCCGCCGTCGTCGTCGACCTCTGGGCCAAGCGAACGAACGGTGCCGGACAGCCCTGACGTGTTGCCCGAGCAACTCAACCAAGGGGTATGCGCCCTGCGATGCGCGTTCCGGCTCCCGGCGCCGAATCCACGTTGACGCTGCCGCCGAAGGCGCCGACCCGGTCGCTCATGTTCACGAAGCCGTGGCCGAGCTGCACGCCGCTCGCCAGGTCGAACCCGGCACCGGTGTCGGCGACCTCGAACTGCAACGCGCCTTCGCCCTCGCGCACCGTCACCGTCGCGCTGGCCCCGTCGCCCGCGTGCTTGCCCGCGTTCTGGAGCGCTTCGAGGCAGCAGAAGTACACCGCCGCCTCGACCGGCGCGGGGTAACGGCCGATGCCGTCGGCGGCGACCGAGGTGGGCAGCGCGGCGCGCCCGGCCGCGGCGCGCAACGCGTCGGGGAGGCCGCGGTCCATGAGCAGCGGCGGGTAGATGCCGTGCGCGAGATTGCGCAGCTCCTGGACGGCTTCCTGCAGGTCGAGGCCGAGCTGGTCGAGCATGCCCTTGGCGGCGTCGGGATCGGTGTCGGCGATCGTGCGCGCCAGTCGCACGCTGACCGCGAGCGCGACGAGGTGCTGCTGCGCCCCGTCGTGCAGGTCGCGCTCGATGCGACGGCGCTCGGTGTCGGTCGCCTCGACGATGCGGGCCCTCGAGGCCCGGAGCTCGTCGGCTTGGCGCCGCACCGACTCGAGTGACTCCTGGAGCGCGGAGTCGAGCTTGACGTTGTGCAACGCGAGCCCGACCTGACGGGCCAGCTCGGTGAGAGCCTGGTCGTCGGCTTCGCTGAACGCGACCCCGCCTTCTGAGCGACGCACGACGATCATGCCCAGGAGCTCGCCCGAGTTGGTGACCGGCGCGACGCGGAGGATCGGGTCGACCTGTCCCGCGATCAACGCCGGGAGCCAGACCTGCACCCACGCAGGTCCGCAGACGCCTGCTCGCGCGACCACGGTCTCCTCTTCCGCCCCGACCGGGATGGCCTTCGGGCCGCGATCAGGCACCGAGACCGCGCGCTCGAGTCCACCGGGCCCGCGGGTCCAGACCTCGGCGACCTCCAGGTCCATCGTGGCCTTGAGCGACTCCGCGAGCTGCAACAGGAGCTCGTCGAGTGGCAGCGCGCGCGTGAGACGGGTGCCGAAGGTTCGCAGGACCTCCTCGGGCGGATGCCGCTCCCCGTAGACGCGACGCGTGGCGAGGTCGGCCAGCCGCTCCCGCGCCGGCACCCAGAGCAGCGCCGCGACCAATGCAGCGAGCATCGAGAGACCGAGCAGCGTCTTCTCGTTGCCGCTCGGCGCGTGGCCGAGCCCGAGCACGATGAGGAGGTAGCACGCGCCGACCATGGCCGCGAGCCCGGCCAGCGTGATGGTGTGGACCAGCAGCCGGTCGACCCGCACGACCGTCCGCTCCCAGGCTCCGAGGACGAGCGAGAGCGGGATCAGCACCGTGGTTGCAAGCGCGACTGCGCGGATCGGTTCCGGCCACGACACCAGCTCGTGCAGGACCCACGCGCTTCCGGAGATGCCGGCGGCGACGACGGCCGCCCACGCCGGCCACTGCAGGCGGGCCCGTTCCTGCACGGTGCGCGCCGCGCGGCATCGACCGACGAAGCCCACGAGGCCGACCGGAACCGCGGCGACCGAGAGGACCACGACCGGCCACATGGGCAGTGCCGGTTGACGCGAGACGAGGTAGCCGGCACCGGCCAGACACGCGACGTAGCCCGCGATGGTCCACGACTTCCGCGTGCGGGTCCGCAGCTCGCCGTCGGGTAGTCCGAGCACGAGGTGCAGCGCGACGCCGGGAAGCAGCGCGACCGAGATCGCGCGCAGCACACCGCCCAGGTCGTGCAGACCGGCCGAGCTCGAGTTGCGGCCCGCCAGCGCCGCGCCGAGCAGCACGAGCGAACCGAGGAGGGCGCCGAGCGCGTTGATCGCCGCCAGGTTCTCGCGCGGCCGGTGCACCGAGACGAACACCGCGGCCAGCGCCCACGAGCCGACGAGCACGACCGAGAGCACGCGGCCCGGGCCGAGCTCGACCCGGTCGGCGAGCACCGCCGCGAGCACGGCGACGGCGAGCGCCACGAGTGCGCCGAGCACCGCGAT
>JAODBH010000226.1 GCA_025463865.1 Actinomycetes bacterium | reverse complement strand
CAATCGGCGCCTAAGAAGTGGTGTTCCCCGACCGCGGCGACATTCTTCGTTGCCATTGAACGTCGACGCTCGTACCCTCGACGGGAGGCGTCTTGGGGGGCGACCGTGCCGTCACATGCAGCCGCATCGAGTTCGCCGTGACCACGTCGGCCGGACCTTCCGGCCCGCCCGCTGGCCCGCCTTTCGTACCGAGCTCTGCCGCTCGTCCCCATCTCTATCGCAACCTTCTCATCGCTCTCGTTGCGTTGATCGTGGTGGGTCTCATCGTTGCGTTGGTGGTGATCCTCACGTCCGGGGACAACCCCGCATCGGCGCAGGTGCAAACCGAGCCGATCTCCAGCCAGAGCACCGACCCGTTCGCTCCTGCGCCGGCGACAACTCCGGATGTTCCGGTTCCTCCGGTGCAGCCGACGGGGACGGTGACGGTCACGGGCGGTCACGTCGGGCTCTACGGCGGGACGCTCAACGTCACGACCTGCGACAAGAACCAGCTCGTGGTCTACCTCCAACAGAATCCCGACAAGGCCTCGGCATGGGCCCAGGTGGTCGGTATCAGCGTGCAGGAGATCCCGAGCTATGTCACCGGGCTCACCGCGGTGCTGTTGCGCTCCGACACCCTCATCACCAACCACGGCTACTCGAACGGTCGGGCAACCGTGATACCCGCGGTGCTCCAAGCCGGCACCGCGGTTCTGGTCGACGACAAGGGGGAGCCGGTCACCAAGTGCTACTGCGGGAACCCGTTGTCCCCGCCGGTGTTCTACTCACCCGGCTACACGCCGACCTACTACGGGCCGGTCTGGCAGGGCTTCACCCCCACGTCGATCACGATCGTCCAGAACAACACGACGATCATCGACACCTTCACACTGGTCGACCCGCAGACCAAGCAGTCGTTCGAGCGTCCCCGAGGCACCGACGGCACCCAAGACACCCCGACGAACCCGACGACCACGACAACGACAACGACAACGACGACGACGACCCCGAACACGACGACACCGGCCTCAACGCTGCCGTCGACGCTGCCGTCGACGACGCGACCGACGGTGACGACTCCTCAGACCCGACCTCCCACCACCGCGCCGCCCACCACGCAGCCCCCGGGTCCGACCCCCGAGCAACAAGCCATCACCAAGCTCAACAACGGTTCGAGCCAGTGCTACCCGTTCCCTGCGCCGATTCAGCAGGGGTACGGCCAGAACTCGGTCAGCACATCCGGCAGCGGAAATCCGTTCGTGCTCACCGTCGTCACCCACAACAGTGACGGGTCGACGTTGCAGACCTTCACGTGGAGCGTCGACCGGAACACGCTCGCATTCACTCCGACGAACGATCTCGCGCAAGTCGCCAGCAACCACTGTCCACAGCTGCGATGAGTGTCAGACCGCGTAGGAGCCGACGGTGAAGGTAGGCGTGATCGGCGCCGGCGCGGTCGGCGCGGCGACGGTGCTGTCGCTGATCGAGCGCGGCGGCATGTGCCGGGAGATCGTCGTCGTCGACCGCACCGCCACCCGAGCCGCGGCAGTAGCGACGGACATGCGCTACGCGACGCCCCTCTCCCCGACGGTCGACGTGCGGGCCGGTGGTTACGACGACCTGGCCGGCGCCGCCGTCGTGGTCGTCACGGCGGGAGTGAACGAGAAGGCCGGGGGCGCGACGGATCGCTCCGACACCGAAGGCCGGTTACGGCTCATCGGGACCAACGCCAAGGTCTACGCCGACGTCGTCCCGCAGATCGTCGCCGCCGCACCCGATGCGGTGTTGATGGTGGTGACGGATCCGCCCGATCCGCTGGCGGAGCTGACCCGCCACCTCGCCCGACACGATCGGGTCTTCTCCACGGGCACGCTGATCGACAGTCTGCGGTTCCGCGTGCACCTCGCCGACCGCCTTGGAGTGCGACCCGCGGACGTACAGGCCACGGTGGTCGGCGAGCACGGCACGTCTGAGGTGCTGCTGTGGTCGTCGGCCTCGATCGGCGGCATCCCCGCACTCGAACTGCTCGCCAAGACCGGACAGTCCGTCGACGAGGCAAGGCAGCAGATCGAGCACGACACCCGCTACGCCAACATCACGATCATCGAGGGGACCGGTGCCAGCCAGTACGGCATCGGCGTGGTCTCCGCGGTCCTCGTCGAGACCGTGCTCCGCGACGAGCGGGCCGCCCTGCCCGTCGCCGCTCACTACGAGCCCTACGGAGTCACGCTCTCGCTGGTCAGCGTGCTCGGTGCGGGCGGCGTGCAGCAGATGTACGAACCGGCGATGAGCGACGACGAGCGCACCGCCCTCGCACGCAGCGTCGAGGCACTGCACGCGGCCTCGCAGCGCGCGCTCGCAAGCCGCTAGGTATCACGCTCGCGGAACAGTGCGACCGCCAGCACGATGACGGCGCTCAACACCACGAGGGGAAAGACCGAAGCGGCGCGCGGTGATTGGGTGACGAGCACGCCGCCGGCGGCGGCGCCCACGACGAGCGCGAACAGGATCCTGAAGTCGCTACCACTTGCGGCTGAGCGTCGGCCGCGGGCGAGGTCGGACACCATCGTGGTCAATGTGCCGGTCAGGTAGGTGGTGGACAGCCCTGGGTCACCGAGCTCGCGGATGCCTGCACCCTGGATGCCCATCGCCAACGACGCGGTGACGACCAGGACCGACTGCGATGCTCCTGCCGGGACCCCGGCGGACAGCTCCCATCCCAGACTGAAGCCCAGCATGACCACCAGTTCGACCAGCAGGAGCACGGTGACCCGGCCCGGCCATACCGCGGCCCCGGCGCCGATGCGCGCGGCGAACCAGCTGCCCGCACCGACGCCGCCGATGTAGCCGACGAGAGCGAGACCGGCGCGCAACACCAGCCCACCGTGCCGTTCGCCGGCACCGAGACCGAGCAGGACCATGTTCCCGGTCATGACGCTGGTGAAGACGCCGCCGAGACCGAGGAAGCTGATCGCGTCCGTCGCGCCCGTCACGAGCGCCAACCCGGCGACCAGGAAGTCGCGGTACCGCTCCATGGCGCTCGGTGCGTTCGACGACGGACGACTCATCGCTGCACCCAGTTCTCCGGGGCCGACGATCCCGTACGCTACTGCGTGAGGGTTCCCCGACCGAGCGCCGGGAATCGCGAACCGGCGGAATCCGCGATGCGGAGGTGCCGATGCAGAGCAGGTTACGGGTCTCCGATCCCGACCACTCCGCACTTCGCAGCGCGGCGCGGGCAACCGTGGTGGTGCCGAGCGCGATCGCGATCTGCCAACTCGGGCTCGGGAACTCGAACACCGCACTGTTCGCCGGATTCGGCTCGCTCGGGGTGCTCGTCTTCGTGAACTTCAGTGGGCCGCGGAATCGGCAGCTCGCCGCCTATTCGGCGCTCCTGGTGGCCGGTGCCGTGCTGATCTCGATCGGCACGCTCTGCTCGCGGTCCCCGGTGCTCGCAACCGTCGGGATGGCCGTGGTGGGCTTCGTCCTCGTCTTCAGCGGCGTCATCAACGGGTACATCGCCGCAGGCACGAACGCGGCGCTGCTGTCGTTCATCCTGGCCGTCATGGTGCCGGCAACCGCGGCCGACATCCCCTCACGCCTCACCGGCTGGGCCATCGGAGGGGTGCTCGCCGCCACCGCCACGTTGGTGCTGTTCCCCGAGCGCCCCCGTGACGATCTGCGGTCCGCCGCCGCCGACGCCTGTCGGGCAATCGCGGACCTCCTGGCGGAACCGGACCAGCCCGGCCGTGAGGACGCTGCGCTTGCCGCGGTCCAGGCCTTGCGCAAGCGCTATGTCGCCACGCCGTTCCGACCGACGGGCTCGACCGGCGCCGGCGCGGCGCTCACCTCGATCGTCGACGAGCTCACGTGGTTGTCGGGCTTGGTCGCCCCGGTGAAGGCGGGTGAGGCCGAATCCGACGTTGCGCGCGCGACGATCGCCACCGTCCTGCGCGAGAGCGCGCAGCGCTTGAATGGTCACGGCGGGACCATCGAGGTCGATCGTCTCGTCGAGCTTCGTGCGGACCTGATGGGCGGGCTGATTCGCCGTCTCGAAGGCCCGGCCGTGAGCGACGACGGTTATCTGCGCGACGCCCTGCACTCGACGTGGCAACTGCAGGTCATCAGCTACGCCACGCTGCAGATCGGTGCATTGGCCCGGACCGCCGCCGGCGCGCGGCAACCGCTGGCAGTCGACCGCGCGCTCGGGACCGTACGCAGGCTCGTCGCCGATCACGCCACCCTGCGCTCGGTCTGGACGCGGAACGCGCTCCGGGCCACCGCCGGCTTGTCGCTCGCAGTGCTCGTCGGCCAACTCGCAAGTGTGCAGCATTCGTTCTGGATCGTGCTCGGCACGTTGTCGGTGCTGCGGTCGAGTGTGCTCGGGACGGGCGCGTCGGTGATCAGAGCCCTGTTCGGCACGATCATCGGCATCGTGATCGGCGGCGCGCTCCTCACCGCCATCGGGTCCAACGACGTCCTCGCGTGGGTCGCGCTCCCGCCCGCCATCTTCGTCGCGCTCTACGCGCCACGTGCGATCTCGTTCGCGGCAGGGCAGGCCGGATTCACCGTCGCCGTCGTGGTCTTCTTCAACCTGATCGCACCGACCGGATGGAAGGTCGGGCTCGTGCGCGTCGAGGACGTCGCGATCGGCTTTGCGATCAGCGTCGTCGTCGCGCTGCTGTTCTGGCCGCGCGGCGCGGCTGCCGTGCTCCGGCGCTCCCTCGGCGACGCCTTCGAGGCCTCCGCCGCGTATCTCGCGACGTCCGCGAGCTGGCTGCTCGAAGGTGGAATCGACGGCGAGCTCACGGAGCCCCGCCGCGATGCGATCGCGCGCGAGCACCTGCTCGACGTAGCCGTACGCCAATATCTGGCCGAGCGCTCGCCGCCCGGGCAGCGGGTCGACGATGTCACCACGCTTGCCGCCGGGTCGGTGCGACTGCGGGTGACGGGCGACGCCCTCGCGATGCTGGGACATCAGAGCGAGGGTGCCGAGCGCCCTCCGGCGAGCAACCTGCGGGGTGACGTCGACCGGGTGCGAGCCTGGTATGCCGCACTCGGGACCAACGTCGCAGCCGGCGCAGCACCGCCGGTCCCGGCCGACACCGTGGACGCGCTGCCTCGAGCGGTGCTGGAAGGCGTTCGCGAGACCGCGGTAACGGGTAATCACGCACTGATGGTGGCGGCCGTCGCAGTCGGTTGGGCCAGCGAGCACCTCGATCTCCTCGGTCGCCTCGAGGATCCGATCGCGCGTTCAGCGGCGCGAGTCGCGCCGTCCGGCCCCTGAGACCGATCTCGACCGATGGCCCGTCGCAAGCGCCTCTGAAGGAGGCACACGTGTACGCATTCGCGCCTGTACTCGCCGAGACCGTGAGCTTTCCGCAGTCGTCGTTCGCGCCGCTGGCTGTCGGCTTCTTCGGCCTTGCCACCGGCTATCTGATCTACGGGCCGGAGGAGCTGTTCCGACTTCCGGGTCGCACCCGTGCGGTCGACTTGACCACCGGCATCTGGGGCGTCTTCATGCCCGGCGTCATGCAACTGCTCACGGGCATCTACCTGTTCGTGGGCCTCACCTGGTTCAACTCCTTCCGCTCCAAGACGCTCTACATGACCGCGCTGGCGTTCACGGCCTATGGCGTGCACTGGTTGGCGTTGGGCTTGGCGCGCGTGCTCGGCGGCGACCCACGACCCAATGCGTTCATGTCGGTGTCGTTCATCTTCCTTTCCGTGCTGGGGATCGTGGTCTTCTTCCGAGCCCACGACAACCCGGTCGGCGGCCTGTTCATCGGTTTGACCCTCGTGTACGTCAGCGACTTCTTCGCCAGCCTCTTCCTCCGCCCGCCGCGCGCCGCGTCGATCGAGCCCGCCGTAGCCTCGCCGACCACACGGTTGGAGCCCTCGGTGCTGAGCGAGCTCGGGGAGCGTGCGCTCGGGTTCTTCCACCTGGGCACCGGCCTCTGGCTGATCTATCTGACCTACGCCGCGGTGCTCAACATCGCCAGCGGTATGGACCTACCGCTCTGAGCTCATGCGTCGCCGACGTCGAGCCCATTCGCCAACTCGTGGTCCTCGGCATGCCCACGTCAGAACGTCCGCCGGCAGCCACTACGGTTTCGACCCTGCCCCACGTCCCGATGCAGAGGAGCGAGTCGATGCGGCGAGTCCGGCAGGTTGCCGTTGCGGTGATGGTCGCGATGGCGGCGACCGTGGCGGCCCCGATGGCTTCGGGAGCCACGACCGCGGCGAGCACGTCGTCGACGAAGACGGCGCGGATCAAGGCCGCGAAGATCTCGGTGAAGTACCCGCGCGGATGGACGGTCGCTCCCCTGACCAAGAGCGGGATCGACCGGATCGTCAAATCCCTCGCGACGAAGAACCCGAAGCTGGCCGCGGTGCTGTCCAACACGGATCTCTCGCAGTTCAAGTTCTTCGCCATCGACCCGACCGCGACCACCTTCGCCAGCAACATCAACGTGCAGTCCGTCGGGGGTGGAACGCTGCCGACGCTGGCCGACTTCACGAACCAGGTGCAGCAGGCGTACACGAGTGCCGGCGGTACGTTCGTCGGCGCCAAGGCGATGAAGATCAACGGCAAGACCGCGTACCGGACCGACGCCCTCCTCCCCATCAAGGCCGCCGACGGCACCACGATCACCGCGCACGAAGGTCAGCTGTTCATCGCTCGGGGTGGTGCCAGCGCCGTGGTCACCGTGAGCTCGACCAACGACCCCACAGGCTCGGCGTTGATCGACCGCATCATCGCCGGCGTGCGTCTGATCTGACCGCGCGGCTCGCGTGGTCGGATGTCGGCATCAGCGCCGAACGTAGCGGCTCGACCACCTCGGTCGGAGAACTACGCGTCGTCGGTCTTGACGGGATGGGAAACGGTGGCCACGATCGGCCGACGGTTAACCAGTCAGCCGCCAACTCTCTGCCGTCGGAGACGACGAGCGAGGCGCAGGCACATGACCGGGGAATGTCAGGTCCACGGGGACCCGCAGGTGCTCGACGCTCACCCCAAAGCTGCGAGTGCCTCGGGCCTCGTCATCGAGCGGGTCGTCCGCCTGTGGGGAGAGCTCGACCTGTCGAGCCGCGACGACATCCGCCGGCGACTCGCCGACGCGATCACGGCCGCCAACCGGGTCGTGGTCGACCTCGCCGCGGTCGAGTTCATCGACTGCGCCGCGATCGGGGCGATCGTCTCGGCATATGCCGTCGCCGAGCTCTCCGGCGTCGAGATGGTGCTCCGGTCACCACAGCCGTCGGTACGTCGCGTGCTGGCGCTCGTCGAGCTGGACCGGCTCGTTCCGGTCGTGCCGTGACCGTCACCGTGCTCCTCAAGCGGGTTCGTTCCGACGTCGTCCACGAGTTCGCGGAGATCGACATCGACAACGTCGATTCGGACGACTGGATCGCCCATCCGCTCGTGGGCTCCGAGCAGCAGGTGCACCTCTTCTACCCGGGAACGGTCCGGGTCCGCATCGTGGACGGTCCCCTCATCGGACGGGCGACCACGGCCGTGATCTATCACCGCGCCTACGGGTCGATCCTCATGGGCGAAGCGGCGTTCGTCTGAAACTGAGCCCGGCAGAGCGCCCCGCGGGACGGGTTTTCGAGCCCGCGCCGTCGGTCGGTCTCCACGGATTGCCCTTCCAGGAGGATGGGCCCGGAGCCCTCACGACCCGGTCGAGCCAACCGGTGGACGCGCCGGTCGACGCGCGCGGGCGGGATGGGCCGACTTCCATGTCTACTCTGGTGCCGATTCCGGGACCGAGGAGCAGCGTGGCCAGCCGATATCCGAGCGAGTGGCGGACCGTGGACTACTACGCGGAGCTGGGCGTCTCGGCCGACGCCGGCTTCGACGAGGTGAGCAGCCGGTACCGCGCGCTCGCCAAGCAGCTGCATCCCGATCTGCGCCCCGACGACCCCACCGCTGCCGTCCGCTTCGCTCGGGTGAACGCGGCACACGAGGTCCTGTCGGACCCGATCCGGCGCTACGACTACGACGTCTTCCGGCGGTCGCTGCAGGGCGACGCCACCGGGCC
>JAODBH010000213.1 GCA_025463865.1 Actinomycetes bacterium | reverse complement strand
ACGTAGTTGCCTTCGAAGTGGTTGATCGGCAGCTGCAGCACGCGACCCGCCTCGGCACCGCTGGTGAGCGCCGAATCGCTGCTCTCCACCCGCACGCCCACGGTTTCGCAGCGGAACGTGAGGCCGGCGTTCTTCTGCAGGGCCCCCGGGAGCAGGCCGGCCTCGGTCAGGATCTGGAAGCCGTTGCAGATGCCGACGACCGGGCCTCCCGCGGCAGCCATCCGCCGGACCGCGTCCATCACCGGCGAGAGCTTGGCGATCGCACCGGTGCGCAGATAGTCACCGTGTGCGAAGCCACCCGGGATCACCACCGCGTCCAGATCGTCGAGCGACGTCTCGGTGTGCCACACGATGCGTGCCGTCCCGCCGAGCTGCTCGACGGCCCAACTCACGTCGAGCTCGCAGTTCGTACCCGGGAAGAGCACCACCCCGACGCGGGCGCTCATGCGCTGACGTGCTCCTCGAGCTCGATGGCGTACGCCTCGATCACGGGGTTGGCGAGGAGACGGCGGCACATCTCGTCGAGCTCGGCCCGGGCCGCGGTCTCGCTCTCGGCCTCGATGACGAGCCGGATGGTCTTGCCCACGCTCACCTGGCCGACGTTGCGGTAGCCGAGCGCAGGCAGCGAGCGTTCGATCTGCGCACCCTGTGGATCAAGGATCCCCGGGCGGTGGGTGACGTCGACGCGGACCGAGAACTCCATGCGCCGATCCTACCGGGACCCGCCGTACCAATCGCCGAACGACCGTTCGGTCAGGCGCTCGTACGCCTCGACGTAACGGCTGCGGATGCCGTCGATCACCGCGGCCGGAAGCGCGGGCGGTGGCGGCGTGTGATCCCACCCGGTGGTCTCGAGGTACTCGCGCAGGTACTGCTTGTCGAAGCTCGGCGGCGTGTGCCCGGGCTCGTAGGCGTCGGCCGGCCAGTAGCGGGAGGAGTCGGGGGTCAGCAGCTCGTCGATGAGGACCACCTCGCCGTCGAGGAGGCCGAACTCGAGCTTGGTGTCGGCGAGCACGATGCCCTGCGCGGATGCGTACTCCACGCCCGCGCGGTAGAGCTCGATCGCGTCGCGCTCGAGCCGCTCGTAGAGGTCCCGCCCGACGAGCTCGACGCCCTCGGCCCGGGTCAACGGCAGGTCGTGCCCGGCCTCGGCCTTCGTGCTGGGGGTGAAGATCGGCTCCGGCAGCCGTTCGGCCTCGACCATGCCCGCAGGCATCGGGGCGCCGTTGACCGTGCCGTCGGCGCAGTACTCCCGCCATGCGGAGCCGAAGAGGAACCCGCGGACGATGCATTCCATCCGCACCGGCTCGGTGGCGCGCACGAGCATGGCCCGCCCGGCGAGCTCACCCAGCTCGGCCGCGCCCGCCGGGAAGTCGGCCGGATCGAACGACACCACGTGGTTGGCGATGATGCCCTCGGTGCGCGCGAACCAGAACGCGGAGATGCCCGTGAGGACGCGGCCCTTGTCGGGGATCGGCTCCTGCATGACCACGTCGAACGCCGAAACCCGATCGGACGCGACCATCAGCAGGAGTCCGTCTCCCGCGTCGTAGAGGTCGCGAACCTTTCCGGTGTAGAGGTGCGGAAGCGCGGTCACGGCTGCGACTCCACCCGCTGCAGGTCGGCCGGCAGCGCGTCGAGCACGTCGAAGACGCGACCCGACTCGGCGAGCGCGGTCTTGATGTCGAAACAGGCTGCAAGCTCCTCGGCCGGCAGCGCGTCGGTGACTGCGGCGTCTTCGCGCAGCACGTCGATGAACGGTCGCCGTTGCTCCCACGTCGTCGACGCGGCGCGTTGCACGATGCGATACGCGTCGTCCCGGCTGAGACCCGCACCGACGAGCGCGAGGAGGACCGGCTGGCTGAACACCAGGCCGTAGGAGCGGTCGAGGTTCTCGAGCATGCGGTCGGGGAAGACCTGGAGGCCGTTCACGATCGAGGTGAGCTTCTTGAGCAGATAGAACGCCAGCATGGTGCTGTCAGGAAGGATCACCCGCTCGACGGACGAGTGGGAGATGTCGCGCTCGTGCCACAGCGTCACGTCCTCGAGGCCGGCCTGGAGGTTCGAGCGGACGATGCGGGCGAGGCCGGTCAGCTGCTCGCTCTTCACCGGGTTGCGCTTGTGGGGCATCGCGCTCGAGCCCTTCTGCGCACCGGTGCGGAACGGCTCGGCCGCCTCACCGACCTCCGTTCGCTGCAGGTGGCGGATCTCGAGCGCGAACGCCTCGACGCTCGCGGCGACGCTCGCGCACGCGTAGAGCAGCTCGGCGTGCCGGTCGCGGGCGATGACCTGCGTGGCGGGAACGGGCCGGAGGCCCAGGCGTTCGCACACGTAGGCCTCCACCCGGGGGTCGACATTGCTGTAGGTGCCGACTGCCCCGGAGAGCTTGCCCACCGCCACCGCGCTCCGGGCCCGGGCGAGACGGTTGCGGTCCCGGCGGACCTGCAGTGCCCACAGGGCGAGCTTGGCCCCGAACGTGGTGGGTTCGGCGTGGATGCCGTGGGTGCGACCGACCATCGGGGTGTCGCGGTGTTCGTGGGCGCGGGCGGTGATCGCGGCCTCGAGCTCGGCCGCGGCTCCGAGGAGCGTGTCGGCAGCCCGGGTGAGGGTGACGGACAGCGCGGTATCGACGACGTCGCTCGACGTGAGGCCGTAGTGCACCCAGCTGCCGTCGGGTTGCCCGATGCGCTCCTGGACGACGTCGACGAACGCGGCGACGTCGTGCTCGGTCACGAGCTCGCGCGCCTCGATCTCGGCGATGTCGAACCCCGCCCGCTCGCGGACGTTGTGCGCGGCTGCCTGCGGGATCCGCCCGATCGACGCCCACGCCTCCACCGCCAGAAGCTCGACCTCGAGCCAGGTTCCGTACCGGGCCTCGTCGGCGAAGAGCTCCGCGATCTCGGGCAGTGAGTACCGGGGGATCATTGCAACGCTCCGTTCAGGAAGGGGCCCATCAGGCGGACGCCGCGATGTCGCGGCGGTATTGCATGCCGGGCCAGGAGATCTCAGCGCAGGCGGCGTACGCACGATCGCGAGCGTCGGCGACCGTCGACCCGACCGCGGTGACGTTGAGCACCCGGCCTCCTGCCGTGCGCAGCGCGCCGTCGTCGTCGCGCTTGGTGCCCGCGTGGAACACCAGCACCCCGTCGTGGGCCTCGGCGGCTTCGACACCGGTGATGACGTCACCCGAGCGGGGCGAGGCCGGATAGCCCTCGGAGGCCAGGACCACCGTGACGCACGCGGCGTCGGAGAACCGGACCGGGGACTCGAGCCGGCCGCGTGCCGCTTCCAGACAGTGCACGGCGAGATCGCTCGTGAGGCGGGGCACGACGACCTCGCACTCAGGGTCGCCGAAGCGCACGTTGTACTCGATCACCTTCGGCCCGTCGGGCGTGAGCATCAGCCCTGCGTAGAGGATCCCGCGGTACTCGACCCCGCGACGACCCAGCTCGGCGAGCGTGGGGGTGACCGCCGTGCGCATCAGCTCCTGCACCATTGCCTCGGGCGCGACCGGGACCGGCGAGTACGCGCCCATACCTCCGGTGTTCGGGCCGGTGTCGCCGTCACCGATGCGCTTGAAATCCTGCGCGGGGGCGAGCGGAACCGCGCCTTCCCCACCGTCGCAGAGCACGAGCAGCGACACCTCTGGGCCCGTCAGCCCCTCCTCGATCACAAGTCGCCGCCCCGCGTCGCCGAACGCGGCGCCGCTCAGGTATTCGCGCACCGCGGCGCGGGCATCGGCGAGGGAATCGGTGACCACGACGCCCTTGCCGGCCGCGAGGCCGTCGGTCTTCACGACGTAGAGGCCGGACAGCGTCTCGAGGTAGGCCAACGCCTGCTCCTCGTCACCGGCACCGAAGGCGGCATGTCCTGCGGTGGGAACGCCCGCCGCGGCCAGCACCTCTTTCATCCACGCCTTCGAGCCCTCGAGGTGCGCGGCGGCCGCGCGGGGCCCGAACGCGAGTCGCCCTCGCGCCTCGATCGCGTCGACGACACCCGCGACGAGCGGCACCTCCGCCCCGACAACGGTGAGATCGGCGTCGAGATCGTCGACGAGCTGCGCGACGGCGTGGGGATCGGTGACGTCGACCGGAACGCAGCGGCCGAGGGTGGCCATGCCCGGATTTCCCGGCGCGCAGACCACTTCGTCGACGTCGGGCGAGCGCGCGAACGCCCACGCGAGCGCGTGCTCGCGGCCCCCTGACCCCAGAACGAGGATCCGCACGTCAGATCGATCCGGCGGTGCGGGCGATCACGCTGCCCGCGGCATCACGACGCACTGCTCGCGCGCGGGACCGACGGACACGAAGCTGATGGGCACGCCGATGTAATCCTCGACGAAGCGGACGTAGTCCTGCGCCGGGGTCGGGAGGTCCTCGAGCTTGTCGACGTTGCGGTCGAGCTCGCCGCTCCAGCCCGGGAGCGTCTCGAACACCGGACGCACCTTGTGCAGCACCGACTGGTGGTACGGCACGTGCTCGTAGCGCGTGCCGTCCTCGCCTTCGTAGGCGACGCACACCTTGAGCTTCTCGAGCGGAGCGAGCACGTCGAGCTTGGTGATCGCGACCTCGGTGCAGGTGTTGAGCCGGACCGCGTGACGGAGCATCACGAGGTCGAGCCAACCGGGGCGGCGACGACGGCCGGTGTTGGTGCCGAACTCATGGCCGCGCTCGACGATGAGGTCGGAGATGGGGTCGTCCTCGGCGAGCTCGGTCGGGAAGGGACCGGCGCCGACACGCGTCGTGTAGGCCTTCGTGACGCCGATGATCCGGTTGATCGCCCGCGGCCCGACGCCGGCGCCGGTGCACACACCACCCGCGATCGGGTTGCTCGACGTGACGAACGGATAGGTGCCGTGGTCCAGGTCGAGGTACGTCGCCTGCGCGCCTTCGAACAGCACGGGCCGGTCCTGCTCCAGCGCCTCGTGCACCAGGAAGACGGTGTCGCTGATCATCGGCTCGAGCCGGGGGAGCATCGCGAGGTAGGTCTCGGCGATCTCGTCGCCCGAGAGGGGAAGGCGGTTGTAGACCTTCGCCAGCACCCCGTTCTTCTCGCGCAACGCGAGGTCGAGCTTCTCCCGGAAGATCTTCGGGTCGAGGAGGTCCTGGACCCGGATGCCGACCCGCAGCGCCTTGTCGGCGTAAGCCGGGCCGATGCCGCGTTTGGTCGTCCCGAGCTTGTTGCGTCCGAGGTAGCGCTCGGTCATCCGGTCGAGCTCCTGGTGGTACGGCATGATCAGGTGCGCGTTCCCGGAGAGCTTGAGCCGGCTGGTGTCCACGCCCTTCGACTCGAGCATGTCGAGCTCGGCGAGGAGGACCGCGGGGTCGACGACCACGCCGTTGCCGATGATCGGCGTCACGTGCGGGTACAGCACGCCGCTCGGGACCAGCTGGAGGGCAAACGTCTGGCCGTCCACGATGATCGTGTGGCCGGCGTTGTGGCCGCCCTGGAAGCGGACCACGAGGTCGCTCTCCTTGGCGAGGTAGTCGGTGAACCGACCTTTGCCTTCGTCACCCCATTGGGTGCCGATGATCACGGTTCCAGGCACGCGCGCTCCAAGGCCCTCAAGTTTCGGGTGGATGACACCAATCGGTGAAGGGGCGCTCGCGGGACGCGGGCCACCGGGTAAGTACCGAGGGTCACGTGGGAGAAAGGGTAGTCCCTGAGCGCGGGCCGTGCGATGGGCAGCTCAGCCGCAGGCGAAGCTCCCCGTCACGGCCTGTCCGTCCAGCGCGGTCCCGGAGAACGTGCCCTTCTTCTGACCCGCGCTCAGCGTGAGCGCGACGGTCTTGAGCACGATCGCGTTCGCCCCCTGGTTGCCCGTGACGATCGGCTGCCCGGGGTAGGCGCCATCCCCGGTGATCGGCGGGTTCTTCGGGTCGGCCGCCGCGGCCGAGCCGGGGGCCTTCGAGAGGTCGCCCGCCACCAGGCCGAAGTACGTGGGCTTCTGGGCCGGGTCGGCGAGCGCGCCGAGGGCCACCGTTCCGATGTTCACCGTCAGGTATCCAGGGCCGGTGTCGCACCGGCCTCCGTGGAAGAACAGCGGCGTGGTGCCGACGGTGACGGTCGCGGTCGCCGAGCCGCAGAACGTGCGGGTCTGCACGCCTCCGAGGGAGCCCAGGCCCGCTTTGCACTTCACGGCCTGCGCCGCGGTGGTCGTCGTTGCCGACGGATCGCCTGCGGTCGTCGAACCCGGGCCCGCGGTCGTCGCCGACGTCCCATTCCCCGCCGTGGTGGTCGTGGTCCGGCGGCCGGAGGCGTCCTTCGACGACGAGCCGCCGGAGCAGGCGGCGACCACGAGCACGAGCGCGGTCACCGTCACCAGCACTCGGATGGGTCGGATCATGGACCTGGCAACGGCCTGGGCATCGGAAGAACCTAGGTGATGACCGGGCTGCGGACCTGTGCGCGCCGTCCTGGCCCGGCCGGGTTCAGCGGCCGCGACGGAGCGAGACGACGGTGCGCGACGGCATCGGCACGAGCGCCCGCCGGTAGCTCCGGTGGACGCCTGCGACCATCTCCGCGGCCTCCGACTGCGACTGCTCGACCTGCCGCTGCAGCGCGTCGATCCGCGCCTGAGCGGCCGAGAGCTCGTGCTCGAGCTCCAGCACCTTGTGGACCCCGGCGAGCGACACTCCCGCGTTGGTGAGCGCCTGGATGCGCCGCAGCAGCTCGATGTCGCGCTCGGAATAGCGCCGGCTACGGCCTTCCGTGCGCTGGGGCTCGATCAGCCCCTTGCGCTCGTAGATCCGGAGCGTCTGCGGGTGGACCCCGGCGAGCTCCGCCGCAACCGAGATGACATAGAGGGCGCGATCGTCACGCTCCATCGTCGCCTCCGACCGGTATGTCCGCGTCCAGGTGGGCGCGGGGGTTGGTGGTGAACACCGGGGCCAAGGCCTCGACCGCAGCGCGCTGGGCGGCGTCGAGCTTCTCGGGCACGGCGACGTCGAACGACACGAGCAGATCGCCCGCGGCGCCCTTGGGCGGGACGATGCCGCGGCCGCGCACGCGCACGGTCTTCCCCGGCTGCGTACCGGGTTGCACCTTGAGGGTCACCGAGCTGTCGAGCGTCGGCACCTTCACCTCGGCACCGAGCGCGGCCTCGACGAATGTCACCGGCACCTTCACCGTGAGGTCCTTGCCCTTGCGGCCGAAGATGCGGTGCGGATTGACGTGGACGATGACGTAGAGGTCGCCCGACGGACCGCCGTTCGCGCCGGCGGCGCCGCGGCCCTTCACCCGGATCCGCTGGCCGTCGTCGACGCCGGCCGGGATCCGGACCTTCACCTCACGCGCCCGCTTCTCCACACCGCTGCCGTGACACTGCGGGCACGGGTCCTCGATGATCTGACCGCGGCCGGCGCACTGCGGGCACACCTGGGAGAACGAGAACATCCCCTGGTCGTTGGCGATCTGACCACTGCCGCCGCACGTGGGGCACGTGGTCGGCGCGGTCCCGGGCCGGGCCCCGTTGCCGTGGCACACCGAGCACACTGCGTCGGCGGTGAAGCGGACCGTGGTGGTGACACCGTGCGCGGCGTCGACGAAGTCGAGGTGCAGCTCGGTCTCGAGGTCGTCGCCGCGCCGCGGGCTCGCAGCGCTGGGCCGACCCCGGCGGCCTCCCGCGCCACCACGGTTGAACAGGCCGCCCAAGAGGTCGCCGATGCCGCCGGCGTCGTCGGTGTCGAAGCGGAACCCGCCCCCAGCTCCCGGCGGCTGGAAGCCGAAGCCACCGGGTCCGGGTGCGCCGCTGCTCCGTCCCCCGCCCGTCGCGACCATCTGACGGACCTCGTCGTACTCCTTGCGCTTGGCCGCGTCGTCGAGCACGTCGTAGGCGGTGGAGATCTCCTTGAAGCGCTCCTCCGCCGCGGCGTTCCCCGGATTCGCATCCGGGTGATGCTCCTTGGCCAGCTTGCGGTAGGCGCGCGTGATGTCCTTCTCGGACGCCGTCGTCGGCACGCCGAGAACCTTGTAGTAGTCCTTGTCGAACCACTCGCGCTGTGGTGCCATCCCGCTCTACTGCCTCGCCGTCGTCAGGGTCAGGTGATGGTGTTGCCGGATCGTGTCGGTGGACCCGGTGCCGTCGTGGGTGTCGATGGTCGGCCCGTTACCGGGTGACCTTCACCATCGCTGGACGGAGCACCCGGCCCTTGAGCCGGTAGCCGGAGCGCAGGACGTCGCTGACGACGGGCTCGCCGCCCTCGCCCTCCTCCTGCAGGACCGCTTCGTGCTCGTTGGGGTCGAACGCGTGCCCGAGCGCGTCGATGCGCTGGAGGCCCGACCGCTCGAGCACCGTGACGAAGTCGGCGAAGATCAGCTCGATCCCCTTGCGGATCGTGGGCTCCGCCCCGTCGATGTTCGCCAACGTCAGCTCGAAGTTGTCGAGCACCGGCAACAGCGACTCGACCAGCGCCTCGCCGGCACGCTCGACCAACACCGTCTGCTCGCGCAGGACGCGCTTGCGGTAGTTCTCGAACTCGGCCTGCACCCGCCGGGCCTGATCGAGGTACTCGTCGCGCTCCTTGCGGATGTCGGCGACGGGATCGATCTCGTCCTCGAGCTGCGACTCGAACTCGGCGATGGCGTCGAGGTCCTCGGGGGTCGGCGCGGAGCCGACCCCCTCGTCCATCTCACTCATCGTCAGGCGCCCTTCGCCTCGTCGGCGTCGTCCACGATCTCGGCGTCGGCGACCTCGTCATCCGAGGGTGCCTGCTCCGAGCTCGCACCGGCATCGCCGCTGGGCTGGTTCTGGGCCTGGGCGTAGAGCCGGCGGGAGAACTCCTGGCTCGCAGCCATCAGCTTCTCGTCGGCGGCCTTCACCGCGTCGAGGTCGGTACCGGCCAGAGCATCCCGGAGCTCCCTGAGGGCGCCCTCGATCTGCTCCCGCTCGGCGGGCTGGACGTTGTCGCCCTGCTCCTTGAGCAGCGTCTCGGTCTGGAAGACGTGGGTGTCCGCGATGTTGCGGTACTCGACCTCCTCGCGGCGCTGCTTGTCCTCTTCGGCGTGAGCCTCGGCGTCCTTCATCATCCGGTCGATCTCGTCCTTCGGGAGGGCGGTGCCGCCGGTGATCGTCATGAACTGCTCCTTGCCGGTGGCAAGGTCCTTCGCCGAGACGTGCACGATGCCGTTGGCGTCGATGTCGAACGTGACCTCGACCTGCGGCACGCCACGCGGTGCCGGTGGCAGACCGACCAGCTGGAACTTGCCGAGCGTCTTGTTGCGGTACGCCATCTCCGACTCACCCTGCAGGACGTGGATCTCCACGCTCGGCTGGTTGTCGTCCGCGGTGGTGAACACCTCGGAGCGCTTGGTCGGGATGGTCGTGTTGCGCTCGATGAGCTTGGTCATGATCTGACCCTTGGTCTCGATGCCCAGCGAGAGGGGCGTCACGTCCAGGAGCAGGATGTCCTTGACGTCGCCCTTCAGCACACCGGCCTGGATCGCCGCACCGATCGCGACCGCCTCGTCGGGGTTGACACCCTTCTGCGGGTCCTCTCCCGTGAGCTCCTTGACCAGGTCGACGACGGCCGGCATGCGGGTGGAACCACCCACGAGCACGACCCGCTCGATCTGGGCCTTGGTGAGCCCGGCGTCCTTGATCGCCTGCTCGAACGGGCCCTTGCAGGCCGCGAGGAGATCGGCGCTGATCTCCTGGAACTTGGCCCGGGAGAGGGTGAGCTCCAGGTGGAGCGGGCCGTCGGCCGTCGCGGTGATGAACGGCAGGTTGATCGAGGTCTCCATGAGGGACGACAGCTCGACCTTGGCCTTCTCCGCCGCCTCCTTCAGGCGCTGGGTAGCCATCTTGTCCGCGCTCAGGTCCACGCCGTGGGCGTTCTTGAACTCCGAGACCATCCAGTCGATGACGCGCTGGTCCCAGTCGTCGCCGCCGAGGTGGGTGTTCCCCGCGGTGCTCTTGACCTCGAACACGCCCTCACCGATCTCGAGCACCGACACGTCGAACGTGCCGCCACCGAGGTCGAAGACGAGGATCGTCTGGTCGTTGTCCTTGTCGAGGCCATAGGCGAGCGCCGCCGCGGTCGGCTCGTTGATGATGCGGAGCACCTCGAGCCCGGCGATGTGGCCGGCCTCCGTGGTGGCCTGGCGCTCGGCGTCGCCGAAGTAGGCCGGGACGGTGATGACGGCCTGGGTGACGGTGTCACCGAGGTACGCCTCCGCGTCCCGCTTCAGCTTCTGGAGCACGCGGGCGGAGATCTCCTGGGCGTTGTACTTCTTGCCGTCGATGTCGATCGTCCAGCTCTGGCCCATGTGGCGCTTGACCGAGCGGATGGTGCGATCGGGGTTGGTGATCGCCTGGCGCTTCGCGACCTCGCCGACCAGCACCTCGCCGGTCTTGGAGAAGGCCACGACCGAAGGGGTGGTGCGGGCGCCCTCCGCGTTGGGGATCACGACGGGCTCGCCTCCCTCGAGCACCGAGACGACCGAGTTGGTGGTGCCGAGGTCAATGCCGACGGCCTTGGACATGAGACGTGCCTCCGTGATGTCTTCGGATCTTGAAGGTTCGGCTCCGCCCGTCGGGCGGGACCGCTGCCCCTGCCTATCGGATCGTTGTCCGAAAGCTTGAGCGTGACGCTGTCAACTTTGCCTCACGGCGCGAGATTCCCGGGAATCCAGGTTTTTCGTCCCGAGCTTGCCGGGACCTCCGGGAGGACCCGGGACAATTCGCCACCCGGGCGTTAGATTCCCGCCATGCCTCGACAGGACGCGTTTCTGGACCACCTGGCCACCGTTCCCCTCTTCAGCGCACTCTCGAAGAAGGACCTGCAGCTCATCGCCCGCCGCGCCGAGGACATCTCGGTCCCCGCGGGGAAGGAGATCGTCCGCCAGGGCGAGACCGGCCACGAGTTCTTCGCCGTCGTCGACGGCACGGCGACGGTCACCCGCGACGGCAAGGAGGTCGCCAAGATCGGAGCCGGCGGCAGCTTCGGCGAGCTGGCGCTCCTGAGCAAAGCGCCTCGCAACGCGACGGTCACCGCCGACACGCCGATGGAGCTCTTCGTCCTCGGCAACCGCGAGTTCGCCGGCATCATCGACGACGTGCCGGGCTTTGCGCGCAAGCTGCTCGCCGCCCTGGCCGACCGCTTGCGCGAGTCGGACGCGCACAGCGTCCAGTAGCGCACCCAGCTCCCCTGGAGCGCCTCCTGGAGGGCCCGAGGGTCCGTTCCGCCGACGCGGCCTTCGGACGCGACTGCGCGGTAGCGTTCGGCACTTTCCGTGACCGATTCCCGAAAGGCCCGAGGTGCGTAGGCCACCGCTCCCCAAGCCGCATCAGCTCGTCCTGGTCGTTGGCGCGCTCGTCGCCGCCGGCACCCTCGCCTCGGGAATCGCGCCCGAGATCACGGGTTGGGAGGAGAAGCCGGCGCCGCGAATCGCGCGCGAGGTCTTCGGTGAGGTCCCCAAGCCGATCGTCGTGGCCTTCTACGCCACCGTGGCGACGATGCTGTTCATCTGCGCGTGGCTGATCGCCCAGCGCGTGCGGAACTACGAGCGGGGCGCGAAGGACGATCGTCGCACCACGAAGCGCAACGCCAAGCGTCGGATCGAGGACTTCCGGGCCGGGGTCTGGATGCAGACGCTGCTCCGCGATCCCGCGGCCGGCGTCATGCACTCGATGATCTACTTCGGGTTCATCGTGCTGTTCATCGCGACGGTCGTGCTCGAGATCGACCACCAGCTCCCGGGCTCGTGGAAGTTCCTGCACGGCGGCGTGTACCAGGGCTACTCCGCGGTCTCCGACCTGTTCGGCCTGATCTTCGTCGTGGGCATCCTCTGGGCCATCGCCCGCCGCTACGTCCAACGGCCGTATCGCATCCGCATCAAGACCAAGCCCGAGGATGCGGTGATCCTCGGAATGTTCCTCGTGATCGGCGTCACCGGCTTCTTCGTCGAAGCGGTACGCATCGCGAGCATCGGGCGGCCTGGTTTCGAGAAGTGGTCGTTCGTCGGCTACACGCTCTCGGCCGTCGTCGGCGGATGGCGCACCGGCCAGCTGCAGACGCTCCACACCTGGCTCTGGGTCACCCACTTCGCCGCGTTCCTCGCGTTCCTGATCGTGCTGCCCACGACCAAGCTCCGGCACATGATCACGTCGCCGATGAACATGTACCTGAGTGACAAGGACCGGCCCAAGGGCGCGATGAAGCCCATGCCGAACCTGATGGAGACGGAGCTGGAGACGTTCGGCGCGGCGACCGTCGAGGACTTCACCTGGAAGCAGCTCTTCGACACCGACGCCTGCACCGTTTGCGGCCGCTGCACCTCGGTGTGCCCCGCTCACGCGACGGGCAAGCCGCTCGACCCGCGCGAGATCGTCCTAAAGGTCGGCGAGGTCATGGCCGCGACCGGCGACCCCGTCGTGTCGCCGCCCGTCGGCGACGCGCCCGGCATCACGATCACCGCGGACAAAGTCTTCGAGCGCATCACGAGCACCGAGATCTGGGCGTGCACGACGTGAAAGGCGTGCGACGAGATCTGCCCGGTCAACATCGAGATCCTCGACAAGATCCTCGACATGCGCCGGTACCTGTCGCTCATGGAGTCCGACTTCCCCACGGAGCTCGGCAACACCTACCGGGCGATGGAGAACTCGAACAACGTCTATGGACTGAACCAGGGCGAGCGCGGCGACTGGGCCGCGACGCTCGACGGCGTCGAGATCATCGATCCGGCGGCCGCGTTCGACCACGAGTACCTCTACTGGGTCGGCTGCGCCGGAAGCTTCGACGACCGCAACAAGAAGGCGTCACGCGCGGTCGCGAAGCTCCTGCAGCGCGCCGACATCGACTTCGCGATCCTCGGCCCGAGCGAGCTCTGCACCGGCGACCCCGCGCGCCGCTCGGGCAACGAGTACATCTTCCAGATGCTCGCGACGCAGAACATCGCGACGCTCGACGGCATGGGCGTGAAGAAGATCATCACCCAGTGCCCGCACTGCTTCAACACGCTCAAGAACGAGTACCCCCAGCTCGAGGGCAACTACGAGGTCGTGCACCACTCGCAGTTCCTCATGGAGCTGATCGACTCCGGGCGCCTCGACATGGCCGGCGCCACGCTCGAGGAGCGCGTCACCTATCACGACTCCTGCTACCTCGGCCGCCACAACGACGTCTACCTCGCGCCGCGCAACGTCGTCGGCTCCCTGGCCGGCATCGACCTCGTCGAGATGCCCCGCAACGGCACCAAGGGCATGTGCTGCGGTGCCGGTGGCGCGCGCATGTGGATGGAGGAGCGGATCGGCAAGAACGTCAACACCGAGCGCGCCCAGGAGGCGCTCGGAACCGGTGCGTCACGCGTGGCCGTGGCGTGCCCGTTCTGCTGGGTGATGATGGACGACGGCGTGAAGGGCGAAGGCCGCGAGGACGTCATCGTCCAGGACATCGCCGAGATGCTGCTCGAGTCACTCGAGAGCGAGGCGGTCCAGCTGCCGACGAGCGCGATCGACTTCGAACCCGGGATCTGACCCCCGGGTCAGTCCTGCCGATCGGGCAGGTTGAAGTTCAGGTAGCTGCGGCTCGGCGTCGGGCCGCGTTGGCCCTGGTACTTGCTGCCGGTCTTGGCGCTGCCGTACGGGTTCGCGGCATCGGTGGTCATGACCAGGAAGCTGAGCTGGCCGATCTTCATCCCGGGGTAGAGCGCGATCGGCAGGTTCGCCACGTTGCTGAGCTCCAACGTCAGGTGCCCGTCCCAACCGGCGTCGACGAATCCCGCGGTGCTGTGGATCAGCAGACCGAGCCGGCCGAGCGAGCTCTTGCCCTCGAGCCGGGCTACCAGGTTGTTCGGGAGCTTGACCCGCTCCAGCGTGCTGCCGAGGACGAACTCCCCCGGGTGCAGGATGAACGCGCCGTCGGGCTTGACCTCCACCAGCTCGGTGAGGTCTTCCTGGTTCTCGCGAGGGTCGATGAACGGCGTCGTGTCGTTTCGGAAGACCCGGAACAGGTTGTCGACCCGCAGATCCACCGACGACGGCTGGATGTCGCGCTCGTCGAGCGGCTCGATGAGGATGCGGCCGGAGGCGAGCTCCTCGCGGATGGTCACGTCGGAGAGGATCACGACCGCGGACACTACCGGCGGAGACGGTTCCGACGCACGGTCGCGCGTCCGAGACGCGGAGGCGGTTGGCCCGCTGGTGCGGGGCTGACAGGATCAGGCGCGCGTTCGACGAAGGAGAGGGAGGACCGGTGAACGATCCGCTCGCGATCCCGTTGGGACAGAAGCTGCTCGTGGAGAACGACCGGGTCAAGATCTGGGAGATGACCCTGGACCCGGGCGAGTCCTCCGGCATGCACCGCCACGACCTCGACTACATGACCGTGATCATCGAAGGCGACCGGGTTGCGGCCGACGGCGGGTCGCCCACGTCGAAGTACCAGGGTCGCTTCGAGGCCGACGTCAGCCCGGGGAGCGTGCACTTCGTGGAGCGCGGCGGCGTGGAGGACGCCGTCAACATCGGCACCATCCGCTATCGCGAGATCCTGATCGAGCTGAAGGATCCGGCGCCGCCCGACGCGGGCTGAGACCGGATCAGCGCCCGGCGGCGTACGGCAGGATCTCCTCGGCGATCAGCCGGAGGTGATCGAGGTCGTCCAGGTCGAGGACCTGCAGATAGAAGCGGTCGACGCCGGTGTCGGCGAAGGTTGCCAGCTTCTCGAGGATCTCGGCCGGCGTCCCGGCCAGCCCGTTCTTCCGAAGCTCGTCGACCTCCCGCCCGATCGCCGCGGCACGGCGCGCCACTTCCTCGTCGTTGCTTCCACAGCAGATGGTCTGGCCGGACGAGTACGAGAGCTCCGAAGGGTCGCGTCCGGCGCGCTCACATGCGCTGCGAACCCGGTCGTGGACCTCGCGCACATTGTCGACGGGCGCGAACGAGACGTTGTACTCGTCGGCGTATGTGGCCGCGAGCCGCGCCGAGCGCGTGTGGCCCTGCCCGCCGAGGACGATCGGCGGATGCGGCTGCTGCCGTGGTCGGACCGCGTCGGCATCGAATTGCACGGAGCAGGTCTTGCCGGTGAACGCGAACTCGGCGCCCGCGGGCGACTTCCACGCGCCGTGCATGATGCCGAGCTGGTCTTCCAGCAGGTCGTACCTTCCCGCGATGTCTGGGTACGGGAGGCCGAACGCCTCGTGCTCCGCGTCGAACCAGCCGGCGCCGAGCCCGATCTCGAGGCGGCCGACACTCATGTGGTCGATCTGCGCGACGAGGATCGGCAGGGAGCCGACGGGCCGGAACGTCACCGGGGTGACGAGTGTGCCGAGCCGGATCGTGCTGGTGTCACGGGCGAGACCGGCGAGCGTGACCATCGCGTCGGTGCGCGCCGGCGGTCCCGGTGTCCCCATGCGCAGGTAGTGATCCGAGCGGAAGAACGCGCTGAATCCGCACTCCTCCGACGTGCGCGCAAATGTCAGGAGTTGGTCGTAGGTGGCCCCTTGCTGGGGCTCGGTGAAGATGCGCAGCGCCATGCGCCGACTCTAGGACCCGCGACCGCATTGACCCGGCCGGCGCGGCGGCCGGTACGATCCTCGCTCCGGGGATTCCCCGCGCGGGTGTAGTTCAGAGGCAGAACATCAGCTTCCCAAGCTGAGAACGCGAGTTCGATTCTCGTCACCCGCTCCACATCGCCGCAGGGCAGGCCCCCACTTCGGTGGGGGCCTTCCTTCGTTCAGGTGCACCCGCACAGACCGACGTCCTCGCCTACGCCGAATCGATCCTCGAATCGACCCGCCCGAACGCGCCAGACCAGCAAGGCGGAGCCGTGGACGAGTCAGAGCTCGAACTCGGGCAGGCCCGACAACAGCTCGGGATCACATTCACCGACTTGTGGTTCCGGTACTTCGCCCTGGGCGGAACGGCCAACGTGCTGGAAATCGAGGCATACCTCCGCGGAGTACGCCCCACGGCCCTCGATCTCGACATCCTCGCCGTCGCGCCGACGAATCCGCGTTCCCTGACCGACGCGAGACCAGTCCTGGACTCAGAGCGAACAGCCATCGAAGTCTCAGGCTTGAGCGGACCGCTTCGTCACTGCACGCCGGAAAAGTTTGAAGCTTCTGTACGTCGCAAACCCGGCCGCCACCCATGGCGCGAGCACGATGATCGGGTCGAGAGGCTGATGCACGAGATCGGCGCGTTTGACGCCATACCGTGAGCTGACCGGGTGGTGCGAGAACTCGCTCAGCACGCCGGTCTCGGTGATCGGGTTGTCCGGACGAAGAGTTGCGAACGAGCGGACGTGGCTTTCCAGCGCGTCGACGCGGTCGGCGACGAGGAGCAACAACCAATGGGCTGCGCGCGCCTCGCTGTATCGCTTGTACGCGTGCCGTCGCAACACGCCGGAGACGCCCCGTGGTGGGCACGACGTACCGAAGACGGGGGTGAGGAACTTATGTTCGAGCGATCGCTCGCGTGGCCACAACTCGGGTTGACGCTCGGGAAACTCCCAGTGCGCGCCGCTGAGACTCGGGTCGAATTGCATCCGTGGTACCGAGGGCCGGTCACTCGGATCGAGGTCGACCCCCCAACCCGGTATGCGTTCGCGCAACCGGTCGCTGGCTTCGGCAATGCTCGGCTTCTCGGGTGTATAGGTCATGGGTTGGTCCTCGTCATCATGCGGCGTTCGGGACCACAAGCGGCTTGATGCAACCGTCGAGCTTCGACGAGAAGATGTGGTAGCCCTCCGCTATGTGCTCCAGCGGGATGCGGTGAGTGACGATGTCGCTCGGCTTGAGGTAACCGTTCCGGACGTGCTCGAACAACCTCGGCCACTGCCTCTTCACCGGGCATTGGTTCATGTTCAGCGTCAGGCCTTTGTTGAAGGCGTCGCCGAACTTCACCGCGCTGAACATGGGCCCGTACGCGCCCATCACCGAGATCGTCCCGCCCTTGCGCACCGAGTCGATCGCCCAGTTCAAGGCAACCGGCGATCCGCCCTGCATCTTGAGCTTCGCGGAGGTGAGGTGCTGGAGGAGGTTGCCATCCGCCTCGGCGCCCACTGCGTCGATGGCGACATCGGCGCCGAGGTGCTCGGTGATCTTCTTCATATGCACGACGATGTCGTCGTACTCGGTGAAGTTGTACGTCTCGGCGTGAGCGAACGTGCGCGCTTTCTCGAGCCGATATTCAAGGTGGTCGATGACAATGACCCGGCCGGCCCCCATCAACCAGGCCGACTTGGCGGCGAAGAGCCCGACCGGGCCCGCTCCGAACACGACGACGACGTCACCCTCGACGATGTCACCGAGCTGGGCGCCGAAGTACCCGGTCGCGAGTGCATCCGTCAGCAGGACCGCATCGTCGTCGTCCATCCACTCGGGGATGAGACTCGGGCCGACATCGGCGAAGGGCACCCGGACGAACTCTGATTGCCCGCCGTCGTAGCCGCCGCAGGTGTGCGAGTAGCCGTAGATCCCGCCAACCGCCGTGGCGTTCGGATTCACGTTGTGGCAGTTGGAGTACATGCCCCTTGCGCAGAAGAAGCACGACCCGCAGAAGACGTTGAACGGCACCATCACGCGGTCCCCCGGACCGAGGCTCTGCACCGAGGGTCCAACGCTCTCCACCACCCCGATGAACTCGTGCCCGAACGTCATGCCCACCCGCGTGTCCGGCATCATCCCGTGGTACAGGTGCAGATCTGAACCGCAGATCGCCGCTCTGGTCACGCGCACGATCGCGTCGTTCGGGTGCTCGACCCGCGGCACGTCCTTCTCTTCGACCCGAACCTTGTACGGCCCGCGATAGACCATCGCTCGCATCGGCGCCTCCTTCAAGCCTGCCAGGATCACGAAGCAACGAGGTCCGTCCGCGTACCGGAGATATCCCTGCCGTGTGGGTTCGAAACGGATTCCTCCAAAACGGCGCGTGTGGCCCAACGGCAGGGAGACGCAGGTACTAGCTGGAGATCATTCCGCGTTCGAACATGTGAACGTCGAGTAGCGACTCTGGTCCCGACCCTGTCGAGTGCGGCGTACGTCTTCCGGACCTCGTGCCGGAGGGACGACAGGTCAGCATCTGAGGATCCCGGCCGTGGCAGTCGCGCTACTCCTCGTCGGGTGAAAAAGCGCCGACCAGGCGGTCAGCAACTGGTCCCCAAACTGGCCGCACAACGCAAGAGTCGAACCCGGCCTTGCTGAACAGCTGCACACACTGTTGGGACCTTCTCCGAGAGCTACTTGCCAGCCCGCCGCTTGAGTTGGCGCTGGAAGGCTCGCTTCGGTATCTGTCGCATCGGGGTAAGGGGTGCGGTGATGGTGTATGTGGTCCCGGTTCCGAAGACGACGGCGATCGCGGTGCTGCCTTCGGTATGGCTGCGTGGGAACGCCAGCGGTGGCGATCCGCCGCCGTTGTCGTAGGTGAAATTGTGGTTCGCAACTTGGAGGAATCGTTCTTGAGTGAGGTTCTTGCCCGTCTTCTTGAGCAGCTGAATGAAGAGATCGGCGGACCAGTAACCGGCTTCAAGCGCGAGGCCCTTGGGAGCGGTCGGGTTGATCGCGTCAACGTCTTTGATCATCTGGGCCACGGGGGCACCGGATGTCTGCTGCCAGGGGGCGAAGCTGATCTCGTTGTAGATGTTTTTCGACTGGGACGCGATGCGCGGGTCGTAGAGGCTGAACTCGAGTATCTGCTTCGTGTATCCAATTTCTCGAAGCTTCTTCGCGATACCGATGCCGTCGGTCACCGATGAGACGGCCATGACGAGGTCCGGACCCTTGCCGCCGTTCGTCGCCATGATGTGTTGGGCGTAGGGGGTGTAGTCGGAGACGACGATCGGCGGTAGCGGGATCGCGTTGTTCTTGTAGACGACACGCGCCCCGTTGTAGAGCCAGTTGTCGGCGAAGCCTTGGAGCGCGATCTTGGCCGAGTCGCCGTCCGCGCCGATGAGCGCGATTGCCTTGCCTTTGGCCACGCCGTCCGGGAAGACGTTTCTGACGACCGGGACGAAATCACTCACGCTCGGGTTGATGACGGCCGAGGGACACGCGGTGATCGAGAAGCCGGCGTTCTTGTTGCACCAGTCGGGGGTGATTCCCCATCCTAGGAACGGGACGTGCTTCTGGTTGAGGTAGTCGGCCGCGCTGAACGCCGCGGTCATGACCGGCACGATGGCGAAGGGTTTGTCTTGCTCCACGACTTTTCTCGCTACGGTCACGTCCGAGGCGGCAGTTTGGTTGTCGTCGTTGAAGTCGGTGAGGACGATCTTGCGGCCGTTCACACCCCCGGCGTCGTTTTCCCGCTTGAAGCGCGCTTGGGCCCCGATCAGCGAGTCGCCGTAGAACGGTTTGTAACCGAGCGCCGACACCTTGATCTCCGTAGCCGTCACGCCGGTCGTCGTACTGGTCTTCGGAGCGGACGTGGTGCCTTCGGCTCTCGGTGTCCGCACTGCCGCGTCCGCCTTCGAGCCGGTGTAACCCGCTGCAAGCAACGCGACCGCGGCCAGCACTGCAACAACCTTGACGTTCATCGAGCTCCCCCATTGACAAACAACGGTCGCGCCTACGTTTTGCCGACGGCGCGCCAACGCTCACTCGATCTTGCTGCGACCCTCAGCCGGGTCAGTCGGCTACGGGCCGCTCTGCTTGGATCGTGACGCGATTCATCTGTCGCGACGACTGACCGGGGGTGGCGAAGCTGCCAGCCCAGTCGTCGATCGGGTAATGCATCGTGCACCGGTTGTCCCAGAACGCCAGATCCCCCACCGACCAGCGATGACGGCACGTCAACTCGGGTCGCGTCGAATGTGCGTTCAGCAGCTCGAGGATCGCGTCGCTTTCGGACGGGCTGAGTTCCTCGATCCGAGTTGTGAACGACTCATTCACATAGAGCGCCTCGCGCCCAGTCTCCGGATGCCTCCGGACGACTGGGTGAGCGGGCAGGGGGAACAGCCGCTTCTGGTCCAGGACGAACTGGTCGGTCTCAAGGGAGTCGCCCATCGGGTACCGATAGAAGTGGTCGAAGTCATGACGTGCGGTGAGACCGGCGACAAACTTCTGCATGGCGAACGAGAGCGTCTCGTAGGCCAGATACATGTTCGCCCACATCGTGTCGCCGCCCTTTGCCGGGAGACGGCGAGCGTGGAGCATCGTCGCGATCGGAGGCTCCTCGGCGAACGTCACGTCCGAGTGCCAGAACCCGCCAGCCGGCACGTTGATCGCATGGACCGGATCCGCCGTGTCGGGGAACAAGATGTGACGGTAAGGCTCGCCGAATCGTCGGGCGAACGCTCCCAGGTCCGACGGATCAGCCTCCTCCTGCCCGACAAGGATCAGGACAAGGTGCTCCAGCCACGCTTCACGTAGTTCCGCAACTACCTCGTCGCTGACGTCCCGGATATCGATCCCGAACACCTCGGCTCCGATGTTTCCGGACATCGGGCGTACCTGAAAGCTCGTTTCGAGCCGCACCATGAACCTCGCTCATACGAAATAGTTTTCGACAGAGCGAATAGTGCGCTGATGTTCAGACCTTGTCAACCGCCGGCGAGCGACGGGGGACCAAGCCTTCGGGCAGCCGCCCGTGGATTCCCCGGGTGATGACCCTCGCGGCGTCGAGAAGGCGCTGACCGATCGCCACGATCGAGCCAAGGTCGAGCGGTTGCGTGAAACCGTCGAGGTTGATCACGAGGGCCACCTCCTGTCGCGGATCGAACACCGAAGCCGCGACGTACGCGATCTCGTACGTCAGATCAGGATCGAGGTCGAGGCGTTTTGGGTCGCCGGAAACGGGTTGGACCGCAGTCACGGTGTCGCCGACCACGACGCCGACTGAATACCCGAGAGCTCGCGCCGACTCGAGCGCTCGTAAGTATCCGGTGATGCGCTCGGGAGGTTCGGACGCATCTCCGCGGGAAAGCCACGCCGCAACAACGTCGTCGCCGGCCCAGGCGACGTACATCGTCCCGAGCGGCGGAATCAACGGCAGGCGGTCACCGACCCGACTCAACGTCCGCCCCGCGTGTGAGCCGCCGACACGCGCCACCATGACGAGCTCGTCTCCGAGCGGTGCCGCCGCAAGACACTCCAGATCGAGCTCATCCGCGATCCGACGCATCTCGTCACGAGCCACCTCGATTACCGGATGACTCTCCAAGGCGGCGTGCCCGACCGCGATTGCCGACGGACCAAGTCGAAAGGTCTTGTGCGACGGATGCCGGACCAGGTAGCCAGCCTGGGTCATCGCACCGAGCAGCGCGTGCGCCGATCCCGAACCTATGCCGAGCTCTTTCGCCAGCTCCGACAGCGAAAACGAGTCCGTAGGATGCGCGGCGAGGAAGTCGAGGATCGCCAATGCCCGGGCCGCGGCCGGTACGCCCTTACCCACTTCGCATCGTCAGCCTCGTGAGAACCGTTGTCTTCCCGCCAGTCACCATTGCACGCTATGCCGCACCTTTGCGCCTGATCCCACGCCGATGAGATCTCGCCGCGGGACAGGTCAACCGATCTGACCGACCACGACCACCCGAAGGAGCCGCCATGTCGCGCGTCCGGATCCACAACTTCTCGATCTCGCTCGACGGGTTCGCCACCGGCGAGGGGCAGGCCCTCGAGACGCCGTTCGGCCACGCCGGGCATCGGCTCCACGAGTGGATGTTCGCCACTCGGTTCGCCCACCGCGAAGTCCTCGGCGAGCCGGGCGGCACCGAGGGTTTCGATGACGCGATGGCCGAACGGAACGCACCCGGGATCGGTGCGGAGATCATGGGCGCGGGCAAGTTCGGCCCTCCGGGCTGGCAGGACGACCCGGAGTGGCGCGGGTGGTGGGGCGAGAACCCGCCGTTCCACACGCCGACGTACGTCCTGACCCACCGTCCGCGCCCGTCACTGGAGATGGAGGGCGGTACGACGTTCCACTTCCTCGACGCCGCGCCAGCGGATGCACTCGAGGTGGCGCGAGACGCAGCCGCCGGTCAGGACGTCCGCATCGGCGGGGGCCCGACGATGATGCGCGCGTTCCTCGCCGCAGGTCTCGTCGACCACCTGCACGTCGTGCAGGTGCCGATCCTGCTCGGCCGCGGGGTTCGGCTGTGGGACGGCCTGGAGGCGTTGGAGCAGCAGTACGACGTGGAGGTGGT
>JAODBH010000150.1 GCA_025463865.1 Actinomycetes bacterium | reverse complement strand
GCCGTCGGACGCGACGAGCCAGTAGCCGTTGCCGCTGGGCGTCTTGCTCATGCCAACGATCGGCTTCACGAGGGGGATGTTGCCGGCCGATCCTTTGAAGGGGGCGTCGCCGAAGGTGAAAATGCCGCCGTCGGACGCGACGAGCCAGTAGCCGTTGCCGCTCTGGGTGGCCGCCATGCCCACCACGGGCTTGGCCAGGGGGGTCGGAGCCGACCCGAAGGCCACCGCGTTGCCTGCCTGCGCGGGAGTGGCGCCGGTCGCGACGAGCATCGACGCGCCGAGGAGACCCGCCGTGAGCGCGGAGAGCGCGCGGTGCCGGATCTTCGTGCTTCTGGGCATGCCAGAGACTTCGGACCGTTCCGGGCACCCCTTGAGCACTCTCCGTGACGAGACCGTGCCCACCTGTCCCGATCGCGTGGGTATCGGCCGGTGATATTGGGGCGATTATCCGAATCGTGCCCTCGAAATCCTGGCGGAGCTGCGCCTGCGGGTGCGCTGCGTGACGGACCCGGGTCGGCGAACGGTCTCCGTGGGACGGAAAGGGTCGATCCGTCGCAACGACGCGGTCCGTCGGAAGGCGCGATCGATCGCGAGGATTCAGTTCGCAGGGGCGGTGGTCGCGGCGGGAGCCGGCGGCGCGGTGGTGGCCCCGGGCGCAGTGGTCGCGGGCGGAGCGGTCGACGGGATCAGCCCCTTCGGCAGCGGGGTTCCCGGGGCGAGCGGAGGTCCCGTGCCGCATTGGGCCGCGGTGTCGACGTTCTGGTAATGCCAGGTGTAGCGCTCGTGGCGGTCGGGGACCCCCGGCTGGGTGATGTCGCGGAAGTTTTCGACGTGGATCTCCGGGTATCCGGGCGTGGTCACCTTCTCGGTGCCGGTCGGCAGGGTGGGGTCATCGGTGCACTTGGTGCCCGGCGGCTTCTTGTCGATCTCGTTGGGACCGGTGAGCTTGACGGTGCGGCCGCCCATGTCGCCGTAGATCGAGACCGTGATGGACGTGTTCGTGTAGCTCGTACGGATGAGCAGCCCGGAGGCGGTGTCGTTCTGGAACTTGAGGTCGATGGAGCCGTAGTTGATCGTCGCCTCACGGCCCTCGGGGTAGCGGGTGATGTAGATCGAGTGCGGCGTGTGGCTGACGTCCTTGTAGCCCGAGATGAACTCTGCGTTGAAGAGGGTCGTCGTGAACTGGCTGATGCCACCGCCGAAGTCGTCGAAGAATCCCTCGCCCTCGGCGAACACCGGCGCCTTGAGGTAGCCGGACTCCGCGGTGCGCGGGCCGAGCTTGTCGTTGAGCGAGAAGGTCTGCCCCGCTTCGACGACCGTGCCGTTCACGAGGTCGGCTGCGTGGTGGATGTTCTGCACGCGGGTCTGACAGCAGGCGTGATTGGTCGTGAACGACCCGACGAGCGCGGTGATGTGCTGCTTCTCGGCCCAGGCGGTCGTGCGGGCGGGCGGGATCGGCAGCAGCGCGCCGGTCACGTGGTGCGAGCCGGCGGCGATGTCGCGTCCCACGGCGTCGAGGTCGAGTCCCTGGCCCACGACCTCGGGAGTCACGGTGACCTTGTTGTCGGCCGCCACCGCCCAGTCGGCGTCCTTCGCCGCAACCTCGTACGGCGTGATCGCGGGGCCGAGCGACGTCCGGAGCTTCGTGCCGTCGACCGAGATCACCAGGCCCTTGCGCATCGGGTTCGCGACGAGCGCGGGCGCCAGCTGCTCGGGCGAGATGACCAGCGTGGCGGTCCCCACGACGACCTCGGTCGGCGCGGAGAGAATCGCGCGGGCTGCGAGCACGGCGCGCCCGACCGCGGCTCGGTCGACCTCCGGCCGGACCGGACCGATGGGCAGCGTGATGGTCCCGCGGTCGCCGTCGCGCAACGCGCGCACGATCGCGGCCCGGACCGCGGCTTCGGTGATGCCCCGACCCGAGGACGGCGCCACGGCCGTCACCGTGGTGCCCTCGATGTGGATGTTCCCGTTGGCAACGCCCGTCGATGCCTGCTGCGACCACGCCGCCGCGACGTTGCCGACCTTGTGCGCGTCCCACGTGGATACGAGCGGGACGTCGTCGTCGCGCACCCGTCGGAGCAGGAAGCCACCGATCTGGTCGAGCGGATTGCGGCTGCGGCCGTCCCTGCGCGCCGCCTTCAAGGTCGCGTCGACGTCCACCGAGTAGCCGATGACCGCCGGGTCGACGGTGAGCGCGATCGCGTGCGCGCCGGAGCCGGCGCGGGCCCGGATCGGCTCGGTCGCGAGGCGGTTGGCGGTGGCCTGGATCGCCGCGCGGGCCTCCCCGGATGGCTTCCCGGCGACGTCGGTGTGCGGGACGGCGACGCCGCTGTAGACCGAGCCCCGGTGCGACACGCGTTCCACCAGCGTCCCCGCCACCAGGAGCAGCAGCACGCCCAGGACGCCGAGGCCGACGTAGCCCGCGGTCTCGATCCATCGTCGCGGCGTCCGGCCCTCGCCGGAGCCCGTGCCGTTCGGGCGCGGCGGGTCCAGGTCGTCGCGCGGCCGCGACGAGCGGAGGAAACCGAAGTTCAGGCGGGGCGTCCCCGTGGTGCGGGACGGCGGGTCGGGAGGCAAGACCCGTTCAGGTTACTGAGCGCGCGCTTGCGAACGGCGGTCACGGCGCAACTGACCGTGCGGTCAAGTCGGGCGCTAGCATCGGCCGGTTCGCCGCGGGCCGAACCCGCCGCGGTCGGAATCGAGGTCCGGGAGGAGCGCCATGGCCGTCGCCGCAGCCGCGCCGAGCGCGGAGCAGCTGAAGGAGCAGACCCGCGCGTGGCTCGCGCGGGAGCTGCCGCCGGGATGGATGGAAGCGGTCGACGCGGGCGACGACGCCAAGTACACGGAGCTGCGCGGCGCGCTCGACTACGCCGATTGGTGCGTGCGCTTCGGTGAGTCCGGCTACGCGACGCCCACGTGGCCGGCCGAATACGGGGCCGGGCTCTCGCTCACGACGGCCGAGGCCAAGGCCGTGAACGAGGTGCTCACCCACTACCGCGTGCCGCGTCCTTCCAACATCATCGGAATCGGCATGGGCGGCCCCACGTTGCTCCAGTGGGGCACCGAGGAGCAGAAGCACCGGCTGTTGCGCCCGATGGCGACCAACCAGGAGATCTGGTGCCAGCTCTTCAGCGAGCCGGGCGCAGGCTCCGACGTCGCCGGGCTCGCGACGCGCGCGGTGCGCGACGGCGACGAGTGGATCGTCAACGGCCAGAAGGTCTGGACCACGTTCGCGCACCTGGCGAAGTGGGGGATGCTCGTCGCCCGGACCAACCCGGAGCTGCCCAAGCACCGCGGCCTCTCCTACTTCATCCTCGACATGCGGTCGCCGGGCGTGACCATCCGCCCGCTGGTGCAGATCACCGGCGAGTCCGAGTTCAACGAAGTGTTCATGGACAACGCCCGCGTCCCCGACTCGATGCGCGTCGGCGAGGTCGGCGACGGCTGGCGCGTGTCGGTGACCACGCTCATGAACGAGCGGGTGTCCCTCTCCGGCGCGGGCTCGGTCGGCGGCGAGACGATCGGCGGCGGCACGCTGCAGAAGCTCATCGAGCGCCACAGGCCCGTGGCCGACGCCCTGGCGCGGCAGCGGCTCGCCCAGGCCTACATCGAGAGCCGGCTCATCCGCATCACCAACCAGCGCGCGGCCGCCCGGCGCAAGAGCGGCGCCGAGCCCGGCCCCGAAGGTTCGATCACCAAGCTCCAGCAGGCCGAGTTCAACCAGCGGCTGCAGAAGCTCGCGGTCGACCTCGAGGGCGCGAGCGGCGTGGCCTGGGAGGGCCGCGGGCTCCACGGTGTCGACGCCGGGAGCTCGATGCGCACCGAGGCCGACGACAACTTCGCGATCGCCCGGGGCTTCCTCCGCGCGCAGGCCAACTCCATCGAGGGGGGCACGTCCAACATCATGCGCAACATCCTCGGTGAGCGTGTGCTCGGCCTGCCCAAGGAGCCGGACCCGTCGCGCGAGCTGCCCTGGAGCGAGGTGCCGCGGAACGGCTGAGCCACTCCGCGGCCGCCCGGCCCGTCGTCGGCGGCTCGATGTCGCTTGGTAGCGTGATGCGCCATGCCTGAACCCCTCGGACTCCTGCAGGTGCACGCGCATCCCGACGACGAGGCGTCGAAGGGCGCGGGCGTGACCGCCCGCTACCACGACGAAGGCGTCCACACCGTCCTCGTGTGCTGCACCGGGGGCGAGGCCGGCGAGGTCCTCAATCCCGCGATGGACCGGCCCGAGGTCGTCGAGCACCTGGCCGAGATCCGCATGGAGGAGCTCGCCGAGAGCGCTCGCATCCTCGGCTACGACGTCGTCGACATGCTCGGCTACCACGACTCGGGCATGCCCGACACCGAGACCAACGCCCGGCCCGACAACTTCGCGAACGCGCCGTTCGACGAGGCCGTCGGCCGGCTGGTGAGGATCATCCGGGCCGAGCGGCCGCAGGTGATCATCACGTACAACGACGAGCGCGGGTACCCGCACCCCGACCACCTCAGGGTTCACGAGATCACCGGGCCGGCGTTCGACGCGGCCGGCGATCCCGACCGGTATCCCGAGGCCGGTCCGGCCTGGCAGCCGCAGAAGCTCTACGAGACCGGTTGGAGCCGGCACCGGGTCGAGGCCCTCGGCGCCGCGCACGAGAAGCTCGGCCAGGAGAACCCGTTCGCCCGCTGGTTCGAACGTGACGACTTCGGCTCCTACGACGACAAGGTGACGACCAAGGTCGACGTCGGCAACTACCTGCGGCAACGGCGCGAGGCGCTCCTCGCCCACCGTACCCAGGTCGACCCCAACGGCTTCTGGATGCAGCTTCCCGACGAGGTCGTGCGCGACGTCTGGCCGTGGGAGGAGTACTCGTTGGTGCGTTCGCTCGTGCCCGATCAGCGGCCGGCCGACGGCTACGAGGACGATCTGTTCGCGGGGCTGCGGTGATCTTTCCGAGCGACGACTGGTTGCGGGGCTCGGCCGCCGCTTGGGCCGACGTGGCGCCCTCACCCGGCTTCGACTTCCGGGTCCAGTGGGTGATCCCGAAGGCGCCCGACGGCGACGGGGCCTACACGCTCACGTTCGCCGACGGCCGGGCCACCGATGCGGTGGCAGGGACCGACCCCGCGGCCGACATCACGCTCACGCTTCCGTACGACCAGGCTCGGGATGTCCAGCGCGGCGACGCCGACCCGAGCGTCCTCTACATGCAGGGCCAGCTCAAGACCGCGGGCGACAACCGCACCGTCCTCCGCTACCTCGAGCTCCTGGCGTCACCGCCCGGCGTCGCCGCCCAACACGCGATCGCGGCCCTCACCGAGTAGCCCCCGTCAACCTGCGCCGTCTAGAGGTTGCGCTGGAACAGGCGGAAGGAGCGGCTCACGACCGCGCCGGCCGACGCGTAGAAGCCGACCGGCCCGACCCACGAGATCTGGGCCCGGTCGAGGCCGTCGGCCCGGATGTCGGCCACGAGCGCCGCGAGGAGCGCACTGCCCACGCCGCCGTGCTGCTGGTCGGGGTCGGTGCCCATCGGCCCGATCCATCCGCGGCGGCAGACGCCGTGACACCCGAAGCCGACGGTCCCGCCGTCGGCGTTGCGGGCGGCGATGCAGGTCCCGAGCTCGATCGCACGCGCGGCCTCGTCCTCCCAGTGCGGCCACACGCGGCGACAGAGCTCGATCGTGCCGGCGCCGTCGCCGGTCTCGTGCTCCAGCACCACCCCGGCCGGCGTCGCGTGCGTGTAGCCGGATGCGAGGGCCATGTTGAGGCCGTCGCCGCAGATGTCGTAGCCCGCGGCCTCGAAGCACGCGAGCGCCGGGGTCGCGAACGCGTCGACGCCGGGCCACAGGTACCAGGGCACGGCACCGCCCACGAGCATCCGGCGCGATCCCTGCTCGCGGGCCCACTGCTCTGCCGCGGCGATCAGCGCCCGGGCCCGGCCGTGGCGCTGCTCGTCGGGATGCACGACGAGCAGCAGCATCCACGTAGCCACGAACTCGCCGAAGCGCCGCACGCTCACGCCGACCGCGCCGCGCTCGTCACCGAGGAGCACCCGGTCGTCGCCCCAGCAGACGTGGAGCAGCTCGCCGGCGGTGAGGCCTTCGTCGGGCATCGCCGACGCGCAGAGTGCCGCGAGCTGGTCGGGGGTGATGTCGGAGCCGACCGTCATTCCCCGGCGCGCTGCAGGTCGCGCAGCTCGCGGTACCCGATCGGGGTCGCACCGACCCGCTCGATGAGATCGGGGAGCGACGCGTCGTGGCAGACGTACTCGTAGTCCTCGACCCGGATCGCCCAGTCGGTGCAGCTCGACCGGAGCTCGTCGGTATCGACCGCGGGGGAGAGGTAGACGTCGGTGACGCCCGGCTGCAGGTCGAAGAGCGCGCGCTCGATCGAGCGGCGGGCACCGAGGTTGCAGAGCACGTAGTGGTCGGCGGAGACGATGCCCTCCTCGGCCGCGAGCTTGCGGAACGGGAACCCCGCGTTGCGCTCGGCCGCGCCGTCGGCGAGGCGCATCGGCAGCGCGAACTCGACCGCGAGGTCGAGCCACACGTCGAAGAACTCGGGCCGCAGCAGGAGGCCCCAGAGGTGGCTGTCGAGGTGGCTGACGTCGAAGCCCCACATGATCGCCCGCTCGATCTGGGCGCGGCACTCGCGCCGCACCTCGTCGAGGTCGGCGTGCTCCCAGAGGTCCTCGGTCGTCCGCGGGAACCCTCCGTCGCCGTCGAACAGGCTCGGCGCGTGGCTGATCGGGCCCCAGCGGTACGTCTCCCACTCGGAGAGCAGGGTCAGGTGCACGCCCATGTCCTCGCCGCGGTAGCCGGCCGCGGCGTCGCGGGCCCAGGGCGCCGGAACCATGATCGAGCCCGTGGTCGCGCTGCCCGTCCGGATCGCCTCGTACGTGCCGACGTTCGCGGCGCGAGTGGACCCGAGGTCATCGCAGTGGACGATGAGGAGCTTGGCGTCGGGCTCGTAGCCCAGACGCTCGGCGAGCGTGGGCGCATGGGTTGGAAGGGACACAGCTGAACGGTACCGCGCCCGGATCGTCGAGGACCCCGGCTCCAAGCGCCGAACCCGGACTCGGCGTCAGATGCGTTCGATGAGGGTGCCGGTGCCGAGACCGCCGCCGCAGCACATCGTGATCAGGGCGTAGCGACCCTGGATCCGCTCGAGCTCGTGCAGGGCGGTGACGACGAGGCGGGCTCCGGTGGCACCGACGGGGTGGCCGATCGCGATGGCACCCCCGTTCGGGTTGGTGCGGTCCATGTCGGCCTTGACCTCGCGCTCCCAGGCGAGAACCACCGACGCGAAGGCCTCGTTGATCTCCACCGTGTCGATGTCGGCGATGTCGAGATGGTTGCGCTCGAGCAGCAGCTTGGTGGCGTCCATCGGGCCGGTGAGCATGAGGACCGGGTCGACGCCGACGAGGCACTGGTCGACGATTCGGGCGCGCGGCGTGACGCCCAGCGCCTTCGCCTTCGCCGCGGTCATCATCAGGACCGCGGCCGCGCCGTCGGTGATCTGCGACGACGTGCCCGCGGTGTGGACGCCGTTCTCGCGTGCCACCGGCTTCAGCTTGGCGAGCGCCTCGAGGGAGGTCTCGCGGAGCCCTTCGTCACGGGTGACCCGGTGCGTGGAGCCGGTGGGCTTGCCCTCCTCGTCGACGTCGGGCGCGTCGATCCCGATGACCTCGCGGTCGAAGTAGCCGTTGGCCCAGGCGTTCTGCGCCCGCTGCTGGGACTGGAGCCCGAAGCGGTCGCAGTCTTCGCGGGTGACGCCCCACTGGTCGGCGATCCGCTCGGCTCCCTCGAACTGGGAGGCGACCTCGAAGGGATAGCTGCGCGTGATGGGCCGGCCGGGACCCTGCTTCACCGCGGTGCCGAGCGGGATCCGGCTCATCGACTCCACGCCGCAGCCGAGCGCGACGTCGACGACACCCGCCTTGACGAGCGCGGCGCCGAGGTTCGTGGCCTGTTGCGACGAACCGCACTGCGCGTCGACGGTCGAGCCTGCGACGCCGATCGGGAACCCGGCGGTGAGCCAGGCGCCGCGCGCGATGTCGAACGTCTGCTCACCCGTCTGGGAGACGCAGCCGGCGACGACCTGGCCGACCTCGGCCGGATCGATGCCGGAACGGTCGACGGTCGCCTTGATCACCTCGGCGAGCAGGTCGACCGGGTGCACGGTCGCGAGGCCGCCGTTGCGCCGGCCGAGGGGCGCCCGGGCCGCCTCGACGATCACTACGTCGTTGTCCGCCAGATCGGTCATGGGTTGCCTCCGCACGCGGGATGGGTGGTGCCTCGGACCGCGCGCATGGTAGCGGCGGCCGGCGCGATCGTTCCGGGCGTGGTTCCGGCTGCCTCCGGACCGACCGGGTGGTGGGCGATGATGACCCGATGCGCACCCGACTGGCCGCCGTCCTCGTCGCCGGGCTCCTCCTCGCCACCGCCGCGTGTGGTGGCGGGTCCAAGGACACCGCCTCCACGTCGACGACGAGGTCTTCCACCACGACCACCGGCACGATCGAGACGACGACCACCGGTGGTGCGACGACCACGTCGGGCCCCACGACCACCACGACCGTCGCGTGCCCGCCGCCTGCGGGTGCGTCCACCGACCCGCAGTCGACTCCCGCGCCTTCCGATCCCGCCCTGCTCACCAACGTCGAAGCGCACCGCGACGGCTGTCACGACGTCGTGACCTTCACCTTCCGCACCGCGGCGCCGGGCGCCACCGCCAAGTACGTGACCGGCCCCATCACCCAGGACGGCTCGGGCGCGGTGGTCAACGTGCCGGGAAACGCCCACCTCGTGATCCGCATGGAGCCGGCCGCCGCCACCGACATCGTGGGTGGGGGAACCCCCACCTACAACGGCCCGAAGGCGTTCGCCCCGGCTGGCGCGAGGGCGGTCCAGGGCCTCGTCTTCACCGGTGACTTCGAGGGCGTCGTCACCTGGGTCGTCGGCCTGAGCACCCAGGTGCCGTTCACGATGTCGTCCAGCGGGAACAGCCTGTCCATCTCCCTGTGATGGCGGTCCTCTGACGGCCGTCGGGCGCCGCTCCTCTACGGCGTGAGGACGATCTTGCCGAAGGTGGCATCCGACGCCAGGCGGGCGTAGGCGTCCTCGGCCTTTGCCAGTGGGTACGTCGCCTCGATCACCGGGGCGACGGTCCCCGCAGCGAGCAACGGGACGACGTCGCGTGTGAACGCGGCGGTGGCTGCAGCCTTCTCCTCCACCGATCGGCCCCGCAACGTGGTGCCGACGAGCGTCAATCGTTTCGCCAGCACGGCCCCGACCGGGAAGTTGCCGGATCGGGAACCCGCGATCAGTCCGATCAGGACGATGCGCGCACGGGGCGCGGCGGCAGCGACGTCGGCGCGGACGTACTCGCCACCGACGAGGTCGATCACGACGTCGCACGGGCCCGCCTCGTCGACGATCCGCTTCGCGAGCGCTTCAGGATCGAGCTCGCGCTCGGCGAGGACCGCATGGTCGAGGCCGAGCTCGCGGGCGCGTTCCAGCTTCTCCGGCGTGCGTGCGGTACCGACGGTGGGGCAGCCCCAGGCCTTCGCGAGACGGAGTGCGGCGGTGCCGACGCCGGAGCCGACCGCGTGGATCAGCACCCGCTCGCCGGGTTGCACCGCCGCGATGGTCCGCAGCGCGTCGTGTGCGGTGATGAAGTTCTCCGGCACACCACCCGCAGTGACCAGGTCGTAGCCCGCGGGGACCGGCGCGCAGTGCAGCTCGTGCACCGCCAGGTACTCGGCCTGCGCGCCACCGCCGACGATGCCGAACACCGCGTCACCGACCGCGACGACGCGTGCCGCGTCGCCGAGCGCGGTGACGACGCCGGCGAACTCCATGCCCGGAATGTCGACGGGTGCTCCGGGTGGAGGTGGGTACGCGCCCATACGCTGCAACAGATCGGCGCGATTCAGCCCCGCGCCGGCCACGCGTACGAGCACCTCGTGCGGCTCCGGCCGGGGTGTGGGGCGCGCTTCGACGACGAGCCGGTGGTCCTCGGTGATGACGAGTGCTTCCATGCCCGCCACCGTACGACGACCGGCCCGATTCCGGGATCCTTCGTAATGGGCGGATTCGACCTCGGAACGTGACCAACCGGGTCGACCCGGCGCGGCGAATGTCCGATATGCCGGTAATGCAGATCCCGGAGCGGGGATACCCTCCGATCCATGGCGACCGGGCTTTGTGAGGCGCTCGCAATCGTCGATGACGACGACGAGCAACTGATCTACGACAACGAAGAGGCATCGCGACTGCTCGCGATGACCGGTGATCTCGAGGGAGCGACCGTCTCCGCGTGCCCGCACTGCAAATCGCGCGTGCTCGCGGTGGTCGCGCTCGTCGACATCATCGAGAGCGCGCCGCCGCTGCCCAAGGGCACGGAGCTCCTCGAGCTCGCCGACGACGCGCCGACGCTGCACCTCTACGTGCAGGACCTGGTGTCGGAATGCGAGCACGACGCATGGCGCGACCCGGGTGCGGAGGAGTGGGCCGAGGTGTTCGCGACTCCGGTGCCGACCCTCCGTCGCCACTGAGTCGTTTCGCGCGTTCGCGGTAACGGTGCAGGTCAGGCGGTCGGGGCAGGCGACGCGAACGCGAGCAGGCGGTCGAAGCTCTCGGCCAGCAGCGCGACGAACTGCCCGGGATCGTCGATCGCCGCCGGATCGACGTTGCACCCGATCTGCAGCTCACCGGCATACGACATCAACGTGACGTTGAGGGGGCTGCCGCTGCGCGGGCCGAACGCGAAGTTCGCCACGATGCGGGAACCGGCGACGTAGAGCGGGACCGGGCTGCCGCGCAGGTTCGACGCGGAGAAGTCGATCGTGCGGGCCTGGGACCGGAACGCGGCGATGAGCACCGCGGCGGGCAGCACCCCCGCGATTCCCGCGAGTCCGTCGGTCAGCTGCAGCGCGGACTCGCCGCGAAGCGGCGCGAGCGCGCGGTGGACCCGGGCGAAGAGGATCGCGGGGTCGACGGGCCGGATCGGCACCAGCACGCGTGCCGGCGCGAAGTGGTTTCCCGCGCCGTCCTCGCCCTGCACCAGGTTCACCGGCATGGCCATGCGCAGCTCGTCGACGGGGTCGCCGTGCTCGTCGTCGGCGCGCTCCTCGTGGTACCGCCCCAGCGCCCGGGCGACCGCGGTGACGTAGAGGTCGTTCAGACTCCCGCCCAGGATGGCCGCGGCCTCCTTCGCCGGCGCGAACGGCACCGTGAGCACCTCGAATTGTCGAGCGGCGGACCGGGCCGTCGTGACCGGCGACCGGGCCGAACCGGTGACCAGCAGCTGGCGGCGGATCGAGCCGCCGACCTCGATGCCGGCGCCGACGGTCCCGGGGAGCCGCGAGGGATGCCGGACGAGAGCCACGCCCGCGCCGGCGACGGCGCCGGCCAGGCGCAGGTTGCGGCCGACCGAGCTCAGGACCGCGTCCCGCGTGACCTCGACCCGTGAGCGTTCCGGCACCGCGTCGTCGGCGACGGTGACGCGCTCGTCGGCTGGAGCGGGGTCGGCCTCCGGCTCGCGCCGCGTGTCGACGAGGCGGAGCGAGAGACGGAGTCCGCGTACGCCGTCCGTCACCGAGTGGTGCAGCTTCTCGATCAGGGCGGCTTCGGCTTCGCCGCCGTCACCGTGGAACCCCTGGACGACGAAGAACTGCCACAGCGGGCGCTCGGGATCGAAGGGTGTGGCGCCGATGGCCGCGGCGAGGTCGAGCAGATCCCGCAAGCCGCCAGGCGCCGGGAGCGTCACCTTCTGCACGTGGTAGTCGAGCTCTACGACGGAGGGCGCCCACTCCGGTGGGGCGATCCGCAGCGGTGGTGCGAGGACGCGCTGACGGAGCCGGGGGATGTCGGCGATCGCGGCGCCCACGTTCGCCCGGAGGCGGGCTTCGTCGGGCGGCGAGTCGAGCAGGGTGACGCAGACGAGCTCCGAGCGCAGCGCCGGGTCGGCCTCGAGCGTCCACATCACGCTCTCCGAGTCGCTCATGCGCTCGACGGGCGGTGTGGGCCGGAAGCTCACCGACGGGGTGCGGTCATCGCGGGCGGTTCATCGAGGGCGTTTCATCGAGGGACGCGCGTCCGCTTGAACTCGTTCATGCGCTCCCAGTCGAGGAGCTCGAGCGCGCGGTGGAGGTCGTCGACGCGGCCCCGCTCCATGAAGCGGATGAACACGCCGGCGTCGGCGTCGTCGGGGCAGAACGTGGGGACGCCCCACGTCCCCCAACGGTCGACGGCCTCGGTGTGCTCCTTGGCCACCGTCTGGAGGGGTC
>JAODBH010000142.1 GCA_025463865.1 Actinomycetes bacterium | reverse complement strand
TCGGCGAGGAAGTCGTCCGGCCACCAGCGGACGAGAGGGACCGCCGGACCGGTGAGGGTGATCACGCCGCTGTCCGCGCCCGCGACGACGACGGCACACGCCAGCGCGGCGTCGAGCAGCTCATCGGTGGTGGTGGCCTCGCTCACCGCGCCGATGGCCGTGAGCACGCGTCCGACGTCGACCCGACCCATCTTGCTCCCCGCTCCGTACGCGAGATGACGTATTGAGTCTCACCCCTCCGACCAGCAGATTCAACGGAAAGCCCACGGCGACAGGGGACCCGGGAATGCCCTTCATCCAGATCATCGAGCTGACGACGAACCGCGTCGACGAGGTGGCGGCGCTCGTCGCCGGCTGGCGCAGCGCCACCGAGGACCGGCGCACCGCGCAGCGGGGCACGCTGACCCAGGACCGCGACCGTCCCGACACCTATCTCCAGATCGTCGAGTTCCCGTCGTTCGAGGACGCGATGTCCAACTCCGACCTTCCCGAGACCGCCGGCTTCGCCAAGCAGCTCGCCGAGCTCTGCGATGGACCGCTGATCTTCAGAAATCTCGACGTGCGCAGCGTCGAGGAGATGTGAGACGCAGGACCGACCAACAAGAGGAGGACCCGATGGCCCGAAAGATGGCTGACTGCCGACAGTTCCCGAGCGAGAACGGCTGCACCCTCACCATCACCGGCGAGGAGTCCGAGGTTCTCGACGCCGCCATGCAGCACGCGGTGTCGGCGCACGGACACGAGGACAACGCCGAGACCCGCGCGTGGTTGCGCGACAACCTCGCGGACGAGCCCGCAACCAGCAACGCGTAGGCGTCCCGGCCCCCCAAGACGCCTCCGCAGCCGCGCAGACCGGCCGGTGCCGCGCCTCCGGGCGCGGCACCGGCGCGTCCGGAGCCGGGCTTGACACGTGACTGATTGGTCACGTATCTTCCCGACGTGGACGAGATCTTCAAAGCCCTGGCCGATCCCACCCGGCGGAGCCTCCTCGACGAGCTCTACCGGCAGGACGGCCAGACGCTCGGAGAGCTCGCCGGCCACTTCGAGATGACCCGATTCGGGGTGATGAAGCACCTCAGGCAGCTCGAAGAGGCGGGCCTCGTCGTCACCCGGAAACGGGGGCGGGAGAAGCTCCATTTCCTCAACCCGGTCCCGATCCGCCTCGTCCACGACCGGTGGGTGAGCAAGTACTCAGAACCCTGGGTCGCCGGTCTGAGCGACCTCAAACAACGACTGGAGAACCCGATGGAGAAGATCTACGAGATCTACATCCGCACCACGCCCGAGCTGCTCTGGAACGCGATCACCGATCCCGGCATCCGGGCCAAGTACAACTTCGGCGCCGGGGTCGTGTCGGACTGGAAGCCCGGATCGAGCCTGCAGATGGGAGCGCCGGAGGCCGGCGTGCTGCTCGGCGAAGGCGAGGTCCTCGAAGCCGATCCGCCGCGGCGGTTGGTCCACACGTTGACCGCCCTCTGGGGCGACGACGTGAAGGCCGAGGGCGCGACCACCGTCACCTGGGAGATCGAGCCCGTCGGCGACTCCTGCCACCTGACGCTCACCCACGTGCTGCGCGAGGGCGCCAACGACCAGCTCTACGGCGGCTGGCCGATGATCCTTTCGGGCCTGAAGACGTGGCTCGAGTCGGGGCAGCTCCTCACCACGCCGGGCTCCCTGCTCTACACCTGAGGCAGATCCCGTGAGGCAGATCACGGCCCAACCCGATCGCTAGGGCCGCTTCAGGTCCTCCATCACCCGATCGAACCGCTCCCAGCGCAGACGCGTCGGCTTCACCGCGTTGCGGTGGTACCAGTCGATCGATCCCTTGCTCACATGGAGCTCGCCGAGCTTGTCGCCGTCGCTCCGGATCTCGAACACCACGTCGGCGTGCATCACGGTCTTGGTCGTGGGGATCCGCATCTCGATCTCGTGGGCCACGGTGGGCTCCTCGCTCCGGTGGTCGAGCCGAACCGCGGGCAGCGGAAGGCTCCGAAACGGTAGGCCGGGCGGGCACGCGAACGGCCGATTCCGCCGAATCAGCGAGGCGACGATGCAGTGGACCCGATGGAGATACGGTGCGGCTCTCTCGTCAAAGGGGCGGTTCCGAGATGCGGCACAAGCGGTTTGCGATCACCGGTCTGGCGTTTCCATTGATCGTGGGGCTGCTGATCGCGGCTCCCGCGGCTGGGGCAAAGCCACCGGCATCGAAGCCGAAGCTCTACAAGATGAAGCAGACGACCTTCACCTTCGTCGACACCTCCCGCGCGACGCCCGCGAACGGTTCGTACGCGGGGGCGCCGAGCCGCACGCTGGTCACCGTCGTGTCGATGCCCGTCGGCGCCAAGGGGAAGGTGCCGCTGGTGGTGTTCAGCACCGGCAGCGGCGGCACCGCGACCAACTACCAAGGCCTCTACCAGCATTGGGTCGCAGCCGGATACGCGGTCGCGGCACCGAACTTCCCGCTCTCGCAGAAGGACGCTCCCGGGGGATCGAGCCTCGTCGACTTCAAGGAGCAGCCCGCCGACGTGCGCTTCGTGCTGACGAGCGTCCTGAAGTTGGCTGCGGGCAAGAAGGGCCCGCTCGCCGGAAAGATCGACAGCAAGCGCGTGGCGCTGGCCGGAAAGTCGCTCGGCGCGATCACGACCCTCACCGCCGCGTACAACATCGCCGACCACGACACCCGCGAAAAGGCGGTGATCTCGTTGACGGGAGCGGCTTCCGACGCAAAGAGCTTCTTCACCGGCATCCCGGTCCCTCTCCTTCTCGTCCATGGTGACGCCGACAAGACGGTTCCCTATCAGTCGAGCGTCGACGCGTTCGGCCTCGCGCTCACGCCCAAATACCTCGTGACCCTGTTCGGCGAGGACCACGGCGGGGCCTTCGACGGTGAAGGCACACCGGCCGCCGACGTCGTCGTGAAGACCACGACCGACTTCCTCGACGCGTACGTGAAGGGCCAGAAGGCGGCACTCACGCGGCTCGCCAAGGACGGCGACGTCGCCAGTGTCTCCTCGTACCAGGCGGCAGCCGGCTGACCGACCGGGTGCCCCCACCACCGCTCGAGGGGGGCTCGCGCCCTGGCCGCGACCTGAAGTTTGCGATGTAGTGCCGGGATGCGGTTGGCCGCAATGGTCCTGCGACACGAGCTCGGGCGGCGGCTCGCGGCCTTCGTCGGCCTCGCGCTCATCGTCACGCTCGGGGGCGGGCTCGCCATCGGATCACTGGTCGCCGCGGACCGGACCCACCGCGCGTACACCGACTACGTGGCTGGCGCGAAGGTCTCGACGATCTCGGTCAACCCGAGCTTCCTCACCGCCGCCATCGACCACGCGATGCGCCGGCTTCCGAGCGTGGCCGCGGTGCACTCGGACACGCTGTTCAACGCGACGGCCAGCCCGGTCGGCGCCGCGGCTTCGGCGGAGGACCTGCTCTCGACGGACGGAACGCTGCAGGTGCGCGGCTCGACCGACGGCCGGTACCAGGCATCCGACCGGCCCATCGTGACGGACGGTCGATTCGCCACGGGCACGCGCGAGGTGTTCGTCACCGACGACTACCGCCCCGTCCTCGAAACATCCCTCGGCCATCGGGTCAGCGTGGGCGACACGGTTCCGATGCGGTTCTACTGGGGTCCGCTCGGCAGCGCGGGGTTCCCGCTCGACCCCTATCCGAAGCCGATCGGCACGGAGCACCTGCGCATCGCCGGGTTCGGTCGCCTCTCCGACGAGGTCCTGCCCGACGAGCTGTACCCCCGGCAACGCATGATCGTCAGCGCCGACGTGACCCGGAAGTACTCGTGTCTCGCGGACGTCCGACCCGACATGACCGTGTCCGAGGCGATGGACACGCTGTACCCGCGGGCATGCTCGACCACCTACAAGTTCTATTCACTGCAGCTCCGACCGGGACGCACCCAGGCGGACGTGCGGCGCGAGTTCTCGATCGCGGCCGCCAAGGCGACGACGGACATCCCGAGAGCGCTGACGGACATGGACGTCTCCTACGCATTCCTGTCCCAGGACCGGGCCGACATCGATCAGGGCGTTCGACACGTCACCCGCCCCACCGTCACCGCCCTGCTCGTCTTCGGACTCGTCGCCGCCGGCGCCACGCTCGCGATCACCGCTCTCGCGCTGTCCCGGATCCTCCGACGGAGCGACGCGCAGCAACGAACGTTCCGCGCGATCGGCGCGACGCGTACGGAGCGCGCCCTGATCGGTGCCGGTCCTCCGTCGGCCTCGGTCGTCGCCGGTCTGATCGGCACGGTTCCCGTCGCACTCCTCATATCCGTCGTCGGTCCGGCCGGAACGGTGCGCGACGTCGACCCGCGGCCGGCGTTCTCACTGCCGGGCCGGGTCGTCCTGCCTGCCATCGCAATCTTCGCGGCGCTGCTCTTCGCAAGCGTCGCCGCGGTCGCGTGGTCCGCCGCCACCCGTGCGAACAGGAACGTCGACCGGCGCGGGCAGCTTCCGTGGGTCGGGCGTCTCCTCGCCGGGATCGGTCGGCCCGCCGCAGCCCAAGGGATCCGCACCTCACTCGGCGGGCGTGACTCCAACGGTGGCGCGGTCGTCCTCGTCGGCTGTGTCGTGGCGCTCGCCGCCGTCTCCGCCGCAGTCGTGTTCGGCACCAACCTGAACGCGCTGGTCCGCGACCCGACCCGGTACGGCTGGTCGTGGAACGCGGCCGTCATCACCAACGCCGGTTACGGCGACACCCGCCCGGCCAAGGTGGCGAAGAGCCTCGACCACAACCCGGCGGTCGTCGGTTACTCGCTGCTCGCGTTCGAGCCCGGCGCGTCGGTCGCCGGGCGGCCGGTCCCGACGCTCTACGGCTTCACCTCTGCGAGCCCGATCGTGCTTCCCCTCATCCGCGGCCGGCAGGCAACCAGCGCGGGCGAAGCGGTGCTGGGACACGCGACGAGCGAGAAGCTGGGCGTGTCGATCGGCGACCGGGTGCGGGTCCGCTCGCAACTCCTCGGCCGCCGCAGCGCGACGGTCGTCGGCATCGGCGTTCTCCCCTCATTGGGGCCGCTCGTCGCCAACCGCACCGGGCTCGGTACCGGGGCCTACGTGGTGCTGAACGCCGACCCGGCGTCGCCCCGGCTCGGTTATCCGGTTTCGTTCACCGCGATCCGCCTCCGACCCGGTACCGCCATCCGGACGTTCCTCGACCATCTGCGGCCGGCGCCCGACCAGTGGGACTCCCAGCTCAGTCCGCCGTACACGTACGCGGGCCCGGTGCGTCCACCCGAGATCGTGAACGCCGGCAGCATGCGCACGGTGCCGCTCGCGTTGGGTGGAGTGCTCGGGCTGGGGCTGATGACCGGCCTCACGCTCTTCGTCGGCACGTCGGTACGCGACCGTCGGCGCGAGCTCGCGGTGCTACGGGCGCTGGGATTCAGCCGCCGCGAACTCCGGGCCACGGTCGCATGGCAGGCCGCGACGACGGTCGGCGTTGGCCTCGTGATCGGGATTCCGGTGGGAGCGGTCGCCGGACGCTTCGCGTGGCGGGCGTTCGCGGACCAACTCGGCGTCGTCCCGCACGCCGACATCCCGTTCCTGTGGCTCACCGGGGTGGCGGTCGGCGCGCTCGCCCTCGCTCTCCTGGCCGCGGCTCCACCCGCGCGCGCGGCGACGCGCATCAAGCCCAGCACCGCCCTGGACGACGAGCCCTAGGCAGCGGGCCCATCGATGTCGACACCTGCGGATTCGCGGTACGGCGCCATGTCCATGCCCGGGTACCGCGCCGCGACATCAGCGAGGGTTTGCGCGTTCCAGTACTCGTGACCGGGCCTCGGGAAGCCGAACAGGTCGCGTTCACGGACGGTGCACCGGGGCAGGAGCTCGGCCCACAGCTCCGGGGAGTCCTTCGGCCATGACATCTTCCCGCCCCACGTGGTGCCGCGGGCCTGGTAGTCGACGAGCAACGAGAACCGGGCGCGGCCCGGCGCGGAGAAGTTCGAGGCCCGGTGGAGGATGTCGGTCCGGTACATCAACAGGCTGCCGGCCGGGCCGACCGCGGGCACCGCCACGTCGTCGAGCGCGCCGGGCTCGAAGTAGAGGGGCGTGAAGGGAACGCGCTCGCTGTGCTCGAGCGGGACGAGCCGCGTGGGCCCGTCGGCTTCGCTGACGTCGGACAGATAGATGAACGAGGTCAGCTGCTGGTACCGCCCGTCGACGCGCGGGACGACCAGACTGTGACTCCCGTAGTCACGATGCAGCGGCTGGTCGTACTTCCACGCGCCGGCGTACTTGGCCCACAGCTCGATCTTGTACAACTGCAGGTCCGGAGTGGAGAGGTACCGCTCGGCCGCGTCGACCAGGTCGGGATGGAACGTCAGCCGGTTGAGGTCCCACGACCGGTACGGGAACTCGAGCACCCCCGCGAACCCACTCGTCGAGTACTCGGGATGACCCGCCGGGTCCGCGAAGTACGCGTCGGGGCTCGGGTAGTGCAACCAGAGCGCGCGCTGTGCGGCCGCGAGCTCCTCGGCGGCGAGGAAGCCGGGAACCACCACGAACCCGCGCTGACGCACCGCGTCGAGGGCTGCATCCGGTACCCGCATGCCCGGGACTGTAGGTCGGGGCGTGGACGCGATCCCGGGTCTAAGTTCCGGACCACGCACGGCAGCCAGGCCGGAGGATGCGCATGTCCGCTCCGTTGGAAGGCCTCAGGGTCATCGACTGCTCGCGGGGGCTCGCGGGCACGCGGGCCACCGGCCTCCTCGCCGACTACGGAGCCGACGTGATCTGGGTCGAACCGCCCGGAGGCGACCCCTTCCGCGACTCGCTGGCCATCGCGTACGCGTCCGCGAACCGCGGGAAGCGCAGCGTCGAGCTCGACCTCCGCTCCCCCGCGGGACACGACGCGTTGCTCGGGCTGCTCGAAACCGCCGACGTGTTCGTGGAGTCCTGGCGTCCCGGCGTGGCGGATCGCCTCGGGATCGGCTTCGACGCGATCCACGAACAGTTCCCCGACCTCGTCGGTTGCTCGATCTCCGGGTTCGGCGCCGACGGGCCGAACCGCGACGTCCACGGCTACGAGTCACTCGTCCAAGCACACGTGGGCGCGATGGGCGAGCAGTTCGGCTACCGATCGGGACCGATCTACGGTGCGGTGCCCTTCGCATCCATGGGCGCGGGCTACCTCGCGTGCGTCGGCATCCTCGGCGCGCTGCTCCGCCGGACCGACGACGGCCGCGGTCGACACGTCGAGACCTCGCTCCTCGACGGCGCGCTCGCCTACCTGTCGATGATGTGGGGCGATAGCGACGACGCCGACGCCCGTCCTCCGCTCGGGGCCGGTGCCCGCAGGCTCGTCGCCCGTACGTTTTGCTGCGCCGACGACGAGTACCTGGGCGTGCACACCGGAGCCGTCGGTGCGTTCGACCGTCTGATGGCCGTCCTCGGGCTGGCGGACGCGTTTCCCGTCACCACGCCGGGCGTCGACATGGGCGTCGCGCTCTCGCCGGAGCAACTCGTCCTCGTGGAGCACCGGCTGCCCGAGATCATTGCGTCCACCGATCGCGCGAGCTGGTTGGAGCGCCTCCTCGCCGCCGACGTCTGCGCGATTCCGGCGCTCCGGCCCACCGAGGTCTTCGACGAGCCGCAGGCGCGCCACAACGAGATGATCCTCGAGCTCGACGACCCGGTGCTCGGCTGGGTCGAACAGGTCGCTCCCGCGGTGAAGTTCCCGGAGCTCGGGTCGCCGGCGCACGCCCCGGCACCCACGGTCGGCCAGCACAACGACGTCGTCGCTTCCAACCCCGCGGCACACGCGGCGGCCGGCCCTGACGTCGACGCGCGCGGTCCGTCGGCGTCGTCGCTGCTCGACGGCCTCAAGGTGCTCGATCTCGGCGCGTTCTTCGCCGGCCCGTACTCGTCGCGGCTCCTGGCCGACCTCGGGGCCGACGTCATCAAGCTGGAACCGATCGCCGGCGATCAGCTCCGGGGCATCGAGCGCTGCTTCAACTCGGCCCAGGCCGGCAAGCGCAGCGTGGCCCTCGACCTGAAGGATCCCGGAGTGCAGCCCGCGATCCGCGGGCTGTTGGAGTGGGCCGACGTGGTGCATCACAACATGCGTCCGGGTGCGGCCGAGCGCCTCGGCGTCGGCTACGAGCAGGCTGCGGCGGTGAATCCCCGGATCGTCTACATGCATGCGCCGGGATGGGGCTCCAGCGGTCCCAACCGGGTCCGCCAGAGCTTCGAGCCGTTGATGTCGGGCTACGTCGGCGTCAGCCACGAGGCCGGCGGACAGTGGAACCCTCCGACCGCCTCGCTCTGCAACGCCGATCCGGGCAACGGCCTCCTCGGTGCGATCTCGATCCTGATCGGGCTGCTGCACCGTCGACGAACGGGCGAAGGAGTGCTCGTCGAGAACCCGCAGCTGAACGCGGCGATGGCCCATCTCGGCCACATCGTCCGCCGACCCGACGGTGAGGTGCTCGGCGCCGCGCGACTCGACCCGCTGCAACTCGGCGTCAGCCCGCTCGACCGTCTCTACGAGACGACCGACGGCTGGATCTGCGTCGTCGCGGTCCACGACGCCGACATCACCGCGCTCGGCCGCGCGGCCGGCGTCGAGCTCCTCGACGATCCCCGCTTCGCGACGGCAGCCGCGCGGGAGCAGCACGCGGACGCACTCGCGGATCTGCTCGCGACCGCGCTCGCGCGTCGTTCGACCGCGGATTGGGCCGCCGACCTCGGGTCCCGGTCGGTGCCGTTCGCGGTCCCGGTCCGGCAGAACAACGCGGCCGCGTTCCTCCGCGACCGCGAGAACCTGCGGACGGGTCGCGTCGCCGAGCTCGAACACACCGGCCATGGGCAGGTCCGTGAGCTCGCCGTACTCGTGCGGGTCGGCGACACCGCGACCGCAGCACACCGGCTCGCTCCCGGGCTCGGTGCACACACGCACGAGGTGCTGCGATCACTCGGCTACGACGTCGACGACCTCGCCGAGCTCCGGCGCCGCGGGGCGGTCCGCTACGACGAGTCCGACCGGGTCCCCTCGCCGTGACCACGATCGGCGACCGCGAGCTGGTCGAGCGCTACACCGGTGTGGCCCTCGACCACACGAACAAGGACTTCTACCGCGGCCTGCTCCAACACGAGCTGCGCCTCTCCCGGTGTGCCGAGTGCGGTTGGTGGCACCACCGGCCGAAGCCCATCTGCCCGCGCTGCTGGTCGAAGGACGTCCGCGCCACCGCGGTCAGCGGCCGCGGCGTCATCCACCTCGCGATCTTCCTCCACCAGGGGCCGCCCGCACCCGGTGTCGACTACTCCGCCGGTCCCCACCCGGTCGTCACGGTCGAGCTCGAGGAGCAGACCGGCCTGCGATTCACGAGCACGGTCGTCGACGCGGGGAACGTGGCGATCGTGATCGGTACGCCGGTAGAGCTCTCCTGGATCGAGCGCGACGGACGACCGTTCCCGGTGTTTCGGCTGCGGTCCGCGGCCGCGTGATCGGACGCGCCAATCCCGTCAAGGACCGGGTCGCCTTCGCCAGCGCGGCGACCACGGGCTTTCGTCGGGACGAGAGCGAGGCCACACCCGAGTCGCTGGCGCTCGACGCGTGCATCGCCGCGATCCAGGCGGCGGGCCTCGGTCCCGCGGCGATCAACGGCCTGATCGGCGCCGACGCGGAGTACATGCAGTCGGCGCTCGGCCTCCCCCACCTCACGTATTGGAACGGCCCCGGCATCCCGTTCCTCTCGAGCGTGGCCAACGGCGTCAACGCGGTGCACAGCGGAGCCGCCGACGTCGTCCTCGCGTACCACTCGGCGTACCGCACCCCGATCTTCTCGCGCGCCGCGGCGAACGATCCGTTCCGCAGCATGAGCCTCGGCACGTTCGGCTCCTTCGCGCACCGCGGCGCCGACGGCTTCGGTCCCGACACGGTGACGGGCGCGGTCGGCTACACCGCCTGGGCGTCCCGCTACCTCCACGAGTACGGCGCGAACCGCGAAGCGTTCGGCGCGATCGCGATCAACGGCCGGAGCAACGCACTCGGCAATCCGGCGGCTGTGCTGCACGATCCGTTGACGATGGACGACTACCTCTCGGCGCGCATGATCCGCTGGCCACTCGGGCTGCTCGACATGGAGATCTCGGTCGACGGCGCCGACGCCTGCATCATCACCACCGTGGAACGCGCCCGTGACCTCGCGCTCCCGCCCGTGCTGGTACACGCGTGCACCCAAGGAATGCTGGCCCAGAACGAGGAGGACCAGTCGCCGAGCCTGCGCGAGCACGGGCAACACGTGGTCGTGGAATCGCTGCGGGCGAAGAGCGACCTCTGGCTCGACGACGTCGACGTGCTGCTGCCGTACGACGGCTTCTCCTTCATCGCGCTCAGCTGGATCGAGAACCTGGGTTGGTGCGATCCGGGCCAGGGCGCCGCCTTCATCGCCGACCAATGGGACCCCGCCGGCAACCGCATCCTCATCGGCGGACGCGTCCCGGTGAACCCGCACGGCGGCTCGCTCTCCGAGGGCGGCACCCAGGGCTCCGGCCATGTCCGCGAGGCGATCCACCAGTTGCAGGGACTCTGCGGCGCCCGCCAGGTGCCGGGCGCGACCACCGCGCTCGTGACCACCGGTGGCTTCTTCAAGAACGCCCAGGGATGCGTGCTGCGAAGCGATTGGTGACCAGAACCGCGCGTGCTTCAGCGTGCGAGCGGGGTGAGCACCGTGAAGGAGATGGTGCTCACGGCGGCGAGTCGGTCGGTTGCCACGTCCCGCACGTCGACGTGGACCACGACGGTCCGGCGCCCGCGACGCAACACCGTGCCCTCGGCGCGCGCCGGGCCCTCCACCACCGGTGAGAGGAAGTGGATGGTCAGGTCATTGGTCGCGGTGTTGTAACCGGTAGGGGCACCCGCCATCGCCAGGCGACCGGCCACCATGTCGACCAGCGTCGCGATGAGCCCGCCCTGCAGCGTTCCCCGGCCGTTCGTCAACCTCGGCGTGACGGGCAGCTCGACCGCGAGCTCGACGCCGTCGATCTCGACGTCGTTCATGCCCAACGACTTGATGAAGTGCTCCCCCGACTCCAGCGCGGTTGCCGTCGCGCGCTGAATCTCGAGTTGGGCCTTGCGCTGTTCGTCGCGGACCGTGTCCTCCATGCCGTCACCGTACGTGATCGCGAACGACGCGGTCCGACCGGCGACCGAGCACCGGGAGACGAGACGCGCGGCGACCGGGAAGTGCGCCGTCAGTCCGCGACGGGCACGACCAGGCCGAGCATCTCCGCGAAGCGCTCGACCCCCATGTGCCGTCCCTTGAGCTCGGCCACCACTTCCGCACCGATGATGCCGTCCTGCCCGGGGAACTGCCCGGCGCCGCCTTCGGGTCCGATCGGCACCGCGATGCCGATGCCCATCGGCTCATAGTCCACGAGCTCGTTCTCGCCCGCGATGAGCGCGGTGATGTTCGCCACGACCGTCTCGGCCTGGCGCCCGGCGAACGCGGCCATCTTGGCGTCGGCGTTGGAGAGGTCGCCCAACGCGAACACGGTGTCGTGGCCCGCCACCTGCATCGTCGGGAGCACGTCGATGAAGCCGTCGGCGCCGCGGGCGGATCGCAAGCCGTCGCCGAGGAAGTCGCTGTTGGGGACGACGCCGTAGCAACGGAACCAGATGTCGGCGGTCACCTCCGCGCCGGCCTCCGTCGTGACGGTGAAGGTTCCGACCTCGCCGGGCTCCGTGGGGGGCGGCTGCTGCAGCGGGCTGCCGAGGAGCACCTGGACTCCGGCTTCGTCGAGTTGCCGGCGAAGCTCGGCCTTGAGCTCGGGGAGGAACGGCCCGCCGAGCACGTCGTCGGCCGGATCGAGGAGCGTGATCGACTTCTCCGGCCAGACGTGACGGATCTCGCCGGCCAGCTCGATGCCGACCGGACCGGCTCCGAGGAGGAGGACCCGGTCCGCACCCGCCAGGGCGGCGTGCGCCGCGTGGGTCTGCGCGAAGGCCGCCTCGGTGTCGACATGAGCGGTCTTCGCCGGGAAGGGATAGCTCGACCCCGAAGCCAGGACGACGTAGTCGGCCGCGATCTCCTCGCCCGTTGCAGTCACGACCCGGCCCGGTTCGACGACCGCGGCGCGGTCGCGCACGATGCGCCCGTTGGTGAGAAGCCGGTCGTACGGGAGGTAGATCCGCTCCAGCCACGACGGATCGACCAGCGCCCGCAGGGCGGCGATGTTGTGCATGAACGCCTCTTTGGGCTCGACCAGCACCACCGCGGCGGTCTCGTCGAGGGCTTTGGCGACGGCGGTTCCGCCGTATCCACCCCCCACCACCACGACGGTCGGCTGCCCTGACGTCTTCGGGTTGGCGGTCATCTCGGTCTCCTGTCGACTGCGGGCTCGTCGGGCTAAGTCTTATCCGAAGATGATCTGTTGTCAAGACGATCTGAATCCAAGACCATCTTGTCATCAGCGCGAGCGGCGGTACAGTTGGCCCGTGCCGAACGTGGCCAGCTCCCGAACCGATCCTTCTGCGACCTGCGAGCAGGCACTCGCGGGAGATCTCGGTTGGGGCCTCGGTGTGGTGTTCCGGGCGTACGTCGAAGCGGCCAACGCCGCGGTGGCCGACCTCCCGGGCGGGCCTCGGGGGTATCAGGTGCTCGCCGCCGCGGCGGGTAGCGCCGTCGGCAGTCAGCTGGCCCTCGCTCAGCACCTCGGTGTCGACCGCACCGTCATGACGTACCTGCTGGACGACCTGGAAGGGGCGGGTCTGATCGAGCGCCGTCCCGACCCCGCGGACCGACGGGCGCGGCAGGTCGTCGCGACCGAGGCCGGCACCCGCTTGCTCCTCACGCTGAACGAGCGGCTGCAGGCGGCCGAGGCGCAGGTGCTGGCGCCGCTCGACGACGAAGCCGCGCAGACGTTCCGCACCCAGCTCCAGCTCCTCGCATCCCGGGCCAACGCGGTCGACCCGGTCGACAACCCGTGTCAGCTGGCCGAGCACCTCGACGCCGACGTCCCGACGGCCATGCCGCCTCGGCCGGCCCGGAGCACACGGTGAGTGCCACCCTCCCGACGTTTTCGGGGGCCGACACCTCCACTCGCCCACCGCGGTCGTTCGCTCCGGAGATCGCGGCCTTGACCCTCTGACGGTTCGCGTCAGAAGCGGACGACGGCTACGACGCCGACGGGATCGGCTTCGCCCTACCACCGACCCGGTGGACCCAGAAGTGGATGCCGGGCCCGATGAGCAGCCCGGTGATGACCGTGCCCACGCCGACCGATCCGCCCAGCACCCAACCGGCGGCGAGCGCGGTCGCCTCCATCGCGAGGCGGGTCGGACCGAGGGGACGCCCGACGATGCGGTGCAGGCCCAGCATCACCGCGTCATAGGAGGAGACACCGATCGACGCGCGGATCATCAGCGCTCCCGCCAGCGCCATCGTCCACGTCGCGACGACGACCGCGGCGAGACGGAGCGGCCACCCCTGCACGTCGGGCAGCTGGGGTAGGAGCGCGTCGAGGACCACGCCACCGAGAATCGGCAGGGCCAGCGTGCCGGGACCGGGCCACGATCGAAGCGCGACCGCGAGCGCCACCAGACCGAAGCCCACCACCATGACCGAGGTGCCGAGCCCGATGCCCGAGCGCTTGGCGATGCCGTCCTGCAGGACGAACAGGGGACCCAGACCGAGGTGGCACTGGATCGTCACCGCGTAGCTGACGGTAGAAATCAACGAACCGGCGAGCAGCAACGCCATCCGTCCGGGAATCGACCACACCCCGCGTCGCGTCTCGATCATGGGCATGGCCACCGGTCGGATCCTCCGGGAGACGGCTCGCCGCCGGGATCAGCCGGCGAAGGGGCTCTTGTGCGACCGGACCGGCTCGGTGGCGAGGAACGGCCGGACGTAGGCGTCCATGAGCTCCTCGACAGTGCCGGCACACTCGGGGTCGGCGAGCCGGTTGTGGTCCTCGAACGGGTCTTCCGCCTTGTCGAAGAGCTGACACGCGGTTCGCGCGTCCTCGTCGACGATCAACTTGAACCGGTCGGTCTCGAACGACGCGAAGCCCCAGTTCTCGCTCACCGACACGTCGCGGGGCGCGGGATCGTCGCCGGCGAGGTACCCGAGCAGTGCCCTCGCCTCGCTGTCGGGAAGGTCAGGAGCACCGGCGATCGCGCGCACGGTCGCGGGTACGTCGAGGTGCTCGATGATCGTGTCGACGACCCGCGGCGCACAGCCCTCGGGCGGGCGGATGATCAACGGGACGCGCACCGCGGGCTCGTACAGGACGCACTTCGACATCATCCCGTGGTTGCCGCCCATCTCACCGTGGTCGCTGGTGTAGATGATCCACGTGTTGTCGAGCAGGTCCTTCGCGCGCAACGCGGCGATGATCGAGCCGACCGCGTCGTCGATGACGCTGACGGCCGCGCTGTAGTTGCGCCGCATCCCGCGGATGGCGTCCTCGGTCATGGTGTCGGTGTCGGAGAGGTGCAGGAAGGCCCGCAACAGCCCTCCGTAGGAACCTGCCGCGTCGACGTCGGGACGGGTCGTCGTCGCGGGCATCGACACGTCGCGGTCCCGGTACCGGTCGACCGCCGCGATCGGCGCGTCCCACGGGTCGTGCGGCCCGGGGAAGCCGAGGAACGCGAAGAACGGCGCGTCGCGGTCGTACGCCTCGATCCACCGCACCGCTTCGGCGCCGTGCCAGGCGTCGATGTACGCGTCGAGCGGGATCGGCATCGACGTGTCGTCCCACATCGGCACGCGCTTGGTCGCGCCCTGGCCATGCTCGTTGTCGCCCTGGTAGCTGCGGTCCGCGACGTGCTGCTTGTAGGCGTCGAGAAGTCCCCGTGCCGCGAGGTGATCGGTGTACCGGTTCGGCGTGTCGCCGACGAACTTGTCACACGTCTCCCGAACCTCGGTGAAGCCCAGGTCCATCAAGCGCGGCGCGAAGTCGTCGACGTGTGCGGCGCTCCGGGTGTCGTCGCGGTAGAGGTGGGCCTTGCCGATCATCGCGGTGTGGTAGCCGGCGTCCCGGAGTGCCTTCACGTATGTGGGCGAGCCCGCGTCGACCTCGGCCCAGTTCGTAAAGACGCCGTGGTCGCGGACGTAGCGTTCGGTGAGGAAGGAGGCGCGCGACGGCATGCACAACGGGCCCTGGCAGTTCACGCGCGAGAAGCGGACGCCCTCCGCCGCGAGCCCGTCGAGGTTCGGCGTCTGCACCGCGGCGTCACCGGCACACCCGAGCATGTCGGCCCGGTGTTGATCCGACATGACGAGCAGGATGTTGGGGGGTCGGTCGCTCATGCCGCGGCAGTGTACCGACGGGACCGCCGCCCCGGGCTGTAGCTCCCCGGGATAC
>JAODBH010000133.1 GCA_025463865.1 Actinomycetes bacterium | reverse complement strand
GAGCTGATCGCACGTCCCGTCCGGGCCGACGAGCGGGGTCACGTCGACCGCGACGCGACGCGCGGGGATCGAGGTTCCCCACTCGGTCTCGAAGGCGATGGTCCGCCGTTCCCGCGCGGCGCGGGCGAACGCACGCACGTGAGCGACGAGCGCGTTTGCCGGAACCACGGCGCGCAGATCGCCCGTCGCCGGGCCGGTCCCCACCGGTGTCTCGTCGTCGCGCAACGCCCGGTAGGCATCGTTCGCGTAGATGAATCGGAACACGTCGTCGCCGTCGACGGCGATCGCGAACGCGGGGTGCGGGAGGAGGTCGAGGAGCATCGTGTCGACGGGTTCCTCCATCGCGCTCCCGGCCGGGTGACCGGCCTCTCGGGCAACGCCGGGGAGCGCCGTCACCGACGCCTCGCCCGGTGCGCGCCGCGCCCCGTCAGTGTTCGAACCGCCCGACTGCCAACGCTCCATGTCATCGCTCCCCGAAGCTCAATTCGATTGTCGGCAGTCCTGGGGGCGACTTGAACGCGAAACAGCCGAATCCGGGCGTCGCGTAACCGTCGGGACCAAGGGCCCTACCGATATCGTGAGCGCATGACCTGCCCGGCGTGCGGGGCGTCCGCGCCCGACGGCGCCCGCTTCTGCCCGGAATGCGGCCAGCGCATGATCGCGTCGGTCGACGAACGCCGCGTGGCGACCGTGCTCATGGCCGATCTGGTGGGCTTCACGGCGCTCTCCGCCGGGAGCGATCCCGAGCAGGTGAAGCGTCTGGTCGATGCGTGCTTCGAGGCCCTCGTCGCCGACATCGTCGACTTCGGCGGTCACCTCGACAAGATCGTCGGTGACGAGATCATCGCCCTCTTCGGCGCGCCGGTCGCGCACGAGGACGACGCCGAGCGGGCGGTGCGAGCGGCCTTGCGGATGCACGAGACGCTCACCGCGCTCGCGCCCAGCTTGGGCATCAGCGTGCAGATGCGCGTCGGGGTCAACACCGGCGAGGTCCTCGTGGGCGCGATGCGCGCCGGCGGCGACCCGACGGTGATGGGCGACGTGGTCAACACCACCCAACGCCTCGAGAAGCTCGCGGAGCCGGGTCACGTCGTCGTCGGGCCGGCCACCTACGCGGCTACCCGCGCATCGGTCCGGTACGAGTCCCTCGGGCCGCAAGGCCTTCGGGGTCGCGAGGAGCCGGTCGAGTCGTACCGCGCGATCGACGCGCCCGAGCCGCCCGGTCGGCGCCGCACGCGCCAGCAGGCGCCGCTCCTCGGTCGCGATGCGGAGCTCGCGGCGCTCGAGAACGTCGTCGCCATGGCCGCCCGACGCGGCCGCGCCCAACTCCTGTTGCTGTCCGGCGAGGCCGGCGTCGGCAAGAGCCGGCTCGCGAGCGAGCTCGGGCTGCGGGCCGCACGCGACTTCGGCGCCGAGGTCCTCACCGGTCAGTGCGTCCCGTACGGAGACGCCAACGTGTTCGTTGCGGTGGCGGAGGCGTTGCGGCGGGCGTGCGCGGACCCGGAGACCGAGACCGAGACCGATACCAACGGTGAGCCGGTTGCATTCGATCTGCGCCTGGCGCTGACGAACCGCGTGACGAAAGCGTTGGAGCTGCCCGCCGACGCGCCCGAGAGCGAGCGCATGGTCGAGGGCCTGCTCCACTTGATGGACGGCGTGACGCGCCCCGGAGTCGACCCCACCCGCGCCCGCGACGACGCCCTGCGTTCGACGATCGCCTTCTTCGAGGCGCTCTCGGCGCGTGCGCCCCTCGTACTGATCCTCTCCGACCTGCACTGGTCGAGCGACGAGGCCCTCGACCTCTGCAACCGGATGCTCGCCCGCCTGCACGACCGGCCGTTCGTGCTCGTCGCCACCACCCGACCAGGTCTCGACGAGCGTTGGGTTCCGGCGCCGGGCAAGCACAACGAGCTCGGCCTTCACCTCGATCCGCTCGACCGCGACTCCACTGCCGATCTCGTGCGGGCGCTGTTCTGTGGCGAGGCCGACGATCCGACCGTCGAGTTCCTCCTCGAGCGCAGCGGCGGCAACCCGTTCTTCGTCGAAGAGCTCGTCGCGTTCGTCCAGGAGACGCGCGACAGCGAGCGCCTGCACGAGTTGCCGGCGACCTTGCATGGGCTCGTGGCGGCGCGGCTCGACGCGCTCGAAGCCGGGCCGCGTTCGCTCCTCGAGGACTGTGCCATCGTCGGCGCCGGCGGCTCGATCGCCGCGGTACTCGCGCTGTCGGGTCGCACCGACGCCCGCGAGATGATGAACGACCTCGCCGAGCGCGACTTCCTCGTCGTCGGCCACGACGACTTCCACTTCAAATCGGAACTGATCCGTGAGATCGCGTACGGCACGCTGACGAAGGCCGAGCGGGCCCGGCGCCACGCGGTGGTCGCGCCGCTCCTCGCGGCACGCGGCGATCAGGGTCTCGACCAGGCCGCGCAGCACCTCGCGACCGCGGCCGAGCTCGTCGCCGAGTTGGGCACCGTCGACGGGGTCCCGTCCGACGTGCGCCGGCAGGCGATCGACACGCTGATGCGCGCGGCCGAGTGGGACGAGTCGGTCGAAGCGTGGAGCTCGGCGGAACGCCATCACGATCGAGCCCTCTCGCTGCTCGGTTCC
>JAODBH010000127.1 GCA_025463865.1 Actinomycetes bacterium | reverse complement strand
GATCGTTCCACGTCCGGCGGTTCGACGGGTACGGGGCCCGAATGCTCCGAACCGGACGAAAGGGAGCGAAGGAAGCCGAGAAGCCGGGACCCCGATCCGGTACACTCTCTCGTTCGGTCCGATTGTTTTGACACGTCCGGCTTGCCGGAGCGAGTCCCGAGGCGTGGGCTTTTGGCCCACGCCAGTTTTATGGACGAGGAGGTGAGGTGCGAATGGCAGACCGACTGGGAACGATCCGAGCCGAGGTCGAGCCCGCGCTCGCCGCTCTCGGCCTCACGCTCTGGGACGTCGAGATGACCGGTTCGGGGCGGGGGAGCCGTCTCCGGATCCTGGTCGACCGCGAAGGCGGCATCGACCTCACCGGCGTCACCGACGCCACCCGGGCCGTCGAGCCCATCCTCGACGCCCGCACCGATCTCAATGGTCCCTACGAGCTCGAGGTCAGCAGTCCCGGCCTCGAACGCCCGTTGCGCACCCCCGCGCACTTCCAGCAGTCCGTGGGCAAGTCCATGGAGTGCAAGGCCGCCGGACCCGAAGGCACGGTCCGTCACCGCGGCGTGCTCCGTGAGGCCACCGACACCGACCTCGCCATCGAGGTCGACGACACCATCATCCGATTGCCCTACGCCGATGTCACCGGCGCGCGCACCATCTTCGAGTGGGGCACGACACAAGCCCCCGGGAAGAAGCCTGGTGCGCGCGGCCGCAAGGAGAAGGCGCGTTCATGAGCGCAGCAAACCGAGAGATCATCGATGCGATCTTCGCCCTCGCGGCGGAGAAGGACATCGATCCCGACATCGTCTTCGAAGCCCTCGCCAACGGTCTGGTGACCGCGTACAAGCGCCTGCCCGAAGCCGCCGAGGAGGCGCTGGTCGAGATCGACGTCGAGACCGGAGAGATCCGCGTCATCGCGCAGGAGCTCGACGAAGAGGGCAACGTCGTCCGTGAGTGGGACGACACCCCCAACGAGTTCGGCCGCATCGCCGCGCAGACCGCGAGTCAGGTCATCAAACAGCGCATGCGCGAGGCCGAGCGGGAGAAGAAGTTCGAGGAGTACGCCGGCCGCGAAGGCGACATCTTCACCGGCATCATCCAGCAGACCGACCAGCGCTACACCCTGCTCGACCTGGGCAAGGTCGAGGCGCTGTTGCCGCAGGCTGAGCAGGTCCAGAACGAGCGCTACGAGCACGGCAGCCGGTTGAAGGCCTACATCGTCGAGGTCCGCAAGACCGCCAAGGGCCCGCAGATCGTGGTCTCGCGCACCCACCCCGGCCTGGTGAAGCGCCTCTTCGAGCTCGAGGTTCCGGAGATCGTCGACGGGGTCGTCGAGATCAAGGCCATCGCTCGCGAGCCCGGTCACCGCACGAAGATCGCGGTCGCGTCCAACGACAACAACGTCGACCCGGTCGGCGCGTGCGTCGGTGCCCGCGGGTCGCGCGTGCGCATGGTCGTCAACGAGCTCCGCGGCGAGAAGGTCGACATCGTTCCGTTCACGCCCGAGCCCACCGATTTCGTGCTCAAGGCATTGGCCCCGGCCCGGGTCCGTGAGGTGCGGATCCACCCCGAGACCGGCACCGCCGAGGTGATCGTCCCCGACTTCCAGCTCTCACTCGCGATCGGCAAGGAGGGCCAGAACGCCCGCCTCGCGGCGCGCCTGTCCGGCTGGCGCGTCGACATCAAGAGCGAGTCGCAGCTCGCCGACGAGGAAGCCGGTCGCGTCTCGCCCGAGGGCGAGGAGTACGCCGAGGGCGAGTGGGTCAAGAACGAGCAGGGCGAGCTGGTCTGGCAACCCGCGGAGGGCGGCGAGACCATCACCGCCGAAGCCGCCGGGTACGCCGGAGCCGAGCCCGACGAGGTCGAGGTCGAAGCCGAGGAAGCGGCCGAGGGCATTGCCGCGGACGCCGTCGAGGAGACCGCCGCGGCCGACACATCCATCGAGACAGCCGGCACGGACGACGCGGACGCCACCGGCAACGGTGACGGCGCGGAGTCGGAAGCCGTGACGACCGCTGCACCCGAGGGCGCGGCGGCCGAGACGGCCGAGGAGGGGAGCACGGTCGAGAGCTGACGACGTCGGTATGACTCCCCGGGAATCCCGCCGAACCTGTGTGGGTTGTGGGCGTGTGACGCACCCCGGTGAGCTCGTCCGATTGACTGCGGCTCCCGACGGAACGATTCGGATCGGACGTCAGGAATCCGGAAGGGGAGCGTGGCTCTGCGCCGAGCGTGCAGCCGCCTGCTTCGAGACCGCAATACGGCGCAAGCGCCTGCCCCGGGCACTGCGCCAGACATTCGATGCTGACGCCATCGAGAGCGTGCGCGCGAGACTGATGTGATCTCGGTGCTTCGGCGCCGGTAAACCAGAGGGACGGAACGGGCTTTGGCCACAAAGAAGATCAGGGTCTACGAACTCGCGAGAGAGCTGGGCGTCGAGAACGCCGTCGTGCTCGAGCTGGCTGAAGAGCTCAAGACGGGCGTGAAGTCGCACTCCTCGAGCATCGACGACCCGTCGGCGGATCGCGTCCGGCGGCTCGCCGACTCGCGCGGTCTGCGCCGGGAGCCGACGCCGGAACCCGAGCCCGTGGCCGCAGAGCCGAAGGTGAAGAACCCGCCGGTCGCGCCGGCCCCCGAGCGCGTCGTGCGCTCGGCCCCGACGGTCGCACCGGCCGTCGCCGAGGCGCCGGCCG
>JAODBH010000090.1 GCA_025463865.1 Actinomycetes bacterium | reverse complement strand
CGCAAGCAGGGGCAGCGTTTGGGACCCAACCGTCGGTAGCGCTCATCGATGCCGGAGGCAATGTCGCCCACGGGGATACGAGTGCAGTGACGTTGGTGCTTACGACGCCAGGCAGCGCGACATTGGCGTGTGGTGCCAATCCCAAGGACGCCGTTGCGGGTGTGGCTACATTCACGGGATGCAACGTTGATGTCTCCAACACGTACACACTCGACGCGTCAGACGGCGTACTCCCCGGCGTCTCTAGTGACCCATTCGTGATCTCGGGTGCCGCAGCCGCGGCACTGGAATTCGTCACACCGCCGACGGGTGGCGCGATCGGCGCCGCTTGGACTGTGCAGCCCGTGCTCCGATTCGTCGACGCATTCGGGAACACGGCGACCTCGGCCGGCCTGGTCAGCATCGAGGTGGTGATCGGCCCGCCGACCACAAATGGGGTCGAGTGCACTTCCAACCCGCAGGCTGCCGTGAATGGGGTCATCACGTTTGCGGAATGCACGATCAACACAGCGTCTTCGCCACCCCGGACTTGGTCGCTCCAGTTCGTCTCCGACGTCGGCGTCCTGACGGCGCCAGTGACGGAGCACTGACCCAGGTCCCGCACCTCACCGGGAACACGGGCTCCGGCCTGGCCTCGTGCCGGACCCGCGGGTCCGTCACGAGCTGCCAGGTGGCGTATGGCCGGATCGTCGGATCGCGGCGCCCGCTAGACTGCTCCGAGCGACAGCGGCGTCGCCGAACCGACCATCGTCGTGAGCGGCGTCCGCCCCCCGGCTCCTCCGCTCATGCCGACTGCCCGAGGAGCACGCGTGTCGTCGTCGCCCGGAGTGACCCCGAAAGCCGTACCCGTTCGCCGATCCCGTTGGGCGCGTTCGCAGCCCGAACGGGACGCGTGCGGCATCGGCTTCGTCGCCGACTCCCAGGGCCGGGTCGGCCGCAACGTCGTCGAGCTCGCCCTGACCGGCCTTGCCTGCGTGAAGCACCGAGGAGCCATCGCCGCCGACGGGCTGTCGGGTGACGGCGCCGGCCTGCTCATCCAGATCCCGCGCGACTTCTTCGTGCGCATCGCCCGCGAGGAGTTCGGCGCCGAGGTCGACCCGGAGCGCATCGGCGTCATCGGTGCCTACCTCGACGCCGGCGATGCGGACGCCCGGTCTGTGGCCGAAGCCGCGGTCGCGAAGGCGTGCGCGGCCGAGGGTATCGAGCTCGTCGGTTGGCGCGACGTGCCGATCGACACCACGCAGATCGGCGAGCAGGCCAGGGCCGATCTCCCGGCGATGCGCCAGGCGATCGTCGTCCACGCGGCCGACGTGGAGCGCCGCGACGCCGAGAAGGCCGCCTACCGTGCCCGGCGCGTGGCCGAGACGCAGACTCGGTCCGACGGCGTCCGCGCCTACTTCTGCAGCTGGTCGTTCCTCACCGTCACGTACAAGGCACTCGTCATCAGCGACCGGCTCGCGGCCTTCTATCCCGACCTCGCGGCGGCCGACTTCAGCTCCGCGCTCGCGATCTTCCACTCGCGCTTCAGCACCAATACGGCGCCGGCGTGGGAGCGCGCGCAGCCGTTTCGCCTCCTGTGTCACAACGGTGAGATCAACACGCTGCGCGGCAACGAGCAGCGCATGGCCGGTCGGGGCCACCTCGGTACGGCCGAGGCCGGACTCGGCCCGGAAGAGTCCTTCCGGCCGATGTTCGCGCCCGACGACTCCGACTCCGGCAAGTTGGACGCCACCGTCGAGCTCCTGCTGCGCGGTGGTCGCGACGTGCGGCACGCCGTCGCCATGCTCGTGCCCGAGGCGTGGGAAGGCCACCGCGACCTCGCCCCCGGTGTCCGCGACTTCTACCGGTACCACGCGTGCCTCAGCGACCCCTGGGACGGGCCGGCCGGTCTGGTGTTCACCGACGGCGTGAAGGTGGCCGCGGCGCTCGACCGCAACGGGCTCCGGCCGATGCGTTGGCAAGTGTGCGACGACGGGCTCGTGGTCTGCGCGTCCGAGGTCGGAGCGGTGCCGATCGAGGGCCACGGCAAGGTGCAGCGGGGCCGACTCGGCCCGGGCCAGATGCTGAGCGTCGACCCCGAGCTCGGCGTGCAGGGCGACACCGAGATCAAGTCGTGGCTGGCCCACTACCGGCCCTACGGCACCTGGGCCCGCGACGGGTTGCTCACGTTCGGCCGCGGGCTGGCCGTCGAAGAGACGCCCGAGCCCGACGCCCTGATGCAGATCCAGGCGGTGCACGGCGTCACCAAGGAAGAGCTCGCGGTCGTCATCAAGCCCATGGCCACCGACGCCAAGGAGCCCACGTTCTCGATGGGTGACGACACGCCGTTCGCGGCCGTCGCCACCAAGCCCCGTCCGGTCGCGCACTTCCTCCGCCAGCGGTTCGCGCAGGTGACCAACCCTCCGATCGACCACCTGCGCGAGCGCCTTGTGATGTCGCTGCGCACGTGCCTCGGTCCGCGGCAGCCGATCCTGAGCGCGACCCCGGCCGCGGCCCAGCTGCTCGAGCTGGCCACGTTCTTCCTCTACCCGTCGGCGATCGACCAGTTGCTCGACGAGGAGCACATGCCGTTCTCCACGATCCGGCTCGACGCCACCTTCCCCGTGGCCACGGGCCGCGCCGCGCTCGAGGCGCGGCTCGACAAGCTCGCGTCGGAAGCGATGGTCGCGGTCCACAACGGAGCGGGCGTGATCGTGCTCTGCGACGCGCGGATCAGCGCCGACCGGGCGCCGGTGCCGTCGCTGCTGGCGATGGGTGCGGTGCACCAGCGGCTCGTGGCCGAGCAGGTGCGGCCCGCCGTGAGTCTCGTCGTCGATTCGGGCGACGCCCGCGACACGCACGCGATCGCGTGCCTCCTCGGGTTCGGCGCTGACGCGGTGTGCCCGCGGGTCGGTCTGCAGACCGTCGCCGCCCTTGCGGACGACGACCAGCTCGGTTCGATGCACGCGTCCGAGGCACAGGCGAAGTACCAGGCGTCGCTCGAGGACGGCGCCCTCAAGATCATGTCGAAGATGGGCATCTCCACGCTCGACGGCTACCGGTACGCGCAGATCTTCGAAGCGCTCGGCCTCGCTCCCGAGGTCGTCGACCGCTGTTTCCGTGGCGCCCCCTCACAGGTGGGCGGGATCGGCTTCGAGCTCCTCGCGAGCGAGGTCCTGGCCCGGCACGCGGTCGCCTACGGCGAGTCGCCCGATCTCGACGAGCCCGGGTTCATCCGCTTCCGCAAGCGCGGCGGCGAGTACCACGCCAACAACCCCGACGTCATCGACGCGCTGCATCTCGTGAGCGATGTCGACGACGGCAAGGACAAG
>JAODBH010000087.1 GCA_025463865.1 Actinomycetes bacterium | reverse complement strand
CGACGTTCGCGTTGCAGGCGTGCTTCGCGGCGGAGGACGCCAAGCTGCAGCTGCAGCTGTGCCAGGCGTACAACAGCTGGGCCACCGACGCGTTCAAGGGCCAGTACCGGATGCTCGCCGTGGGTCTGGTGCCGATGCTCGACATCGACGACGCCATCGCCGAGGCGACGCGCCTCGCGGGCGACGGGTACCGCGCGCTGTTCCTGCCCGCGCAGGTGCCGTCCCGGCCCTACAACGACCCGGCGTACGACCGGTTCTGGGAGGTCGTCCAGGACATCGGTCTGCCGCTCACGTTCCACTCCGGCACCGGCCACGAGCCCCGCGTGGTGCGCGGTCCCGGCGGTGCGGTCATCAACTACCTGCTCGGGTCGCAGCTCGACGGGCCCAGCGTGATGCTCGCCCTCGCCGCGGGTGGTGCGCTCGACCGCTTCCCCGGACTCCGGATCGTCACCGTCGAGACGGGCGCCGCGTGGCTCGGCTGGATCATGACTCAGGCCGATGCGATCTACCAGGACCACAACATGTGGGCCCGGCCGAAGCTCTCGATGCTGCCGAGCGAGCTCATCCGTCGCCAGTGCAACGCCACCTTCATGAACGACCCGGTCGCCATCAACAACCGCTACATCACGGGCATCGAGACATTGATGTGGGGCAACGACTACCCGCACCCCGAGGGGACGTGGCCGCTGTCCCAGGACGTGGTCGCCGAGCAGTTCAAGGACGTGCCCGACGACGAGATGCGCGCCATCGTCGGCGGCAACGCGGCCAAGGTCTTCGGCTTCGACCTCGCCCAGCTCTAGGGGCACCGCCGGTCCCCACCGCGTTACACAATTGGCCGCCACTGGAAGTACTGTCGCTCCTACATGCATCCGCATGAAACTGACGCGGACGTCATAAGGAGGCCCGGATGCCGGACACGGACAGCAACGAGCAGGTCGACGCCCTGGGCTTCGACTATCTGGACGCGCAGCCGCACGCGGCGTGGAAGGTCCTGCGCGAGCACTGCCCCGTCAAGCCGTTGCCGGTGCCGGAAGGCGACGCGCCGGTGTACATGGTGATGCGCCACGACGACATCGAGTCGGTGTTCCGGGACCCGGAGACGTACTCGAGTGCGATCCACAACGAGACCATCGGCCCGGTCATGGGCGAGATCATCCTCGGGATGGACGGCCAGGAGCACAAGGACCACCGCGACCTCGTCGCCCGCGCCTTCCGCGCGTCGGCGCTCGCCAAGTGGGACCACGAGCTCATCGAGCCGACGATCAACTCGCTCCTCGACGAGGTCGCGCCGCTCGGACGCGCCGAGCTCGTGAGCGCGTTGACGTCGCGGTATCCCGTGCAGGTGATCGCGGCGATCGTCGGCGTGCCCAACGAGGACTACCCGAAATTCCAGCAGTGGGCCGAGGACATCACGAGCATCCATCTCGATCCCCCGCGTGCGATCGCGGCGTCACAGGCGATGGCCGAGTACCTGCTGCCGATCGTGAACGACCGGCGGGCGAACCCGACCGACGACCTGATCAGCGACCTCGTGACCGCGGAGATCGACGGGACGCGGCTGACCGACGAACGCATCCTCGGCTTCCTGCGGCTCCTGCTACCGGCCGGCGCGGAGACGACGTTCCGTGCCATGGGCAACTGCCTGGTCGCACTGTTGACGCACCCCGACGTGATGGCGCGGGTGGTCGCGGACCGCGACCTGATTCCCGCGGTGATCGAAGAGACGCTGCGCTGGGAGACATCGGTGACGATCGTCAGCCGCAATGCGCTCGCTGACGCCGAGATCGCCGGGTGCCCGATCCCGAACGGTTCCACGCTGCTGTTGATGAACAGCTCGTCGGGGCGCGACGAGTCGCACTACGACCACGCCGACGAGTGGGACATCGATCGGAAGGCGCAGAACCATCTGTTCTTCGGCACCGGCCGGCACCAGTGCCTCGGGATGCACCTCGCCCGGCTCGAGCTGCGCATCGGTCTCGACGCGATCCTCACCCGGCTCCCAGGCCTGCGCCTCGACCCCGACGCGCCGGTGCCCGTGATCGAAGGCTTCGCCTTCCGCAGCCCGGCGTCGATCCCGGTCGTGTTCGACGCCTGAGCCGACGGGTCAGGTCCCCTTCGCCTTCATGGCGTTCTCCAACATCGCGGTGATGTCGATCTGGCCCGTGAACAACCCGCCGGCGAAGCCCTGGTCGCTGTAGATCACGTTGCCGCTGACCGCGCTGGCCGCGTCGCTGTTGAGGAACACCATCGGCCACGCCTGCTCGTCGGCGGTGGAGTTCCGGCCGAGCGGCTTGGGGTACGCGTCCATGAAGTCCTGGCCGACATCGGCCACGATCTCCGGCATCATGTTCGTGTCGGTCGGCCCGGGCGCGATGGCGTTGATGCGGATCTTGCGCTCCTCGCCCCACTTCACCGCGCTGCTCAAGGCCCAGACGATGAGCGCTTCCTTGGCCAGGGTGTAGCCCTCGCGGACCTCGACCGGGTGCGCTTCGCACCACACCTGGGCCGCTTCGAACGTCGGCTGGCTGATGAGATCCATGCAGGTCGGGATGTTGCCCTGCCACCCGACGCCGGCGCCGGACGAGATGGACGCCATCGCGCCGCCCTCCGGGATGTGGTCGAGGAGCGATTCCGCGAGGTGGCGGTGGCCGATGAAGTTGACGAGCATCACGAGCTGCGCGGGATAGGCCTGCATGATCCCGGCGCAGCTGAAGAGGCGGTCGACCTTGCCGCCCTTGGTGATCGCGGCCACGGCTTCGTCGATCGCAGCGCGGTCGGCGAGGTTGGTCTCGTAGAAGGCCTCGTTCGGTACCGACGGCTTGCGGACATCGAGGATGTGGACCTCGGCGCCGAGCTCGCCGAGGATGCGGGCCGTGGCCTCGCCCATCCCCGAGCCGCCGCCGGTCACGAGCACTCGCTTTCCCTCGTAACTGAGCTTGCCTGCATCCACCATGCGACGTCCTTTGGTCCGCGATCCGCGATCGATCGTGTTGCGGCGTTCTCGAGTAGTGACTATTTTTACACGCCGCGTCGTAAGTGCAAAGGCACTCGGGCAAGCCCGAGTCGGCCCTACGGACGAACGGTGGGGGATCCATGGGACGGCTCGACGGGCAGGTGGCTCTGGTCACGGGGGCGGCCAGTGGGATGGGAGCAGCGACCGCGACCGCCTACGCACGCGAAGGCGCGCAGGTCGTCTGTCTCGACGTCAACGACGCGCTCGGTGAGGCGCACGTGAAGTCGATCGACGGCGAGGCTCGCTATCTCCACCTCGACGTGACGAGCGAGGCCGACTGGGCTGCAGCCATCTCGAACTGCCGGGAGTGGTACGGACCGCCGACGGTCCTCGCCGCGTGCGCCGGGATCGGTGCCGGGGGTCCGATCGCGGACACCACGCTCGACGACTGGAA
>JAODBH010000073.1 GCA_025463865.1 Actinomycetes bacterium | reverse complement strand
CGGTCATCGTGACGCTCATGCGGCACCCGGAAGGCATCGCCTCGGTCTTCCACGAGATGGCCGGGAAGATCGACCGGTGGCGACGCGGACGGCGGGGCCGCGTCGACCTCGACACTGCGCCGCTCCGGATGCAGCTGCGCGAGCCCGACGCGGTGGTTCGCACCGCGCCCGCCGCCGACACGCCGGCGGTGCTCGCAGTCGAGAGCCTGACCGTGTCGTACGGCGGGGTCATGGCCGTTGACGACGTGTCGCTGCGGGTTCCGGTCGGCGGCATCGTCGGCCTGATCGGTCCGAATGGTGCCGGCAAGACGAGTGCGATCGATGCCATCACCGGCTTCACCAAGGCCCGGGGCACGGTTCGGCTCGAGGGCGACCGGATCGACGCTCTCCCGACCCACAGGCGGGTACGTCGCGGTCTCGCCCGCACGTTCCAGGCCATCGAGCTCTACGACGACCTGACCGTCGAGGAGAACGTGAGCGCCGCCGCGTTCGGGGTCAAGGGCGACGCGCGCCACGGGGCAGTGCAGCGGGCGCTCGACCTCGTCGGGATCGCCGATCTCCGCGAACGCGACGCCGGCGACCTCAGCCAAGGCCAACGCCAGCTTGTGTCGCTCGCCCGGGCCTGCGCCGCCGACCCGCGGGCTGTGCTGCTCGAGGAGCCGGCCGCGGGCATGGACACCACCGAGAGCAAGTGGCTCGGAGAACGGATCCGCGGCATCAGCGCCGCGGGCACCGGGGTGTTGCTCGTCGATCATGACGTGGCGCTGGTGCTCAACATCTGCGACTACATCTACGTCCTCGACTTCGGGGTCGTGATCGCCGAAGGCACACCGGCGACCATCCGCGCCGATCGGGCCGTCATCGACGCCTACCTCGGGACCGTCCACGGCACCCCCACACCAACGACACCGGCGCCGACGCCGTGACCGCTCGACTGGAATGCACCGGACTCGCGGGTGGCTACGGCGCAGCGACCGCGTTCCGCGATGTCGACCTCGCCATCGAAGCCGGCACCATCGAAGCGCTCCTTGGCCCGAACGGCGCCGGCAAGACCACGCTGCTCCTCACCATGGCCGGCTTCCTGCCGCCCAAAGCGGGCGCGGTCACCGTCGATCAGAAGCAGCTGAAACCCGGCCGCCCGTCGCTGGCGAACAAGGCCGGCATCGTGCTCGTCCCTGACCGGCGAAACATCTTCACGACGCTCTCGGTCCACGACAACCTCAAGGTCGCCGCCCACAAAGGCGGCCCCAAGCCCGACGACATGCTCGAACTGTTCCCGGCGCTCGAGAAGCGATGGACGCTCCGCGCGGGAGCCCTCTCGGGCGGCGAGCAGCAGATGCTCGCCATGGCGCGCGCGCTGATCCAGGAGCCGAAGGTCCTCCTGATCGACGAGATGAGCCTCGGTTTGGCCCCGCTCATCGTCGAGGCGCTCTTCGCGACGGTCGACCGCATCGCGACCGAGCTCGGTTGCGCGGTGCTGCTGGTCGAGCAGCACGTCGGCCTCGCCCTCGAGATCGCGTGTTCGGCCTCGGTGCTCAACCGCGGCTCCATCGTCCTGCGGGGCCCCGCCAAGGAGCTCCTCAACGAATCCGAACGACTCGAAGCCGCCTACTTCGGCACCGCGGAGTCCGACGGCAGCTGATCAGGCGGATGCCGGTCCGGCCTGCGCCGCGCCGGACGCACCGCGACGACGGGTCAGCCGGTGAGCTCGGGCATCACGTCACGGGCGAACGCCTCGACCTGTGAGCGGCCCCCTTCGGGCCAACCGCAGACGAGGTAGTCGTAGCCGGCCGCGTGCCACTTCGCGCCGTGCCTGCGAGCGGTTTCGAGAGCGTCGAGTGAGAGCGAGCTCGCCCGCATGATCGACGCGGGATCGCGCCCGGCGTCGGCGGCGAGCTCGTCGACGCGGGTGTTCGCGTCCCGCAACGAGTTCGGTGCGCCCCATGAGTGCCAGACGTCGGCGTACCTCGCGACGAGCGGGAGTGTGCGCCGGGGACCGCTGCCGCCGATCCAGATCGGCGGGTGGGGCTGCTGTACCGGTACGGGTCGGAGCTGCGCGTCGTGCAGCGACGCCACCCGCCCGTCGTAGGTCACGACGTCACCGGTGCACAGGCGATGGATGATCTCGAGCGTGTCCTCGAGCAGGTCGAAGCGCTCCGACGTCGACGGGAACGGAATACCGAGCTCACGGTGCTCCTCGTCGAACCACGCGGCACCGAGGGAGAGCTCGAGTCGGCCGTGCGACGCGTGGTCGATCGTGACCGCCTGCGCCGCGAGCACCGACGGATGCCGGTAGGTGACGCCGGTGACGAGCAGGCCGAGCCGGATGCGCGAGGTGACGCCGGAGAGTGCCGCAAGTGTGGTCATGCCCTCGAACGTCTCGCCGGGGCCTTCGCCGTACATCGGCTTGAAGTGGTCGAAGCCCCAGGCGCCGTCGAATCCGAGCTCTTCGGCGAACTGGACGCGGCTCACGACCTCGTCCCAATGCATCCGCTGTTGCGCGACGTCGAGCCCGAACCGCATCAGCGTGCGTCCACGAACTCGGCCTCGCGACGGTGGAAGCGCCAGGCGCCGTCGGTGTGGTGGAGGGTGTCGTGGTAGCGGCCAACCACCTGGATCGCCCAGCCGGCGTCGCCCTGGAGAATGAAGATCACGTCGCTCACCGCGGTGGCTTCGCGGTCGCTCCACTCGGTGACGAGGGTGTTGACGACGAGGTGGCGCTGGGGTCGGCGCGGCTTCAACCGCTGGTACGCCTCGCGCAGCGCGTCGTGGCCGACGTGGGTCCCCATGCCCGGGATCGCGCAGATGCCGTCGGGGCAGAAGGTCGCGACGACGTCGTCGGCCCGACCGTCGTCCAGGGCCTGGGTGTATGCGGCGATGACTGCGCGGACCCCTTCGGCGACGTCGGTGTATGTGGATCTCGTGCTCATGTCGGCAGCCCCTCGAGCTTCGTCACCGGTTCGTGG
>JAODBH010000053.1 GCA_025463865.1 Actinomycetes bacterium | reverse complement strand
TCGGCGACGAGCTCGAACGTGATCGCGTTCAGTCGCTCCGGTCGATCGAGCCGGATGATGCGGACGGCGTCACTCGGCTGCTCGATCCGGACCGTGCTCATGTCGTGGTCGGTGGCCGAGATCAGGCGAGCCCGGCGAAGTCGACCTGGTTGGTCGTCATCGCCGCGGTGAAGCCCGCGTCAACGAGCAGGTTCACGCCGTTGACGAACACCGCGGCCTCGCGGCCGAGGAACGCGCGCACGGTCGCCACCTCACGCGGGGTCACGAGCTGGGCGACCGGGTTGCTCATGGCGTTCCTCGGGGGCTCGTGGTCAGGCGGTGAGGCCGGCTTCGCGGCGGAAGCGGCTGGTGCGGTGCTCGGGATCCTTGTCGAGCTTCGGGATCACGTACTCACCCAAGAGCCGAATCGTCTCGAGTGCTTCTTCCTGCGTGGCCATGCCCTGGCCGAAGGAGATCTGGTCGGCGCCCGCGTCGGCCCACTCCTGGCACGCCTTCAGCGCGTCGTCGGGGTTGCCCATGATCATCCCGGGCGCACCGAGGCCGGCGCGAGCGTCTTCCTCGGTGACGTCGGGGATGGTGTCGGGCCACGTCGGCGCCCAGTCCGGGTGCGGGAACGTGTCGTGGTAGCGGAACACGTTGCTCTGCAGGTACGACGGTCGCCCGTTGACCATCGAGCGGATCGCGTCGTCACGCTCTTCGGCGACGTACGCCGCGCTCGTGACCATGATGTTGTCGTTGACGTACGCACCGATCGGTTCGGCGTTGACGATGTCGCGCTTGTAGGCGTCGAGCACCGGCGCGAGCTCCTCGATGCTGCCGACGGAGAAGCCGAGCACACCGAGGCCGTAGCGCGCGGCCATCGCGTAGCTCGACGTGTTGCCGGCGGCGTACCACATCGGCGGGTGCGGCTTCACGTACGGCTTGGGCAGGATCTTGCGGGGCGGGAGCGACCAGTACTTGCCCTCGTAGCCCTCGTACGTGTCCTGCGTCCACATCTTCGGGAACTCGCGGATCACGTCCTCCCAGATCTCGCGGGTCCCGGTGAGGTCCTTCATGTCGGGGAGGAAGGCGAGGATCTCGTGGCTCCCGGCGCCGCGGCCGCTGCCGAACTCGACGCGTCCACCGGACAGGTGGTCGAGCATCGCGACCTTCTCCGCCACCTTGGCCGGGTGGTTCACCTGGGGGAGCGGGTTGAAGATCCCCGACCCGAGGTGGATGCGTTCGGTGCAGCTCGCCAGGTAGCCGAGGAACACCTCGTTGGCCGAGAGGTGCGAGTACTCGTCCAGGAAGTGGTGCTCGGTGGCCCAGACGTACTTGAAGCCGGCGCGGTCCGCGGCCTGGACGAGCTCGAGCTCGTTCATCAGCGCGTGGTGCTCGGCCTCGGGATCGGCGTCGCGGCGGAACTGCGGCGTGTAGCCCTGTACGAAGATTCCGAACTCCATCACGTCCCCCCGGAGGTGCGGCAACTGGAATCTGACACACTGTCAGATCCGTCGACCCGATGCGAATCCCGCCGACGAGGCGCCGGATCGCCACGCCCTACGATCTGCGCGTGCCTCCGGACGCCTCGGCGACCCGCCAGCAGCTGCTCGACGCCGCGACCCGTGAGTTCGCCGAGCACGGGGTGTGGAACGCGTCGTTGATCGAGGTGACCCGGCGCGCGGGGCAGCGGAACCGCGCCGCGCTGCGATATCACTTCGGGTCGAGAGAGGCGGTCCTGTGCGCGGTGCTCGAGCGCCACGTCGAGTTCCTCGCCCACCGCGAAGGTGAGTTGTTGGCCAAGGCGCTGCAGGCTCCGGAGGAGGACGTCGGCGCCGTGGTCGAAGCCATCGTGCGACCCGCGGCCGAGCTGGCGGCCAGCGGATGGCGCGGGCGGGCCTGTCTCTCGATCGTCGCCGAGCTCGCCGGCGAAGACCCGGCCCGGTTCAGCCCCGAGCTCGACTCGGTGCTGGCCCGCACCGGAGGGAACGAGGTCTACGCGCTGCTCGCGGCGCGGATGCCCGAGGTGCGTGCCGACGTCATGGCCGAACGGTTCGGTCTCATCACGACGTTCATCCTGCGGGCCGTCGCCGATCGGGCCCGTGCGCTCGAACGGCACCGCCGCCCGGCCCGGCCGCAGCTGGACGACGAGGCGTTCGTGGAGAACCTGGTGGCCATGGTGGCCGCCGCGTTGTCGGCGTGGGCGCCGTCTTGACATAAGCATGGGTGGTTAATACGGTCAGTGCTTTCGCGCTCCGGGGGGAACCGTGCTGAACGTCCGTCGAAGTCTTCTCGCGCTCGTCGCCGTGCTCACCTTGACCGTCGTGGCGATCGGGCCCGCCGGTTCGGCCGTCCGCCAGGCGGCGACCGGGGCCACCGAAACGGGCGTGACCGCGTCGACCATCAACATCGCGGTGGTCGCCGACGTCGACAACCCGATCGCGCCGAACGTGTTCAAGGGCGTCGTCGACGGCGCCCAGGCGGGCGCCAAGTTCGTGAACGCCAACGGCGGTGTCGCGGGGCGCAAGCTGAAGGTCGACTTCATCGACTCGAAGCTCAACCCGAACCAGGTGCGCAACGCGATCATCACCGCGTGCGGCCAGGACATCGCGATGGTGGGTACCGCGACCGCGTTGTTCAGCGGGCTCGACGACCTGGTCGGCTGCAAGGACAAGGCCGGCGCCGCGACCGGCCTGCCCGACATCGGCGCCATCGTGCTCGGCACGCCGCAGGCCTGCGCGCCGGTCTCGTTCCCGGTGACGCCGTCGTTGATCGACTGCTCGACCGTCGGCCAGAACCCGCAGACCTATCGGGGCAACCAGGGGCCGTTCAAGTACCTGGCCAAGAAGAACCCGAAGCTGACCGGTCCCTTCCTCAAGACGACCGACTCGCCCGACGCGGCGCGCTCGACTGACGTGCTGAGCAAGGCTGCCCAGAGCGCCGGCGTCGACGTCACCAGCATGCCGGCGTTGTCGAACCGTGACACGCAGAGCGCGTTCACGACGATCGTCAGCAAGATGAAGCAGGACGGCTCGAACTGGTCCGACAACGGTCTGGCCGCGCCCGGCGCGGTCCTCCTGCGCCAAGAGGCCGCGGTGCAGGGTCTCACCGACCCCAAGATCGTCTGGCAGTGCACCAGCGCCTGTTACGACGAGAAGCAGATGGCCGCCGCCGGCTCGGCGATGGACCGGGAGTACATGGACCTCGGGTTCCTGCCGTTCAC
>JAODBH010000041.1 GCA_025463865.1 Actinomycetes bacterium | reverse complement strand
TCCACGAGTACCTCGCGTTCGCTCACTGAGGTGTCGGAGCTCCGTCGCGCTCCCATGCTTGTGCGGTATGGGGCACAGCCCAGAAGGCCTTTTTCAAGCGTGATACAGAGCCGTACCTTCATGCGTGACCCATACCTCACGGCTCATAGGGAGGAGGCAGCCATGACCAGCCAGTCGAACGCGGCGCCGACACGATTCGTCGAAGCGAACGAGACCCGTTTCGCCTACCGACGCTTCGGCGAACCGATCGGCACGCCGATCGTGCTGCTCCAGCACTTCATGGGCAACCTCGACAACTACGACCCGGCCATCACTGACGCGCTCGCGATGGACCGCGAGGTGATCCTCACCGACAACGCCGGCGTCGGACTCAGCACGGGCGCGGCACAGGACACCGTCGCCGGGATGGCGCGTGACGCCGCGTCGCTCATCGACGCGCTCGGGCTCGAGCCCGTCGATCTCTTCGGCTTCTCGATGGGAGGACACGTCGCCCAGCAGATCGCCGTCGACCGACCTGAGCGCGTCCGCCGCCTGGTGCTCGTGGGCACGGGTCCACGCGGTGGCGACGGCATGGACCAGCTCGCGCCCGACGTCGCGCCACTGTTCGGGACGGTCCATGACCCACAGGATCTGATGTGGCTTCCGATCTTCTTTTCGCCGTCTGAAGCGAGCCAGGCCGCGGGCCGTCGCTTCCTCGAGCGCATCCGCGCGCGCACCGATGACCGCGACGCCCCGGTCTCGGAGGCCACCGTCGCCGCGCATCTGGCGGCTGCGCACGAGTGGGGCGCGGCAGCCCCAGACAGCTTCGACTATCTGCGAGGAATCCGGCACCCCGCGCTGGTGGTCAACGGCAGCAACGACATCGTCGTGCCCACCATCAACTCGTACATCCTGCAGCAGAACCTGCCCAACGCGGAGTTGATCCTCTTCCCGGACTCCAACCACGGATCGCATTTCCAGTTCACCGAGTTGTTCAACCGGTACGTGACCGACTTCCTCGATCGCTGAGGAACGCATACCAGCAAAGAACTGAGGATCGATGATGACAAATCAAACCACTGCCGGGGTCGCGCTCGTCACGGGAGCAACGTCGGGAATCGGACGGGCGGTGGCACTGAAGTTGGCGAGTGACGGCTTCGACGTGATCGTGCACGGCCGCGACCCGGAGCGCGGTGCAGCAACCGTGCGAGCAATCGAAGAAGCCGGCGGGCACGCCCGCTTCGTGGCGGCCGACCTCGCCGACGACGCCGACGTGATCCAACTCGCCAAGGATGCCGGCGACGTGGACGTCCTCGTCAACAACGGGGGGTTTTCGTGGTTCGGTCCTACGGCCGAGCTCGACACCGCCACCTTCGACGCGCTCTTCGCCAGCAATGTCCGTTCGGCCTACCAACTGGTGGCCGCGATCGCTCCCGGAATGGCATCGAGGGGACACGGCAGCATCGTGAGCCTCGACTCGATGGCCGGACATGTCGGCTTGGCGGGAGGCGCCGCGTACGGCGCAACCAAAGCCGCGCTCAGCGCCCTGTCGCGCGCCTGGGCGGCCGAGTTCAGTCCGGCGGGAGTGCGCGTCAACACCGTCGCCCCCGGGCCCGTGTACACGAACGGCGCCGGCGCGGAGCGGATCGAGCAGCTCGGCAAGACCACCTTGCTGGGGCGCGCAGCTCAGGTCGAAGAGATCGCCGACGTCATCGCCTTCGTCGCGTCGGACAAAGCGAGCTACATCACGGGCGCGGTGATCCCCGTCGACGGTGGTCGCACCGCCGTCTGAGAAGGAAGGAGCGTCACCCATGAGCGATCTTGAAGGAGGGCCCTCAATGAGCAGTCAGTTCTTCGGCATCGCAATCGATTGCGTCGACGCCGCCGCGGTCGCGAACTTCTGGGCCGAGGTACTCGGACGCCAGACAGCCGACCACCCGACGCGTGAGAACGCGGCGGTGCTCGTCGACGACGCCGCCATCAATGGGCCGCGCCTCGCATTCCACCAGGTGCCCGAACCGAAGACGGTGAAGAACCGAGTTCATCTCGACCTCATCACCGCCGAGTTCGAGGCCGAGACCGACCGGCTCGTCGGTCTCGGCGCCCAGAAGGTCCGTGACATCGAAGAAAACGGAAACCGCTGGACGACCTTCGCCGACGTCGAAGGCAACGAGTTCGACCTCATCGCCGGATAACGGCGCGAGCGGTACCCGACGTTGACAGCCGACCGGTCGACGGCGAGCCTCGCAGCTTCGGTTTCGTCGACGTCGGGTGGTCCGGGTTCCAGCTCACGCCGTTGAGGTCGAACCGCTCCGGCTGGCGACATCGTCATCGGGTGAACGTGAGGTGGGTGACGCCACTGGGCGTCGAGACCACCTCCACGTCGTACCGCTGCTCCAACGCCTCCAGGCCGTCCCACAGCCGAACACCGCGGCCGAGCAGGATCGGCACCAGCACGACGTGCAGGTGGTCGACGAGACCGGCGGCAAGGAACGCGCGCATCATGGTCGGGCCCCCGCCGATGCGGACGTCCTGACCGGCGGCTGCGTCCCGCGCCACCTCGAGTGCGTCCGCCGGCGCGGCGTCGAGGAAGTGGAACGTCGTACCACCGTCCATCTCCAGCGACGGGCGCGGACGGTGGGTCAGGACGTATGTCGGCGTGTGGAAGGGCGGGTTGTCGCCCCACCACCCGCGCCACTCCGGGTCGTCCTGCCAGCCCGGAGGGCCGAACTTGCCGGCGCCCATGATCTCCGCACCGATCCCGGGTCCGTGCCGTTCGGCCATCGCGTCATCGACACCTTCGGTGCCGCCCGACTCCCCGAGGACTTCGCGGCGGGCGAACCGAGTGGCGAACATCCACTCATGAAGCCGATGCCCGGCGTGGCCGAACGGTGTGTCGAAGGCCTGCCCCTCGCCGGTGGCGAACCCGTCGAGCGAGATCGAGAAGTTGTGGATGCGGACGCGCGACATGGCGGGCTCCTTCGGGTGGTGGCGGTCGGTCAGTGGTTATCTGTCCGCGGCGAGAGTTCAACGGCCGTGGGATTCAGCCGACCCCGAGATGGTGAGCGAGCTTCTGCATCGTCTGCAGCCCGAGTTCGACAGCGCCGAAGCCGATTTTTGCGTCTCGCTGCTCGACGGTTGGGTGGAGCTGTCGCAGGGTCAGCACCGTCTTTCCGTCGGCTTGTTCGTCGAGCGTGATCGTCACTCGGAAGCGTGCCGGGTCATCGTCGGCGTCGGAGCCGTGATCCAGGACCAGCCTTTCGCTTGGAACGACCTCGAGGTATTCGAAGCGATTCGTGAAGACGGTGCCGTCTCCGGAGGTCATGTCGAAGCACGCTCGGCCGCCCGGGCGCACGTCCATCTCTCGGACTGTGCAGGTGAAGCCCTCGGGGCCAAACCATTGGCAGAAGGCGTCTGCATCGGTCCACGCGGCGAACACCGCTTCGCGTGCGGCGTCAAGAACTCGAACCAGGACGATCTCACGGTCGAGAGCCCACGTCGTCGGGTCGGTGATGGTCGGGGTGCTGCTCATGACTTCTCCAATGTCTGTGGGGATGCGGTTCGGTCCGACGTGCGCCGGAGGTGCGCATCCAGGCGGTCGAGACGCTGCTCCCATGCAGCTCGGGTGTGCTCGGCCCATGCGGCGATCTCGACCAAAGGCTCCGGCCGCAGCTGGCATGGCCGCCGTTGTCCATCTCGGCCGCGACTGATCAGACCCGCCCGCTCGAGGACCTTCAGATGACGGGAGATGGCCGGAAGACTGATCGGGAAGGGTTCGGCCAACTCGAGCACCGTTGCCTCACCGTCGGCCAGCCGACGCACGATCGAGCGCCGCGTGGGGTCCGACAAGGCGGCGAAGACGACGTCCAACCGATCGGGGGCCGTCACGGGCATCGTTGCTGTCCCTCCGGCTGATACTTCACAGGTTGGTTATTTAACAGAGTGACTACATATAGTCAAGGACGCATCGAGACATGTGTCCGGCCCCGCGTCGTCACAGGCCGCCATCGGTTACCAGCATCCGACGAGGGATCGCGATGCGACCCTTCGACGACGCCGGCGGCGAGCCGTCGGAGCCCACGAAGGCCCCGGTGACGAGGGCTTCTACTGGAGCGGGTGACGCGAATCGAACCCGGGTTCTCAGCTTGGGAAGCTGATCGGACCGAGTAAGTCCGCTGGTCCGATGGCATCGTCGCTGGTCGGCGATCTGGACGGACATCGGCGGACGAGCGCGAATCTCGTCGGCCGCGCGATGTACGCGCGATGACGTCCGGCTACGCGTTGACCGTCACCAGGCGCAGGCCGCCGCGTTCAACTTGATGGGCGTCGATCGTGATCACTACGTCGTCGAGTTCGGCGAAGGCGGCCCAGCCGTCGCCGACCTCCATCACGTCGAAGTCGACCTCGAGACCATCGACGCTGACGCGCGCACGGTCCCAAGGGATCTCGCCGTTGTCCGCGGCCCGATGCAACTGGTTGACCGTTGTGTTGTGCTTTCGCGCCGACGCGTTGGGGCCAACCTCACGTTTCGCGGCGCGGATGAGCATGTTGCGGGGCGCCCACTCCTTCAGTCCCGCAGGGTCGTCCGGCCGGTGCGATACGACGTCGATCCACGCGCCGTCGTCGCGGCGGTGCGACGAGGTTTTCGACATGACGATGTCTGTTCGCGTGCCCGATTCGGAGGTCCCGCCGAGTGCGCCCGTCACGTCTACCGCCGGCGACTCCGGCCACGCCTCGACGCGAAACGCCGGGAGTTCCGTTGTCGCCCAGCGACGGAGACCTTTCGCGTACTCGTTTTCATCGAAGGGCACGACGATGTTCTACAGCGCGCCGAGGTCGGGTGGCATCCACCACTCGCGTGCGTGCTGTCGGCATGCTGACTCACGCGGGC
>JAODBH010000263.1 GCA_025463865.1 Actinomycetes bacterium | reverse complement strand
GCTCCCGGGACGCACGAAGCTCAGAAGGGCTAGTGGCGGGGGAGGCCCAGGATGCGCTGGGCGAGGATGTTCTTGTTCACCTGGGTCGTGCCGCCGGCGATCGTGTACGAACGCATGTAGACGCGGTCGCGGCCCCACTTGCCCTGGTTGGCCTCGGTGCCCAGCACGTCGCCCGCGGTCTCGCCCACGTGCTGCTCGGTCTCGCTCCACACGAGCTTGGCGACGCTGCCCTCGGGCCCGAGGTCACGGCCGTGCAGCGCGCCGCTGATCGCCCGGTCGCTCACCAGCTTGAGCAGCTCGCCCTCGAGGTACACCTGCGCGAGCTTCTGGCGGATGACCGGGTCCTGGGCCGCGGTACGACCGTCGGCGTCGACGACCGTGGCCTTGGCCTCGTCGAGCAGCCCGCGGATCTTGCTTCGCAGGCTGAGGTGGAGGGCGGCGACGCCCCCGCGCTCGTAGGTGAGCGTGGTCATCGCGACCCGCCAGCCCTCGTGCTCCGGGCCGAGCAGCGCGCCGACGGGCACGCGCACGTCGGTGAAGAAGATCTCGTTGAAGTCGGGTTCGCGGGTGATGGTGGTGAGCGGGCGGACCTCGATCCCCGGCAGCGTCATGTCGACGAGGAGACACGAGATGCCCTTGTGCTTCGAGACCGACGGATCGGTGCGGACGAGGAGCTCGCACCAGTTGGCCATGTGGCCGAGCGTGTTCCAGGTCTTCTGCCCGTTGACGACGTAGACGTCGCCGTCGCGGACGGCCGAGCACTTGAGCGACGCGAGGTCGGAGCCGGCCTCGGGCTCGGAGAATCCTTGGCACCAGATGTCGTCGCCCCGCAACATCGCGGGGAGGAAGCGCCGCTTCTGCTCCTCGGTACCGAAGTGGATGATCGACGGGGCGATGTTGCTGAGGCCGATCGGGTTGAGGGTGGGCGGCGCTCCGGCCCGGTGCATCTCTTCGGTGAAGACGACCTGCTCCATCGTCCCCGCGCCGCGGCCGCCGTACTCGACCGGCCACGAGATGGCGGCGTAGCCGGCGTCGGCGAGCAGGTGGTTCCACTCGTGGAGCCGCTCGAGCGTCTCGCCCTCCGCGTTGAGCCCCGAACCGGCGCCGATGTCCGCGAAGGCGGGCACGTTGGCCTCGAGCCACGCCCGCAGCTCCTTGCGGAAGGCTTCGGCTTCAGGCGGGTAGGTGAAGTCCACGGGTGGTGCTCCCCTCGGAACGGGACGGCGCGGTGTCGGGCGACGTCGTCAATCTAGGTGCGTCGCCGCCCGCCCGGCCGGGCCGTGCGGTACGGCGCGGGCAGCTCAGGCGCCGGTCTTGGCCGCGAGATCACGGGCCTTGTTGGCGGCAGCCTCCTCGGCCTTGCGGGTGTTCTCGGCGACGAGCTGCTCGGTGTTGTGGACGACGCCGTCGACCTTGAGCTCGCCGATCACGTGGACCTCGGCCAGGGTGTCCTGCAGGTAGTCGGGGCCATCACCGGTCGGGATGAACCAACCGGTCGGGCACATGGTGAGCACCTCGACGAACGAGAAGCCCTCGTTGTGCATCTGGCTCTCGAACGCCCGCTTGAACATGCGCTTCGTGCGGGCGACGGCACCGGCATTGTGCACCGAGCCGCGCGCGACGTAGGACGCGCCCTGGATCTGGGCGATGAGGTCGCCGATGAGCATCGGGTAGCCGTGGTACTCGGCGTCTCGTCCGTCGAGCGAGTTCTTCGTGCGCTGGCCGAGGACCGTGGTCGCCGTCATGTGGCCACCGGTCTCGCCGAACACGCCGTTGTTCAGCAGGATGCACGTGACGTTCTCGCCGCGGGCTGCGGTGTGCAGGATCTCCTGCAGGCCTTCGTTGACCATGTCGCCGTCGCCCTGCAGGGTGAAGACGATGGCCTCCGGCTTCATGCGCTTCACCCCGGTGGCGACCGACGGCGCGCGACCGTGGAGCGCCTGCACGAGGTCGACGTCCATCGTGCCGCTGAAGGCGGTGTAGCAGCCGATGCCGGCGACGCCGATGGTGCGTTGCGCGAGGCCGAGCTCCTGGAGCGCCTCGAGGTACACGCGCAGTGCGATCGGCTCACCGCACCCGGGACACATCGCGTGCTCCTGGGTGAGCAGGAGGTCGGGCTTGAGATCGGCGATCTTCTTGGCCCCGGGTGGCGCGACCGACGTGTCGAGCACCGGGCCGACAGGCTGGGGCTGGGGCTGGGTGACGGTCATCGGGATACCTCGATCTCTCGGGCCATGTCAGCCACGCTCGTTGACGGGGAGGGGCGGGAGCTCGGCGTCGGCGCCACCGCGGTGGATCGCCAGGATCCGCTCGCGGATGATCTCCACGTCGAGCAACGGCCCGACGCCGAAGCCGGAACCGTCGGTACTGATGCCGCCGATGCCGACGACCGGCGCTCGACCGAGCACACCCAGCCGGACGTCCTCGATCATCTGGCCGCCGCACAGCTCGAAGACGCCGACGGTGCGCACGCCCTCCGACACCTGGGCGAGCGTCTCGTAGGGGTACGGCCAGAGCGTGATGGGCCGGACGTAGCCGACCTTCTCGCCCTCGGCCCGCATCTGGGCGACGACGTAGCGCACGAACTTCGCGGGGGTGCCGAACGCGACGATCACCGTCTCGGCGTCGTCGACGTACCCGGTCTCGACCCGCACTTCGGCCTGCTCGATCTCGGCGAGCTTCGCCTGCATCGCCCGCAGGTGACGTTCGATGCCCAGGCTCGGCTGCCCCTTCTTCGCGAAGCCGAGCGGCGAGACGATCCGGGAGTTGCCGGTGCCGTTGAGCTCGCCGTTGACGGCCCACGGCTTGTCGGGGACGGGGCCGAAGTCGACGGGCTCGATCGACACCGACTGCTGTGTGTGCGCAGTGAGGTAGTCGCCGTAGACCAGGACCGGGTTGCGCCACTTGTCGGCGAGGTGGAAGGCGAGCTGCGTCAGCTCGGCCGCCTCCGCGATGTCCATCGGCGCAAGCACCATGTGGCGGTAGTCGCCGTGACCACCGCCGCGGGTCGACTGGAAGTAGTCCTGGCCGCCTCGGGCCATGTAGAAGATGACGAGCGGCAGCTCCGCCAGGGTGATCTCGCTGAAGCTCTCCTGCATCAGGGACAGTCCCTGGCCGGTGGAGCCGGTGGCGGCGCGTGCGCCCGTCGACAGCGCGCCCCAGGCCATGCCGACGGCTTCGAGCTCGCTCTCCGCGTTGACGCACACCCCGCCCACGGGTGGGAGCTGCTTCGCGAAGTGCTCGAGCACCTCGGTGAACGGGGTCATGGGGTAGCCGGCGAAGAAGCGGCACCCTGCGGCGACGGCCGCGGTGGCGATCGCCTCGCTGCCCTCCATTAGGTGGGCGACGCCCGGAGACGCCTCGACGGTGGTCATGCGTTCATCTCCCCTACTCCGGCGGCGACCGTGGTGGCGACGTCGTCGTCGACCTCGACGGTGGTCATCTGCGGCTGGTCGAACTTGAACACCTCGAACACGAAGTCGGGACAGATGAACAGGCACGCCGAGCAACCGGTGCAGCCCGGGTGCAGCTGCGGGTAGTGGTAGCCCTTGTGGTTGACGGCCGCCGACATCGACAGGACCTCGGGCGGGCAAGCCGTGATGCACAGCTCGCAGCCCTTGCAGGTCTCGACGTCGATGGTCACCGAGCCCCGGCTCTTGATCGTGACCGTGTTGGTGGTCATGCGGGTACCGACTCCTCGGTCCAGGCCGGGGCTGCGAGCGTGAGCCCGGCGGTGGCGACGTGCTCGAGACCCGCCCGGATGGCGATCTCGTTGTTGGCGACGTGCTGGGTGCGGTAGCTCGGGATCGACTCCCGCATCGCCTCGATCAGCGAGTCGACGCCCACGAGCCCGGTGATGCCGGCGTACGCGCCACCCATGACCATCGACGAGCCGAGCTCGTTGCCGAGCGCGGCCGCGATGTCGGTCGCGGGGATGCGGTGGACGCGCAGCTCGGCCTCGTCGAGCGGCGTCTCGAAGGTGGCGTCGTTCACGAGCACGAGCGCGTTGGGCCGCAGCTTCGGGGCGAGCGGGGCCCAGAACTCGTCGTGCATGCCGATCGCGGACCACGTGTGCGAGATCATCGGCGGAGCCAGCAGGTCGGTGTCGCCGACGACGATCGTGGCGTCGGTGTTTCCGCCGCGCATCGAGCCCGCGTACACGCCGAACAGCATGACCTTGCGGCCTTCGAGCGTTGCCGCCCGGGCGAGCACCTGGGCCATGAGCTGCACGCCCTGGCCGCCGATGCCCGTGCAGAGACACTCGCGTTCCATACCGCTTCCCCCGATGTCGTGTGGGTCGTGAGCTGTGTGCGTGTAGGACCTGTAGGTGTGCGCGGAGTCGGCCGTCAGCGGCCGGCGACGATGCTGCGGGTGAGGCCGCCGATGGCGAACTGCACGAGGTGTTCGACGTCGGCCTTGGTGGGCACCTCACGCGCGAGGACGCAGCGGTTCATGGTGCCCATGGCGAGCTCGTAGATTGCCGCGGTGTCGCGCTCGGGGTCGCCACCGGCTTCCGCGATCGCGTCGCGAAGTGGCGCGAGGAGCTGCTCGTTCGACGTCGCGGCCTCGTCCGGGAATCGGTCGGTGAGCCGGATGCCGTCGATCGCGAACGGCCGGGTGTTGGCTGCGGCCTCGGCGTTGCGGGCCTGCTCGAGCACGCCCTCGATCCAGGCCCGGACGCGGCCGATGCCGTCGGGGGCGCCGGCCATGCGCCGGTCGAGGGTGGCGACGAGCTGGCGGCGGCCGTGGTCGAGGACCGCGAGGAGGAGCTCGTCCTTGCCCGAGAAGTGGCGGTAGAACGCCTGGTTCGAGAGGCCCGATTCGCGCACGATGTCGGCGACCCGCGGGTCGATGGCGTCGTCCCGGCGCATCACCGTGAACGCGGCGTCGACCAGGCGCTGGACCTCGTCGGCGTAGACCTCGGCCCGGGGCGCGAGCGTGCGGGAGACGGTGCGCTCGATGAGGGGTGTGGGCTCGGCGATGGGAACAACGTTCTGCACGCCGGGAATGCTATTCCGGCTGGTGGACCCCGTCGACCGCACGGCTACCGTCGTCGGCGTCCCAGCTCGTGCGTCCCTGGAGCACACATATCGTGCTCGTGGGACGCACGAAGGGTCACTGGGACTGGATGCGCTCCACGATGAGGGTGCGCTGGATCTGGCCCGTGGCGGCGGTGCGGGGGAGGGCGTCGACGACCTCGACCCGGCGGGGCTGCTTGAACGAAGCGAGCTTTCCGGCGCAGTGGCTCCGCAGGTCCTCGAGCTCGACGGCCCCCGACGTGACGATCACCGCGCACACCAGCTCGCCCCACTCGGCGTCGGGCACGCCGACCACTGCGACCTCCTCGATCGCGGGATGGTCCCGCAGCGCGTCCTCGACCTCGATCGGCGACACGGTCTCGCCGCCCGTCCGGATCACGTCGCGCACGCGGCCGGTGATGCTGAGGAAGCCTTCGTCGTCGAACACGCCCAGGTCGCCGGAGTGGTACCAGCCGTCGGCGTCGATCGCGCGTGCGGTCTCGTCGGGCTGGTCGAAGTAGCCCGTCATGAGGAACGGGCTCCGGACGCACACCTCCCCGTTCTCGGCCAGCTTGAGCTCGATGCCCGGCTGCGCCCGTCCGACGGAACCGGGCTTGCGCGCGGCGTCGGCGTCGTCGAGGAGCGCGGCCGGCCCGGCCTCGGTGCTGCCGTAGAAGATGCGGGTGACGGTGTGCGGGAGCGCGGCCTTGATGCGGGCGACGAGCTCGGGTGGCACCGCGGAGGTGCCGGTGTCGGCCTCGCGCACCGACGACAGGTCGTAGCCCTCGACGCCGTGCTCGAGGATCCGGGCCCACACCGCGGGGATCGCGTAGAGGCGCGTGGCCCGGTGGCGCTCGGTCGTCTCCAGCAGGGATCTCGCGTCGGGGGACCGCACGAGGTGGATGGGGCGGCGCGCCTGCCACGTGCCCATCGCCTGGGACCATCCGGCCATGTGGAACAGCGGGAACATGTTGACGGTCCCGCCGCCGGCTCCGTTCTGCGCGCCCGGGTAGCTGCGCAGCCAGTTGCAGCGGTGCGAGAGGATCACGCCCTTCGAGCGGCCGGTGCTCCCGCTGGTGAAGAAGATGACGTGTGCGTCGTTCTCGTCCAGCTCGGTATCCGGGCCCGCTCCGGCGGTCGAGCCGAGCGGGTGGACGGGGTGGCTCGCGGCGAGCTGGTGCAGCGCGTTCAGGTCGACGGTGGCGACGTCGAACGACGCCGACAGTGGGGCGTGTCCTTCGTCGACGATCAACAGGGCCGGCCGGGCGAGCTCGAGCACCTCGCGTGCCTCGTCGGGTGAAAGGCGTGCGTTGACCGGAGCGAACACCGCACCGAGCCGGGCCAGCGCCACGAACACCGGCATGACGTCGAGTGTGGTGTCGCCCCACCAGCAGACCCGCTCACCCTTGACGGCGCCGAGGTCGGCGAGCGCGCGGGCGAGGCGGTTGGCGCTGCGGTCGAGCTCGCCGAAGGTCATCTCGTCGTCGTCGAGTGTGGCCGCGTTCCGATCCGGACTGGTGAGCGCCGCGAGCCGGATGATCTCGCCGATGAGCAATGGACGGGCCGACGTCTGACGGGTCACCGCGGTGCCGTGCGCTCGGCGGAATCGCTGACGCCCAGGTTCACGGGATCGGCCACGGGTAGACCGTACGCCCCGGATGGGGCAGTCCCTCCCACGCGACGAGTTGCCCCGGCAGGCCGTCGGTTGCGAAGAGCGTCCGGCCGTCGGCACCGCCGAAGCAGCAGTTGGTCGTGCAGCCCTTGCCGTCGGCGGACTCGGGAATCGGGAGCCAGTCGAGCTCCTCGCCCGCGGGCGAGTAGACCCGCACGCCGTGGTGCATCGTGCTCGCGACGTAGAAGTTGCCCTCGGCGTCGAGGCAGAAGCCGTCGCCCATGACGCCGCCGTCCCGTTGCACCGCGAACTCCGTGTTGCCGTCGAGGTCGAGCCGCATCAGGCTGTTCTTCTCGACGATCACGATCCCGCCGTCGGGCTCGAGCGCGATGCCGTTCGGGAAGATGAGGCCCGACGCGATCGCCGTGAGCGCGCCGTCGGTCGTGAGGCGGAACACCCGGCCGACGGGCGGGTCGGGCAACGGGTAGTGGCCCGGGTCGGTGAAGTAGAGGGTGCCGTCCTCGTCGACCACGAGGTCGTTGGGCGCGTGGAAGCCGTCGTCGAGGACGTAGGTGAGCTCACCGTCGACCGAGAGGCGTTGGATCCCCGGCGCGGTCGGGACGAACGGCTGCACGTCGTCGAAGAGGTGCATCGCCGCGAGGTCGATGCCGCCGTTCTGGGTGATGAGGAAGCCGCCGTCGGATGCGGGTGCGGCCGCGTTGGCCCCGCCTCCGGTGACGACGAGCGTCTCCTGGCGCTGCTCGTCGGGCCAAACCCGGTAGAGCACGCCGTCGACGACGGAGCTGCACACGACCGTGCCGTCGTCGCACCACACCGGGCCCTCGGGGAACCGGAGGCCGGTGACGACGATCTCGCCGAGGTCACCCATCGACCGGCCAGGGGTAGATGTCGCGGCCCGCATGCGGAAGGCCTTCCCACGCGACGAGCTGTCCCGGGATGCTGTCGGTGGCGAAGAGCGTGCGGCCGTCGGCGCCGCCGAAGCAGCAGTTCGTGGTGAGGCCGAAACCGCCGTCCGGCGCGGGGATCGACAGCTGGTCGACCTGCTTGCCGTCGGGCGAGAACACGCGGACACCGTGTTCCATGACCGTCGCGCAATAGAAGTTGCCCTCCGTGTCGATGCAGAAGCCGTCGCCGCCCGAGGTACCGATCTCTGCGACGACGACCTCGGTGGTCCCGTCGGGCAGCACCCGGTGCAGGCCGTGTTCGTCGACGATGACGATGCCGCCATCGGGCTCGAGCGCGATGCCGTTCGGGTATTGCAGCCCCGACGCGATGACCGTCAGCTCGCCGTCGGGCGCGAGCCGGAACACGCGGCCGATGCCCGGGTCGGGCGGGGGGTGGACCCCCGGGTCGGTGAAGTAGAGCGTTCCGTCCTCCGCGACCACGAGGTCGTTCGGGGCGTTGAAGCCGGCGTCGACGACGTAGGTCACGGTGCCATCGGGGTGCGCCCGTTGGATGCCCGGAGTGGCCGGGTTGTACGCGGGCGGGTTCTCGTAGAGGCCGAGGCCGGTGTAGTCGATGCCCCCGTTCTGCGTGATGAGGAACCCGCCGTCGGAGGCGGGCGCGCACGCGTTCGTGCCGCCGCCGGCCGTCGCGAGGAGCTCCTTGCGGTGCTCCTCGGGCCAGATCCGGTACAGCGTGCCCTCGGCGACCGCGGTTGCGACCACCGTCCCGTCGGCGCACCACGACGGCCCCTCGGGGAAGAGCAACCCGGTGACGACGATCTCAGCCTCGTTGCCCATCGTCAGCCTCCGAGCCCGGCCGGCGGGGTGCCGTAGAAGGTGCCGGCGTTGTAGCCCGCCGTCATGCCGCCGTCGATCACGAACTCGGCGCCGGTGCAGTAGCCGCTCTCGTCGCTTCCGAGGTACACCATGAGCGAGGCGACCTCCTCCGGAGTTCCCATCCGGTGGAGCACCGAGATGCGGGCGGCCATGGCGTCGATGTCGAGCCCTACCTCCTTGGCCTGGCCCAGCAGCGGCGTGTCGATGAAGCCGGGATGCACCGAGTTGACCCGGATCCCGACCTCGCCGAGCTCGAGGGCTGCGGCCTTCGTCATCCCGCGCACCGCGAACTTGCTCGCGACGTATCCGAGCTGGCCGACGCCGCCCTGCAGACCGTCGGTCGAGGAGATGTTGACGATCGAGCCGTGGCCGGCTTCGACCATCGGCGCGACGACCGCGCGCATGCCGAGGAAGATGCCGGTCTGGTTGATCCCGATGACGTGGTTCCAGTCGGCGAGCGTGGTGTCGGCGACCGGACCGCCGGCACCGATCCCGGCGCACGCGGCGAGGATCGTCGGCGGTCCGTACCACTCCCGGCAGCTCGTGATCGCGGTGGCCCAGTCGTCCTCACTGGTCACGTCGAGGTGGAGGTAGCGCGCCTCGCCCTCGATCGACTTCGCGTGCGGCTCGCCGAGCGCGTCGTTCACGTCGAGGCAGACGGTCTTGGCCCCCTCGTGCGCGTAGGCAGCCGCCGTTGCCGCGCCCATCCCGCTCGCAGCCCCGGTGACCAGGGCCACCTGTCCGTCGAGCCGTCCCATCCGGTTCCCCCCAGATACGCGTTGACTTGCGGCAGAGCCCAGCGCCCTCCGGGTTTCCAACCGGCGGGCGGGTCATGTAGAGATAGTTCGAACACCGATCCATGCGCAAGCATGTCCCGCCCCGGTGCGACGACCGGCGGCGGCTTCGGATGGACAGCCCAGGGGGGACGGAGTCATGGCCGAATTCGAATACGGACTGCCCGCGCAGGCGCGCCAGCGGCCCGACCAGATCGCGTTGCGGCAAGGCGAGGAGTCCCTCACGTACGCGCAGCTCGACGACCGGGCCCGTCGGGCGTCACACGCGTTGCACGCGCTCGGTGTGAAACGGGGCGACGTCGTCTCGATCATGGTCCCCAACCGGTTCGAGTTCTTCGAGGCCATGCACGCCTGCGGCCGCCTGGGCGCGGTGGCGGTGCCGGTGAACGTGCACTTCAAGGCGGACGAGGCCGGATGGCTGGTGAGCGACTCGGGCTCGACGGCCGTCGTCGTGTCCCACGAGCTCGAGGACGCGCTGAGCACGGTGCCCGACGTCCCGCGTCTCGTCGTCGACGCGGAGCCTGGCGACGCTCGCAGCTACGAGGCCGCGCTCGCGGCCGCGCCCGACTCGGGTGAGGTCGACCCACCCGACGTGATGGGTGACGCCTGGTTCACGACCATGGCCTACAGCTCCGGCACCACCGGCCGGCCGAAGGGCATCGCCATGGGCGAGGCCGACTTCCGCCGCACCGCGGAAGGGTTCGCGGGGATGGGTCTGCGCTGGCAGTTCGGCCCCGACGACGTGCATCTGCTCGTCGGGCCGTCGTACCACTCGGGCCCGGCGGCCTGGGCTCAGATGCACCTCGCCTTCGGCGCCACCATCGTCATCCTGCCGAAGTGGGACTCCGAGGAGTGCTTGCGGCTGATCGACCGGTGGAAGACGACCAACACACACATGGTGCCGGCCAACTTCTCCCGCCTGCTCGACCTGCCCGAGGAGACCCGGAAGAAGTACGACGTCTCGTCGATGAAGATGTTCGTGCACGCCGCCGCGCCGTGCCCGGTACCGCTCAAGCGGGCGTTCATGGACTACGTCGGCAAGGACAAGGTCTGGGAGTACTACGGCGCGAGCGAGGGCGGCGGCACGGTCATCACGCCCGACGAGTGGCTGGAGCACCCCGGGAGCGTGGGCCGACCGTTCCCCGGCAACGAGTTCGCGATCCTCGACGACGACGGCAATCCGGTTCCCACGGGCGTCTCCGGGACGATCTACGCGCACCCGACCGACAGCGGGTTCAAGTACCACAACGACGACGAGAAGACGAAGGCCGCCTACCGGGGCGACTGGTTCACCGTCGGCGACGCCGGCTACCTCGACGAGGACGGCTACCTCTTCCTCACCGACCGCAAGGCCGACATGGTCATATCGGGCGGCGTCAACATCTACCCCCGCGAGATCGAGGAGTGCCTGTTCCGCAACCCCGAGGTCGTCGACTGCGGGGTGCTCGGCGTACCGGACGAGAAGTGGGGCGAGGTCCTGCTCGCCGTGGTGCAGCGGGCCGACGGCTCGACGCTCGACGCCGACGGGGTGATCGAGTGGTGCCGGACGAACCTCGCCGACTACAAGCGCCCCCGAATCGTCGAGTTCATCGACGAGCTCCCGCGCGACCCGAGTGGCAAGTTCCGCAAGCCCAAGTTCCGCGCCGCCTGGGTCGAGAGCAGGTCAACCCCTTGAGCGCCGATTGAGCACACAGATTGTGCTCGATCGCGCCTCAGGATCTGCGCGTCAGCTGGCGACGGGGACGGGCTCGAGGCGGGGGGAGTAGCCGGTGTCGGCGGTGTCGGCGGTGTCGGCGCGGTCGGACACGCGGCGGATGCACGCGATGCGCTCGGTCCGGTAGCTCGCCTGGCGGACGGACCAGCTCGTGAGCTTCTGGTGCCGGCCCTCGCTGGAGAAGAAGGTGGTGAGCGGTCCTTCGAGCTCGTAGCCGTCGGCTCCGTCGATCCGCTCGACCGTCTGGTCGGCCATCGTCACCTCGAACGCCATGGCGTCCTCCATCCGTCGTCGCTGGTCGTGACGTCGACCGTACGCTCCGCGCGTTGTGGATAACGAGAGGGATCTTCGGTGTGGATTCCTTGTGGAAATCGTCGAGGCCGCGGTGGACGACGGTGGAGAACTTTCTCGCGCCCCGGCTTGCTGATCGACAACAATTGTTGTTAACTAGCGCCTGTCATGAAAACCGCGGAGCAGTTGACGGAGAGCTTCAGAGCGCAGGGACTGCGGGTCACCCCGCAGCGCCAGTGCATCTTCCGCCTGCTCCAGGACAACGACTCCCACCCGACGGTCGACTCGTTGTACGACGCCGCCCGGGTCGAGATGCCGACGATCTCGTTGAAGACCGTCTACCAGACCGTGCACGATCTGGCGGCGCTCGACGAGGTCGAGCTCCTCGATCTCGGTACAGGCAGCCTGAGGGTGGACCCCAACGTCGAAGAGGAGCACCACCACCTCGTCTGCACGAACTGCGGACTGGTTCGGGACCTCCCGCTCGACGTGTCGTCCGTCCGCCTGTCAGCCAAAGCCCGCCGCGGTTTCGACGTCCGCTCGGTCGAGGTCATCGCGCGGGGCCTCTGCGACCGTTGCGCCGTCGCCGGCAAGTGATCGCCGGCTCTCCGTTCATCGCCTGCCCACCAAGTCTCCACAACACCGCCAGATGCACATCCGCACACGAGAGGACGACCCATGCCTGACCTGAACGGCAGCAAGACCCACGACAACCTGAAGGAGGCGTTCGCCGGCGAGAGCCAGGCAAACCGGCGCTACCTCTACTTCGCCCAGAAGGCCGATGTCGAGGGCTACCCCGACGTCTCGGCGCTGTTCCGCTCGGTCGCCGAAGGTGAGACCGGCCACGCGTTCGGACACTTCGACTTCCTCGCCGCGGTCGGCGACCCGGTCACTGGGGTTCCGGTCGGCAGCACCGAGAACAACCTGAAGTCGGCGATCGAGGGCGAGACGTACGAGTACACCGAGATGTACCCGGGCTTCGCCAAGACGGCTCGCGACGAGAAGTTCGACGAGATCGCCGAGTGGATGGAGACGCTGGCACGGGCCGAGAAGAGCCACGCCGGTCGCTTCACGCAGGGTCTCGAGTCGGTTTCCTGACCCGTCCCACCCCTGTTCGTCGGAGTCGGCCCCGGGGGTTCCTGACCCGGGGCCGTTCCACGCCCGCCGTCCGACCCGGAGAGGAGCGTTGTGAAGCTGCTCTATGACCCTCTCGACCCGCAGTATCACGACGCCGCCGAGGCTCGTGCGGAGCGGGATCGCACGTTCCAGATCTGCACCGACTGCCGGCTGTGCGTGAAGTACTGCTTCAGCTTCAAGTCGCTGTTCCAGCTCGTGGACGAGGTGCACGACGACCGGGTGGTCGAGCTCACGGGCGCCGAGCACGAGCGGATCGTCGACGAGTGCTTCCAGTGCAAGCTCTGCTACACGAATTGCCCCTACACGCCCGACCAGGCCCAGGACTGGGTGGTCGACTTCCCGGGCCTGATGACCCGGTCGCTGATCATCCGGCACGACGAGGGCAAGGTCGGCGTGAACGCCAAGCTCCTGGCGCGCACCGACCTCCAGGGCAAGGTCGCGACGACGTTCTCGCCGATCGTCAACAAGGTCACGGCCACCGGTGTGCTCCGCGGGCTCATGGAGAAGACGACCGGCATCAGCAAGGAGCGCCTCCTCCCGTCGTTCGCCAAGGTGCGTTTCACCAAGTGGATGCGCAACCACCTGACGAAGCGGGCCGGGAAGCAGGGGACGCGCGCAACCGTCGCGCTGTTTCCCACCTGTCTCGTCGAGTACCAGAACCCCGACATCGGCAAGGCCACGGTGGGCGTGCTGGAGCACAACGGGATCGAATGCGAGCTCCCCGAAGGCCAGATCTGCTGCGGCATGCCGTGGCTCGACGCGGGGGACGACAAGAAGTTCCGCCATCACGCCGAGCGGAACGTCGCCGCGCTGCTGCCGTCGGTGCGTGCGGGCAAGGACGTCGTGGTGCCGCAGCCCACCTGTGCGTTCACCATCAAGACGGAGTACCCGTCGTTCCTCGGGACCGACGACGCCCGCCTCGTCGCGGAGCACACGTTCGACGCCGCCGAGTACCTCGTGGGCCGACACCGTGAGCAGGCGATCGACACCGACTTCTCGGGCCGCACCTACGAGTCGATTCTCTGGCAGCAGGCGTGCCACTACCAGGCCCAGCACATGGGCCCGAAGAGCATGGAGATGATGCGACTCACCGGTGCGAAGGTGGAGATGGTCAACCGGTGCAGCGCCATCGACGGCACCTGGGGACTCCGGGCCGAGAACGTCGACATGTCGAAGCGGATCGCCCAGCCGCTGATGGACAAGGTGCGATCGTCGAACGCGGAGCTCGTCGCCGGCGACTGCAACCTCGCGAACAACGCCATCTACGAGGAGACCGACATCCGTCCGGTCCATCCGATGCAGGTCATGGCTCGGGCCTACGGACTCGATCCGGACGAGGAGTGACATGAGGAAGCTGACGATCGACGACATCAAGGACGTGCGGGCCTACGAGCGCGAGCGCAAGGAGTTCCGCGCCCACGTCATCGCGATGAAGAAGCGTCGGCGGATCCCGCTCGGCGACCTGATGACGATCGTGTTCGAGAACACCGACACGATGCGGTTCCAGGTGCAGGAGATGGCGCGGGCCGAGCGCATGGCGACCGATGCGCAGATCGAGCACGAGGTCGAGACCTACAACGCGCTGATCCCCGACCCCGGTGAGCTGAGCAGCACGCTCTTCATCGAGATCAACGAGCAGGAGAAGCTGTTCGACTGGCTCCCGAAGCTGGTCGGCATCCAACGGGCGTTGCGGTTCTGGTTGCCCGACGGATCGGTGGTGGCGTCGATCCCGCAGGACGAGGAGCGCCTCACCCGGGAGGAGACCACGACCACGGTCCACTACCTCAAGTTCGCGTTCTCGCCCGAACAGGCGGCCGCCCTCGCAGAGCCGGGCTCCCAGCTCGTGGTCGACCACCCGAACTACCAGGCGGTGGTCGAGCTGAACGACGAGCAGCGGGCCGAGTTGAGCGGGGATCTGGCCGCCGACTGACGCTCCGGATGACAGCCGGCGTGCCGGTGCGCTACAAGTAGCTCGCCGAACGTGCGTGGTTCAAGGGATTGAACCGGTTCGGCCGATAGAGGTTCAGGCCGGATGAGGGAGCCCCTGTGAACCGGCGTCACCCGAAGCGTGCCCTCGCGGGCATCACCGTCTGCATGGCCACGCTCCTGCTGGGAGCGGGCGCAGCAGCCGCCACGAGCAGCGCGCCGGCCGATGTGCGGCGTCTCGTCACCGCCGCCGTGGCCCCCGGCCAGGTCCGTGCGTTCGCGGCCAACGCGCCGCAGGATTACTACATCACCGACACCGACGGCGAGGTCTTCACGACGGCTCCGAAGTCTGCGCCGCAGTACGACTACTACGGCGACGCGGCCGACCTCCCGCTCGCCTCGAAGGTCATCGGCATGGCGGTCACGCCGAGCAAGCAGGGCTACTGGCTGGTGGCGCAGGACGGCGGCATCTTCACCTTCGGGAACGCAGCCTTCTTCGGTTCGACCGGATCGCTGAAGCTCGCGGCGCCGGTGATCAGCATGGCGCCGACGCCGTCGGGCCACGGCTACTTCCTGGTGGCCGAGGACGGCGGCATCTTCACGTTCGGCGACGCGCAGTTCCGCGGCTCGACCGGCGGGCTGCGGCTCAAGGCGCCCATCCTCGGGATGGCCGTCACGCCCACCGGCAACGGCTATTGGCTGTTCGCGCAGGACGGGGGCATCTTCACCTTCGGCGACGCCAAGTTCTTCGGCAGCACCGGCAGCCTGAAGCTGAGGGCGCCGGTCGTGTCGATGGTGGCGACGCCCGACGGCGGCGGCTATTGGATGGTGGCGAACGACGGCGGCATATTCACGTTCGGCGATGCGCAATTCTACGGTTCCGCCGCGAACCTCCCGCTGGTCGACCCGGTCGTCAGCATGACCGCGACCCCGAGTGGTAACGGCTACTGGTTGCTCGGGGCCGACGGTGGGGTGTTCACGTACGGCGACGCGCAGTACCTGGGAAATCCCCAGCTCGGGGCCAGCGCCTTCGTGAATCCGTTCTACTACTCGATCGTGAGCTGAGCGCTCCGTACCGCGACGCCTCCGTCGACTTCGTAGGCTCGGCGGCTATGCGCATCCCCATCGTCCGTCTCGATCCCGATCTCCCGCTTCCGACCGCGCAGCACGTCGACGACGGAGGCCACGACCTGTGCGCGCGCGTCGACGTCGAGCTCGCGCCGGGCGGCGGGCGCGCGCTCGTCCCGACGGGCATGGCGGTGTCGATCCCGCCGGGCTACGCCGGCTTCATCCAACCCCGGTCGGGCCTGGCGCTGAAGCACGGGGTGACGACGCTCAACACGCCGGGGCTGGTCGACGCGGGCTACCGCGACGAGTTGAAGGTGATCCTCGTGAACACCGACCCCACGACGCCGTACCGGATCGAGCGCGGTGACCGCATCGCGCAACTCGTCATCCAGGCCGTCGTGCGGGTGGAGTGGGACGAAGTCGACGACCTCGGTGACAGCGAGCGCAACATCGGGGGGTTCGGTTCGACCGGCCGTTGACGGCTCGCCGGCAGCGGTGGTCGACGCGAGCCCGGCGACGTCGGATGCCGCTTGGCTAACCTGACGCCCATGTCACACGCCCGCAAGTTCAGGTTCGGGATCTGCATCAACGAGGCCGAGTCGGCGGCCGACTTCCGCGACAAGTGCCGCATGTACGAGGACCTCGGCTACAGCACGATCTTCGTCTCGGATCATTTCCTCAACCACCCCTTCGGGCCGATGCCGGCACTCGCCTACGCCGCCGGGGTCACGAGCACGATCAAGCTGGGCACGTTCGTCCTCGGCAACGACTACCGGCACCCGGTGGTGCTCGCGTCCGACATCGCAACCGTCGACGTGCTCTCCGACGGCCGTTACGAGTGGGGCATCGGCGCCGGCTGGATGAACGAGGACTACGAGCGCGCGGGCATCCCGCAGGACAAGCCTTCCGTCCGGATCGCCCGGTTGGCGGAGTCGATCACGGTGATCAAGGGCCTGTTGGCCGATGGGCCGTTCAGCTTTGCGGGCGAGCACTACACGATCGACGAGCTCGACGGTCAGCCGACGCCGGTCCAGCGTCCGCACCCGCCCTTGCTCGTGGGCGGTGGCGCGAAGAAGATCCTGTCCCTCGCAGCGCGTGAGGCCGACATCGTCGGGATCAACGCCAACCTGAAGGCGGGCAGCCCGACCGACAAGTCGGCTGCGTACTCGATGACCGCGGCCGCAACGGACGAGAAGCTCGGATGGGTGCGCGAAGCTGCGGGCGACCGGTTCGGCGACCTCGAGATCCAGACGTTCCCGGCGATGGTGATGTTCACCGAGGACCGGGAAAGCATGTCGAAGGCGATCGGCGACTCGTTCAACGTGTCGCCCGAGGTCGCGCTCGACACGCCGACGCTGCTGATCGGCAGTGAGAGCCAGATCATCGAGGACCTCGAGAAGCGCCGAGACCGTTGGCAGATGAGCTACCACGTGATCATGGCCGCCTCCGCGCAAGAGTTTGCCCCGGTCGTCGCCAAGCTGGCCGGGAACTGAGGGTGCCAGGTTCGGCCCGCCCGTTCCGGTTCGGTGTCCAGACCTCGAAGGGCGGCTCGGCCCACGAGTGGCGCGAGCTCGCCCGCAAGGTCGAGGCGCTCGGCTACTCCACGCTCTACAGCCCCGACCACTTCGTCGCCCAACCGCTCGCGCCGGTCGTCGCGCTGACGTTCGCGGCCGAAGCCACGTCGACCCTGCGTGTCGGCGGGCTGGTGTTCGACAACGACTACCGGCATCCGGCGATCCTCGCCAAGGACATGGCGACCCTCGACCTCTTGTCGGAGGGCCGGGTCGAGATGGGCATCGGTGCGGGTTGGCGGCGTGACGACTACGCCGCGCTCGGCCTGCCCTACGACGCTCCGGCGGTGCGGGTCGACCGGTTCGAGGAGGCCCTCGCCGTCATCGAAGGTTGCTTCCGGGGCGAGCCCTTCTCGTTCACCGGCAAGCACTACACGATCACCGACTACACGTCGATCCCGAAGCCGGTGCAGCAGCCCCACCCGCCGTTGCTGATCGGCGCGGGCGGGAAGCGGATGTTGTCGATCGCCGCCCGCCACGCCGACATCGTGGGCGTGAACCCGAACCTGCGGTCCGGCGTGGTCGGCCCCGACGCGGTGCGGGACTCACTGGCCGCGCAGACCATCAAGAAGATCGAGTGGATCCGCGAGGCGGCGGGCGACCGCTTCGCCTCGATCGAGCTCCAGTACCGCGCGTTCGTCTGCGCCATCACCGATGACGCCGAGGGCTTCGCGGCGAACATCGGCGCCGCCATGGGCATCGAGGCCGCTGACGCGTTGGAGTCGGCGTTGATGCTCGCCGGCACCGAGGCGCAGGTGGAGGAGACGATCCTGCGGCGACGCGAGGAGCTCGGCCTGTCCTACGTCGTGGTCGGCGAGGATTCTTTCGAGGCGTTGGCACCCGTCGTCGCCCGTCTCGCCGGCATCTGACCCGGAACACCCCGTGCTCTTCAGGTGGCCGGGGTGCGGCCGTTCTGGAGGGGTTCGGTCTCGGCGGGCTCCTGCGGCGGGGGAGCGGGGCGGTCGCGCGCCCGGTCCAGCTGGATGACGGCGAGGGTGAGATCGTCGGTGCGGCGACCCGGCACCGCAGGGGCGATCGCCGCCGCACACTCGAGCACGATCGCGTCGGCGGTGGCTGTCCGGTGCTCGCGCACCGCACTCCGGAGTCGTTCGACGGCGGCTTCGTCGACGATCGTCGGGTTCTCGGCCGAGCGGGCCGCTTCGTCGCTGTAGAGCAACACCGTCGCGCCGGCGCCCACCCGCAGCTGCTTGGTCCGCCATGATCCCGAGAGTGCACCGACGCTGGGGCCCGTCGCGCCGAGCGCGATCTCCTGCTTCGCCGCGAACACGATCGGTGGCGGGTAGCCCGCGTTGGCGAAGGCGATGACGTTGGTGGCCGGATCGATCACTGCGACGAAGCAGGCGACCGAGCGGGGGCTGATGTCGCCGAGCTGCTCCGCGATCCAGTCGAGTGACTGGCCGGGTGTCATCGACAGCTGCAGCGCGGCGCGAGCCAGGAACTTCACCCGCACCGCGAGGGCACCCGCGCTCAGCCCGCGTCCGGAGACGTCGGCGAGCACCACACCCGCGCGGTTCCCGGGGAGCGCGACGACGTCGTAGAAGTCGCCGGCCATCGAGCCGATGCCGGCGTCGAAGTAGGCCGCGAACGCGAAGCCCGGCGGCCGGGGTTCGACCTCGGCTTGGAGCTCGCGCCGGATCAGGTCGATGGCGGGTCCGGTGTGCTCGAGCGCGGCGCGGGCGCGTGCGGTCGACGCGAGCTCGCGCGCGATGCGACGCGTCGCAGCTTGCGCGGCAACCGACGCGTCGACCACCTCGGACGCACCGTCGACGACCACGATGCCCCCGAAGTCGCCGTCCGCGACGGACCGCAGCGCGACCGTCAGGGTCTCGATCGGCTCGGCGAACCCCTGTGCCATACGCCGGCGGAGCAACAGTGCGAGCGCGAGGCCGGCAACGAGAGCGACCGCAGGCACCGCGACCAACACCACCGCGCGCGTGCCACCCGATCCGTCGAACGATGCCGTGATCGCGGCGCCGACCGCGACGGCCAGGAGCGCGACGAAGCCCGCGGTGACGCGCACGACCGATCGCTGCAGACTCTTGGGGGTGACGGTTCCGGGCAAGAGTTGGAATCTACGACGCGAACCGCCACGCGGTCGACGGTCTCCAGATCGCGTGACGGTCCGACTACTCCCCGGGAGATGGGACCGTCATCGACGACGCGTCGACGGGACCGGCCGACGCGGCTTCGAGGAGCATCGCCGACGCGCGCTCGATCGTGTCGTCATCGGGGATCGCGCCGTCGGTCGTGTGCAGGTAGAAGGTGTCGATCACCTCCTGGCCGAGCGTCGAGACCTTGGCGTGGACGATGTCGAGTGGCACCTCGGTCAGGGCGCGGGTGAGCCGGTACAGGAGGCCGAGGCGGTCGGCCGTCCGCACCTCGAGGACGGTGGCCGTCGCCGAGGCGCCTTCGTGGCGGATCACCCGCGGCTTCGCGGGACGGGCCGCGTTGCGTCGACGGGGGTAGGTGCGGGCGCGCTGCTCGACCCGTTCGTCCAACGTCCGCCGGTCGATCAGCGCGGCGCGCAGCTCGTCGACGAACTGTTCCCAGTTGTCGTCGCGACGGGCGTACGAGCGCTCGATCAGGAAGTGGTTGGCGGCGACTCCGTCGTAGCTGTTGACGAACGCGGCCTGCACCGCCCAGCCGTGGACGCTGAGCAGTCCGACCACGCAGCACAGAAGTCCGGGACGGTTGGGGCCGACGACCGCGATGCCGTCGGCCACGCGCTCGACGAGCAGGTCGCCGTGGGCGCGTGCGATCAACGCCGCGTCCTCGGGTGCGAGCGTGTCGGTCTCCGCCGGAGGTACCTCGTCGCGGAGCACGAGCTCCACCTTGCGGACCAGGGTTTCCATGAGCTCCTGCTTCCAGGCGCTCCAGGCCGACGGACCCGTCGCCAGGGAGTCGGCCTGCGTGAGCGCGGCGAGAAGATGGAGCTCCTCGACGGAACCGACGGCCATCGCCACCATCTCGGCGACCGCGGGATCGCTGAGGTCTCCGCTCGTGGCGACCGACGGCAGCAGCAGATGGTGACGGACGAGGTCGACGAGGATCTCGACGTCGTCGTCGGCGAAGCCCATCCGGGTAGCGACGGTCCGCATCAGCTCGATACCGGCGCGGGTGTGATCGCCCGGCCAACCCTTCCCGAGGTCGTGCAGCCAACAACCCACGAGGAGGAGGTCGGGACGTTCGACGAGGCGGGTGTACTCGGCCGCGTTCGCAGCGGTCTCGGCGAGGTGCCGGTCGACGGTGAAGCGGTGGAAGGCATTGCGTTGGGGCTTGCTGCGCACCTGCTCCCACTCCGGGAGGATCTTCGTGAGCAGGCCGTACTCGTCGAGCGTCTCGAACACCGAGACCAGGTTGGGGCCCGCGCCGAGGAGGCCGACCAGCGCGTCGCGCGCCTCGGCGGGCCAGACCTGGAGTGCGGGCGGGGCCTCGGCCGCGAGGCGCTCGAGCGCCGCGGTCCGGAAGTCGACCCCGAGCACCGCAGCCTGCTCGGCCGCGCGGAGCAGCAGCGTCAGGTCGGCCGGTTCGGTAGTGGAGACCAGGTCGAGCTCGCCGTCGCGCAGCACGATCCCGTCACCCAACGGCCGGTCACCACCGCCGGCGCCCCGCCGCGCCGGCCCGCGCGCCCAGGCGTCGCTGCGGCGCCACTCGTCGTCGTACGCGCGGGCGACGGTCCGGCCGGACGTCGCGACGGCGCGCATCAGCTCGTCGGCGTCGGCGTACCCGAGCTGTTCGGCGACATCGTCCTGCCGATCGAGGAGGAGGCGGTCGACGGCTCGCCCTTCCACCCGGTGCAGCGCGACCCGGACCTCGAAGAGCGTCGCGGCGGCCTGATCGAGATCGGGCGAGTGGCGGAACGTGATCGGCGTGGCGGCCTCGAGCGCGGCCATGGCCCGCAGATCCCGGTGGCCGCCCTTGGCCAGCTTCAGCTCGGGCTCGAGCAGGTAGGCGACGTCGCCGTCCTTGTGGTGCCGGGCCGTGGCCAACTCGCGCATCTGTGGAAGGCGACGCGCGCCGTGCCGGGTCCAGGCCTCCCGCACCCGGGAGAGCGCGTCGTCGCCGAGGGCGAGGTCGCCCGCGACGACCCGGCCGTCGAGAAGGGACGACACGACCTTGAGGTCGGCCTCGGCCATGGCGACGGCTTCCTTCGGCGTGCGGACGCTGTGGTCGAGCGCGATCTTCGAATCCCAGATCGGATACCAGATCCGGTCGGCCACCGCCCTGATGTCCTTCCGGCCGCCGTGGATCAGCACGAGGTCGAGGTCACTCCCCGGCGCGAGCTCGCGGCGGCCGTAGGACCCTCCGGCCACCAGGGCGAGATCCCGCTCGTCGCCGATCAGCTCGGCCAACCACTCGTCGACGAGGTCGGAGTACGCGAAGCCGAACTCGCGGCCCCGCAGCGAAAGGTCGGCGATCAGGGCGTCGCGCCGTACGGAGATGGGTCCCTCGGTCACCCGAACATCATGGCCGCCCGCCACCCGGGGTCGGGACGGCCCGTACAGGAACGTGTCAGCCGGCGGGGGAGCTGCGGATCATTTGACGATGCGCACCGGGTCACCGTCGATGTGGGCCGTCCACGACGTGGTGTCGTTGATGGCCTTGTCGAACTTGTACGCGATCTGCACCCAGCATCCGGTCGGCGAGCCGACGGTGCACGAGTACGTGTCGGGGATCGGAACCCGCACCTCGATCCACTGGCCTCCGTAGGTGGATGTGGTCACCCCGGTGATGGTGCAGTTCGTCAGTGCGGAAGGAGTTCCCCACGGTGGCCCGGTCGAGGTGCCCGGAGGGGGTGTGGCAGTGCAGGGAGTACCCGCCGCGCCGAACGTCGCGAGGCCGGAGTCCGCGGGCGGCACGATCTGCAAGCTCCCGACCGCGTTGTTGGGGGAGTCGCCGATGTCGAAGAAGTCGAGCACCAGCGTGCGACCGGGTGAGCCGGGAAGAAGCCGGGCGAGATGGAACTTCGTCGTCGTGTCGGCGCTGGCGACGTTGGCGTAGATCGACATGCGGGTGCTGGCATAGATGTTGACCGAGTTGGCCGCATACGTCCCGGGGTAGTTGCTCACCGATCCGTAGAAGCCGCGGAGCGCGAGGCGGTTGTGCCCGCTGCCGTTGCCGGTCGTGATCTGCAGGAAGTAGTCGCTCCCGGCGGTCGCGTTGATCGTGCACAGCGTGTACCACTGCCGGAAGTACTTCACGAGCGGATCGGGAGCGCCGGCGAGCGCGGTGGTCGCGTACAGGCCGCCGGTCGGCGCACTCTTGCCCGGTGCTGCGGGGGCAAGGTCACCGGTGAATCCGGGAAAGGACATCGTGCACACGGGAGTAGCCGGGGCGCTCGAAGGCTCACCGGCAATCGTCGCCGGCCCGAACACCTTGTAGGTCGTCGTCGGCCCCTGACCCGACGCGAAGTTGTGGTCACCGGTGCAGTACCGCTGGCCGGGATCGGCGGGATTGCTGGGATCGCCGACAGGCGCATACCTCGCCTGGATGTCTGCTGTCGTCATGGGGAGCTTGGGATTGAAGTTCGCCGGGAGGTTCTTTGCGGCCGAGAGATTGCTGCCGTCAGCGTTGTTGCCGTTGGCGTAAGTGCAGTTGTCACCGACCGCTACGAAACCCGGATCGAAGCCCTGGAGGGTGAGAGGACCCGAGTTCGCGGCGTGGACGGTGTAGTAGTACCCGTTCGAACTCAGGTCCGAGTTGCTCCCGCTGCAGTTGTCGGCGCTGGTGGAGCAGCTGCCTGCCAGGTATGCATCACCGTTCGCCTTGGGCGAGTCGGATCCGGCAACGTTGACCCAGAGGTTGGGGTATCGATCGCTCCCGGTGACGACGGGCGTGATGTCGGGGTCGTTGCCGATCTGGTTGACCGGGCTGCCCATCGCGATGGGCGGATCGTAGGTTGCGACACCGGTCTTCCTGATCGTCGAGGTGGGCGTGCCCATCAGCGCGCCGAAGAGGTTGTCCTCGTTGTCGGTGATGGTGACCTGGAGCTGGTTCGGCTGCCCGGCCACCTGGTTGACGTCGACTGTGGTGATGCGTCCCGAGGTCGACGTCGTGTAGCCGTTCAGCGTGGCCACCGTCGTCGCGACTTCGGTCGCCTTCGCCACGTTCCCGGGCAGGTAGACGGCGCCGGCGAGCGCGGCGGCGTCGGCGGCGCGTTGCTGCTTCGTCTGATCGTAGGTCCACAGACTCGTGTCGACCGCGAAGGCCGCCATCGAGAGCAGGACGACCAGCATGATCGCGAACCACACGAGCACCCAGCCGCGTTCGTCGTCGCCACGCGGACGTCGATCGAGGAACATCAGCCGCTGCACGTCGTCGTGCTCGGCACGGGCTCCAGCCGCATCACCGTCTTACCCGTGAGGGTCCGGTCGCCGAAGAGCGGGAAGATCTCCTTGTGGAGGCCCTTCACGTAGACGCCGACCTGGTCGGTCGATCCTGGACACGCGTTCTGTCCGCTCGGGCCGGTGGCGGGGTAGCTCCCCGACGGGCTCTGGAACGCCTTGGCCGCCTGACTCCACGTGTAGATCACGCACTTGGTGCTGCAGGTGGTGGGCATCGACGTCGAGCTGCCCGGGAATCCGTACTGGTTGGCCGCGTAGATCCAGAGCTGCTGCGGTTCGTCGGACGGAAGGTCGTTGATCGCAGAGGAGACCGCGTCGGCCGTCGCCTGGACGAAGGCCGGGTTACGGGGCATCGCCGACGCGATGCGCGCGCCGGCCCGCGTCGAAGCGGTGATGGTCGAGGCCTCGCGGAACGTCATGCCGAACTCCACGATTCCGGAGATCAGGAGCACGAGGACCGGAAGGATGAACACGGTCTCGACGAGGACCGCACCGCGCTCTCCGCGTTCGCTGCGACGGCGCCGCATGAAGCGGGCTCCGAACCGCCGGGAGCCGAATCTCGGTGCGGGTGCGGGCTCGGTGCGGGGTTCCCGAGTGACCGAAGGCTCCGGTGCAGGAATCGTTGCCGGTCCCTGTGGTTGCCCCCGGTCACACCGGAGCCCGCATCGTCCATGATCCGCAAGGCGCACGTGACCAACCGAGGTTGTGTCCTGTGAACCGGGCCTCCCTGCCCGCTTGCCTCGGGATGATGACAGAACCACGGAGCGTGGCAAGCGGGCCCGCCCCGGAAACCGGCCGAAACGCCGCGTTCCGGTGCCCTCAACTGCGAAAATAGGCCGTTCGGCCCCCCTGTTCGGGGTGGTCGCCCGCCCGCTGGCGCCCGTGTCGACCCTGCGAGATCGGGCGCGAAGACCACGCGCCGCGCGCGGCGACCGGTCGGCCCGCGAGCCGTCGTCCGCCGGGTCCGTGCGCGCGTCAGGCATAGACGAGCGATTCGACCGATCGGGGCGGTCGCTTGAGGGTGAGTCCTCGGAGATTCCGGCGGGTGCTTCAGGCCGTCAACCGAGGGGTACTGGCCGTGGAAACCGATCGCGAAGCAAGGAGGTCCGGCATGGCGGGCTCGTTGAGCAACAAGAAGGTCGCGTTCCTCATGGCGAACGAAGGCGTCGAGCAGGTGGAGTTGACCGAGCCCTGGGACAAGGTGAGGAGCTCGGGCGGATCCACGACGCTGGTGGCGCCGGAGGCCGGGAGCGTGCAGGCCTTCAATCACCTCGACAAGGGCGACAAGTTTCCCGTCGACGTCACCGTCGCAGACGCCGACCCGAACGACTACGACGCGCTGGTGCTGCCCGGCGGCGTCGCCAACCCGGACAATCTCCGCATGCACGCGGACGCGGTGGCGTTCGCCAAGGCGTTCTTCGACGCGGGCAAGCCGGTCGCGGTCATCTGCCACGGCCCGTGGACGCTCGTCGAAGCCGACGTCGTACGCGGACGCCGGCTTGCCAGCTGGCCCAGCCTGCAGACCGACCTGCGCAACGCCGGAGCGACCTGGGTGAACGAGCAGCTGGTGGTCGACACCGAGGGCCCGAACACGCTGATCAGCAGCCGGAAGCCCGACGACCTGCCGGCCTTCTGCGCGCAGATCGAGAAGACGTTCGCCGCCTCGTCCGCGTAGCTCCTATGAACGCACCTGATCTGCGCCTCGAGCGGCACGGGCGATGGAGACCGGGACGGCACCCATGCGGGGCATGCCGGTGTAGCGGTCGAACTCGGCGGTGAGGCTCAGCAGCTGGTTGGTGTTCGCGCCCCGGCCCAGCGGGTCGGCGTCGTCGGCCGGGCTCCCGCCGAAGCCGTGGCTCATCGAGAGCACGCCGCGCTTCAGCGTCGGGTCGCTGCCGACGACGCCCACGAGACTTCCGTGGGCCGAGCGGATCGTCACCACGTCGCCGTCGTCGAGGCCGAGCGCCCCGAGGTCGTCGGGGTGCAGGTATGCCGGGTTGTAGCTCCGCTTGGCCAGGTTCTTGGCGACCATCTGACCGGTCCCGTTGACGAACCCCTTGTCCCGACGGGGGATCAGCAGGAACGGGTACGCCGCGTCCGCCTCGGCGACGACGGACGGATCGTGACCGCGACGGTGCTCGTCGAGCTCACACATCATGAAGTCGCTCCCGACGTCGAGGTGCTCGTCGCACTCCGGGTCACGCGGACCGACGACGACGCGGGCCGCTTCGAAGACGTGACCGTGCTCGTGCTGTTTCACCAGATCGAAGGGCACCCGCCCGTCGGCACAGATGATCTCGAAGAGCTCGTCGGTGGTGGGCTCGCGTTCCATGTCGAGCGGGTGGACGATCGGAGCGACGTCCCACGCGCCCGGCAGCCCGCACGCTGTGATGACGTTGAGCTGCAAGCCGAGCTTCTGCGCGAGCCGGTAGTAGAGCTGCCAGTCGTCGATGAGCTGCGAGCCCGGAGGCGGCGGGACGGCCGCGGGCGCGTAGTGCGCGTACGGCTCCTCGATGCCCATCCCGCGGTGCATGTGGGTGAGGGCCTCGGCGCTGTACGACAACGCGGCCGTCTCGAGTTCCATGGTCACCGCGATGACGTAGTCGGCGTCGCGGGCGTTGTTGGAGAGGCTCACGTCGGTGGTGACATAGAGCTCGAGGCTGCGGAGGGCCTCGTGGGCGCGCGACGTTTCCGGTATGGCCATGAGCGGGTTGCCGCCCATGTTGAAGAGCGCCCGCACCCGACCCGGTCCCGGCGTCAGGATCTCGTCGAAGATCGCTGCGCCCGGGATCCCGTAGATGCCGCCCTCGAGCCCACGGATGCGGAGCTTCTCGCCGAAGCCCGCCACCGGGAACGGGTTCTGGGGCTGCGCCTTCGACGGCCGGGTGGGCAGCAACGCGTTCGGCCGCAGGAAAGGGTCGCCTTCACGCGCCCACCAGCCTCGCAACGAGTGCATCGCGAGGCCGAGGTAGAAGGCCAGGTTGCCCCCCATGTTCGACATCGCGGCCCCGGTGCCGCAGAAGATCCCGCCCTTCTTCGCGTCGGCGATGATGCGGGCCGCGGCGATCAGCTGTTCGGCCGGGACGTCGGCCCGCGCGCTCACGTACTCCGGGGTGTACGGGGCGACCGTGGCGCGGAGCTCGTCGATGCCCACGACGTTCTCGGCGACGAACTCGTGGTCGAGCGCGTCCCACGCGAACAGCAGCGCGAGCAGTCCGGCCAGAATCGTGACGTCTTCCCCCGGGCGAGGCTGGATGTGGATCGCGGCGTGCTTCGAGGTCTCGGTCGCGCGCGGGTCGATGACCACGAGGCGGCAGCCGTTGCGCACCGCGGTGGTGATCCGGCCGACGGGGTTGTTGGCGAAGTACTGGTGGGACACGATCGGGTTCGTTCCGACCAGCACCCAGGTATCGGTGTCCTCGAGGCGCGTGTCGCCGCCCATCCACGTGCCGTGGAACGCTCGGGCCACGAGGTCGCCCGGTTGGTCGAGGGTCAGCGCGCTGAATCGCATCGGCGAACCGAGCGCGAGCATGAAGCCTGGGCCGGCCTGGCCCATCGCAGGATGGTCCCCGACCCGGGTGCCCATGTAGGCGCCGATGGCGCGCGGGCCGTGCTCGTCGACGATCGCCCGCACCTTCTCGGCGATCTCGTCGATCGCCACGTCGACGTCGACGGGCGCGTAGGAGCCGTCGGGCTGGCGCTTCTGGCTCTGGAGCAGACGGTCGGCCCGGTTGTGCAGGTCGGGCAGCCCGCGCCCCTTCGAGCAGGAGTAGCCGCGGTAGTTGTCCGAGGCCCGGTCGCCGACCACCTTCATCGCGCGGCCCTCCTCGATCGTGACCTCGACCGGGCACCCCGCGGTGCAGAGCCTGCAGATGCTGATGGCCTTCGTCTGCTGCACCGTCACGATCGCCCCCCGACGCTCTTGGCGGTTCCGATCCTACGGGCGTACCGGGCGCCGGCCTGCCGCCCGTCTAGAAGACCTCGGAGAACAGCTGGAGCATCGCCCGCCACGAGTCCTCATCCGCGTGCTCGTCGTAGGCCAGAGCCGGGTTGTCGGTGCCCGCGTCGGGGTTGGTGAAGCTGTGGACGGCGCCGCCGTAGACGTTCATCTGCCAGTCGACCCCGCCGGCACGCATCTCCTGCTCGAATCCCAGGCGCTGCTCCGGCGGGATGATGGGGTCCTCGGCACCGATGCACACGAGGACCCGGGCCTTGATGTTCACCGCGTCACCCGGCCGCGAGGTCGAAAGGCCGGAGTGGAACCCCACGACCCCGGCGAGGTCGGCGCCGGAGCGGGCGAGCTCGAGGGCCATCGTGCCCCCGAAGCAGTAACCGATCGCCGCGACCTTGGATGCGTCGGCGTACTCGGTTGCGAGCAGCGCCTCGAGGCCCGCACGGCCGATGGCGCGGATCTTCAGGGGATCGCCGGCGAGTGGGCCGAAGCGTTCGCCGAGCTGAGCGGGATCGAGCCGCTTCCCCTCGCCGTAGTAGTCGAGCGCGAGCGCGACGTACCCGAGCTCCGCGAGCCGAACCGCGCTCCGCTTGGCCAGCTCGTCGATACCACCGGCGTCGTGGGCGATCAGGACAGCAGGCCGTTTCCCGGCCTTGCTGTCGTCCACTGCGAGGTGTCCGACCAGGCGGAGATCGTCGTGGGAGTACTCGATGTCGGCGGTGTGCACGCTGCCTCCAGCTCACGTCCGGTCGACACGGCCCGACCGGGCGCGTCGCGTTGACGGCGCCGAACGTAGCCCGCGGCTCAGGCGCCCGCGGGTGGCGGGTTCTCGACGTCGGGATCGACGATGTCGGCGTCGGCGCGCAGCATCGCCGCGATGGAGCGCAGGAACTCGGGACCGTCGGCGCCGCGGTCGATGGCGGCCTTGAGCGCGGGAGCGACCGAGTTCTCGATCCAAGCGGCCAGGTCGCCGTCGATCTTCGCGCCGAGCCCGATGCCGGCGAGGTAGCCCTCGACGTCAGCGGTGGGGGAGTCGGGGTCGATGTGCGAGAGGTCGAAGATCGGATCCGGTTCGCCGGCCATGCGCGCTCCACTCGTCGGGAACAACGGGTGCACCCGACGGTCCGGAGGCGCGCGCGAACGCTATCCCCCGCGCGGTTGCCGCCGGGTGGACCGCAGCGAAGGGCGTGCGCCGAACCCGTTGATCGGGGTCGGTGCACGCCCTTGTGGCTGGGCGTCAGGAGAAGCGGCGAGGGGCCATCTGGTCGGCCGGGATCACGCCCATCCGACCGGCGTTGAAGTCGTCGATCGCCTGCTGGATCTCCTCCCGCGTGTTCATCACGAACGGGCCGTACTGCACGACCGGCTCGTTGATCGGCATCCCACCGAGCACGAGGACGTCGAGTGCGTCGTATCCGCCCTCGATGTGGTCCGCGGCGCGGATCGTGATGCGGTCGCCCCCACCCATGAGCGCGAGGTCGTTCTCCGCGACCGGGCGCTGCTCGGGCCCGACCGACCCTTGGCCCGTGAGCACGAACACCATCGCGGTGAACCCCGGGTTCCAGGGGAGGACGAGCTCCGCGCCGCGCGCCACCGTGGCGTGGACGTACGTGATCGGCGTATGGGTGTTGCCCGGACCCGCGTAGCCGCCGAGGTCTCCGGCGATGAGGCGGACGAGCGAACCGCCGTCGGGCGAGGTCAGCAGGGTGAGGCTGTCGGCGGTGATCGACTGGTAGCGCGGCGGCGTCATCTTGAGCGCAGCCGGGAGGTTGACCCAGAGCTGCACTCCGTGCGACGGGCCGCCCTCGCGGAACGCCCGCTCGGTCGGCAACTCGTCGTGGAGGATCCCCGAGCCGGCGGTCATCCACTGCGTGTCACCGGCACCGATCACGCCTCCGCCACCGTTGGTGTCGTGGTGGGAGATCTCGCCGTCGAGGACGTAGGTGACGGTCTCGAAGCCGCGGTGCGGGTGCCACGGAGCGCCACTGGCCTCGCCCGGTCCGTTGAGCTGGGGGCCGAGATGGTCGAGGAGGAGGAACGGTGTGGTCGCGGAGGCCGGCAATCCGCCGGGGAACGGGCGATTGATCTCGAACCCGGCCCCTTCGAGCTGGGAGTGGGAGTGCACGACCTGGGTGACCGGGCGGGCGTGGGGATCGTTGCCCACCAGCGCGTCGAGGCGGGGGAGGGCGAGCGTGTTCTCGACCGAGACAGCTGGCATTGGGTGCTCCTTCGGGTACATAGTTGCTACGTCAACAAAAAGTAGGACTGACTTGTTGATCTGTCAACCAGTTTTCGGTAGGTTGATTCCCGGCGGACCAGACGAGGAGCGTGAAGACAGTGTCGATCAAGCGGGCCAGCCGGGCCACGAAGACCCAGCCCCACTGGCTGAACGAGCGGGAGCACAGTGCATGGCGGGCCCTGCTCACGATGCACGCGCAGCTGGAGGCCCGGCTGGCGTCGGAGATGAAGCGTGACGCCAACCTCTCGGGTGCCGACTACGCGGTCCTCGTCGGCCTCTCGGAAGCCGAGGGGCAGCGGATCCGGCCCAGTGAGCTCGGGCTCGAGCTGGGCTGGGAGAAGAGCCGTTTGTCGAAGCAGATCAGCCGCATGGAGGACCGGGGACTGGTCGACCGCGAGATCTGCCCGACCGACGCCCGGGGTTCGTTCGTCGTGCTCACGGACCTCGGCCGCGACACCATCGAGGCGGCCGCGCCGGAGCACGCGGAGCAGGTGCGGACGTGGTTCGTCACCCCTCTGACCGACGAGCAGCTCGATCAGCTCACGTCGATCTCGAGGGCGATCATCGATCACCTCGACGCTGGGTCCTGAAGCAGGCGTTCGCTACATTCTCCGCATGCGAATTGTCGTGCTCGGCGCAGGCTTCGGTGGCCTCGAGCTGACGACAAGGCTGTCGGAGGAGTTCGGCGACGACGTCGACGTCGTGCTCATCGATCGGGCCGAAGGATTCGTGTTCGGCTTCTCGAAGCTCGACGTGATGTTCGGCCGCTCGCTTCCCGCGGGGGTCTTCCACCCGTACCGCGACATCGAGAAGCCCGGCGTGCGCTTCGTACGCGCGGTGATCCGGTCGATCGATCCGGTGGCCAAGCGGGTAGAGGCCGACGACGGCGCCTCCTACGACGCCGACATCCTCGTCGTCGCGCTGGGCGCCGACCTGGATCCGTCGGCAACGCCGGGACTGGTCGAGGTGGGCCACGAGTTCTACACACTGCCGGGCGCGTTCGCGTTACGGGACGTTCTTGCTGCGTTCCCAGGAGGTGACGTCATCGTCGGGGTCACCTCGACGCCGTTCAAGTGTCCGCCGGCGCCGAGCGAGACTTCACTGCTCGTGCACGACTTCCTCGTGCGGCGTGAGCTTCGGGACGCGTCATCGATCTCACTGGTCATGCCGATGGGCGCGCCGATCCCCCCATCGCCCGACGCTTCGAAGGCGTTGCTCGCAGCGTTCGAGGAACGTGGGATCCGCTGGGTCCCTGAGCGGACCGTCCGCGCGCTCGACGGTGTCCGCAAGGTCGCGGTGCTCAGCGACGGTTCCGAGCTGCCCTTCGATCTCTTCCTCGGGGTGCCCGAGCACAAGGTTCCCCGCGTCGTGGAGGAGTCGGGCATGACGGTCGACGGCTGGGTCCCGGTGAATCCGCTGACACTCGAAACCTCCTTTCCCGGCGTCTACGCGGTGGGCGACGTGACGAGCGTCGGCACTCCCAAGGCCGGCGTGTTCGCCGAGGGCCAAGCGACGGTGGTGGCGGACCAGATCATCGCCAGGATCAGGACCGGCACAACACCGAGCACCTACGACGGGCACGGCACCTGCTACCTCGAGTTCGGTGACGACATGGTCGCCAAGGTCGAGGTCACCTTCCTGAGCGGGCAGACGCCCGCCGGCGCGCTCGAAGGCCCGTCGAGCAACATCGCGGCCGACAAGATCGAGTTCGGCACCACGAGGATCCGGCGCTGGTTCGGACGCGAGTGGGTCGGAAGCGAGCACGTTCCCGTCTGAGCCGCGCATTCGGGCCGAAGCGGTGCACGCGGCGCGGCCGCCTGGCAACGTGGTTCCGTGGACGCAGCGCTCGGACGGCAACCTGATCCCGCGTTCGTCGAGGCCGAGCTGACCCGACTGCTCGACCATGCGCCGCACGGTTGGACGGCTGAGCCGTTGGCCCACAATCTGCACAACGCGGTGACGGCCGGGATCTGGCGGGTTCGTTCGGACGGGCTCACCGCGGTCTTGAAGGTCCTGTCCGGCGCGCAGACCGACGACGGCCGGTGGGTCGGCTCGAGCGACCCTCGCGACTGGAACTACTGGGAGCGGGAGGCCCTCGCCTACGAGTCCGGCCTGGCGCAGCGGTGGGAGCGCTTCGGTCTCCGGGCTCCCCGGCTCCTCGAGTCGTTCCGCCGGAGTGACGGAACCATCGCGCTGTGGCTCGAGCACGTCGACGGCAGCACGGGCGCGGGCTGGACCATCGACGGGCTCGAAACGATGGTGGTCGGGCTCGGGACGGCGCAGGGCGAGCTCACACGAGGCGCCACGGACGAGCTTCCCTGGACGAGTCGTCGGTTCCTCCGCTCGTACGTCGGGCGAAGCACCTCGGCTGGGATCTCTTCGAGAACGACGACGCGTGGGCCCAGCCGCTGATCCGCGACAACTTTCCCCCCGGCCTCCGTGAGCAGATGGCACGGCTGCACGCCGATCGTGATTGGTTCCTCCGGGTGCTCGAGGAGCTGCCGCGCACCGTGTGCCATCTCGACGTGTGGCCCGCCAACCTCATCGACCGCGGGCCCGGCGACACCGTGCTCGTCGATTGGTCGTTCGTCGGGGACGGGTGCCTGGGCGAGGACCTCGGCAACCTGATCCCCGACTGCGTGGCCGATCTCTTCGTCCCGTCGGACCTGCTCCCGGAGCTCACCCGACGCTTGTACGACGGCTACACGCGCGGACTGTCGAGTGCAGGGTGGCGGGGTGACGAGCGGCTGATCCGATTGGGAATGCTCGCATCGGCCGTGAAGTACGACTGGCTGGCTGCGCACATGCTCGACCGCGCGGTTCGCGGCGGACTGTCCGCGTACGGAGGGTCTACACCGACCGATCCCGCGCCCCTCTTCCGTGCACGCGGCGCCGCGCTCGCTCATCTCGCCGGCTGGGCCGAGGAGGCCCGCCGGCTTGCGCCCTCGATCGGGTGGCCCGCTCCATGACGGTGCCAGGACCGGCTGGCGCCCCACTGCTGACGCGGGCGCGCCGGCGGTTCGGGAGGGCGAACGTGACGACCGCGGCTCCCACGAGGATGAGCCCGGTCGCGCACACGAGTGCGGTCCGGTAGCTCGCCGCCAGCTGCGACGTCGAGGTTGATCCGCCGGTCCCCGCGAGCGACAGCAGAATCGCGACTCCGATTGCGGCTCCCATCTGGCGGGTCGTGTTGAGCAGGGCGCCCGCCAGTCCCTGCTCGTTGTCCGCGACTCCGGTGCTGCCCGCCACGGTCGCGGCGTAGAGGACGCTTGTCGTCCCGAAGCCGGCTCCGAGGAGCACAACGCCGAGCCCCGGATAGTGCGTGGTGAGCGGGAATCGGAAGAGGAGTGCGATGCTCGCCGCGGTCAGCGCGCACGCGGCCAAGACGAACGGCTTCAGCCCGACCCGGTCCAACAGGCCGGGTCCGACGACGCCACGCAACATTCCGCCGATCCCCTGTGGGATCGCGATGAACCCGGCGAGGAGCGCGGAGTAGCCGAGGACCTCCTGGCTGTAGAGGCTGAGGACGAGCACCTCGGCGGCGATGCATGCGCCGAGCAGCCCGGCCAACACGTCACCGACGACGACCGTGCGGTGGCGGAAGATCGACATCGGTACCAGCGGCTCCGCCGTCACGGATTCGTGCACCACGAAGAGCCCGATCAATGCTGCACCGCCGAGCAGGCAGCCGAGGAAGCTGGGAGAACCCCACCCGTCGGTCGTGCCGAACGTGGGTGCCAGCACGAGCCCCGCGATGCCGGCCGTCACGAGCAAAGCCCCCAGGACGTCGAGCGTGTGGTGGGTCGACGTGCTGAGGTCCTCGGGGAGCGTGCGAGCGCCGAGGGCCGCCAGCGCGAAGCACAACGGGACGTTGACGAAGAACACGCCCCGCCAGCCGACGGTGTCGACCAGGATTCCGCCTGCGACGAGCCCGAACACGAACCCGATCGACGAGATGATCCCGTAGTAGCCGAGCACGCGGTTTCGTTTCGGGCCCTCTGCGAAGCTCGTCGTGAGGATCGACAGCGCCGCGGGCGCGATGAACGCGGCGGCCACGCCCTGCACGGCCCGCGCGGCGACGAGGAGCTCGACATTCGGGGCCACGCCTCCGAGCGCGGAAGCGCCGCCGAACACCAGGAGTCCGGCGATCAGCAGACGTCGTCGACCGAAGAGGTCAGCTGCCCGCCCGCCGAACACGAGCAGGCCGCCCAAGGTGAGTGCGTACGCCGTCACCACCCACTGCGCCATGCTGAGCGAGATGCCGAGCTCGCTGCTCAACGAGGGCAGGGCCACGTTCACGATGCTGAAGTCGAGGACGACGACCATTTGCCCGCCCAGGGCGACGGCGAGCGCCCACATGCCCAGACCGGGTCGTGGTCCGGTCCGTTCGCTGGTTGCGGTCATACGTCGTGATGATCGTGCGCCGGACCGAAGCGTTCATCCCGCGCTCGCGTAGTGCCAGGGAAACCGCGGCTAGAGGGAGTCGAGGTACGTCAGCACGGCGATCACGCGTCGGTGATCGTCCGTGGCTTCCGGCACGTCGAGCTTCATCAGGATGCTGCGGACATGCTTCTCGACCGTTCCTTCGGTCACGAACAGGCGCTTCGCGATGCCGGCATTGGACCGGCCCTCGGCCATGAGAGCCAGGACTTCGCGCTCCCGTGCTGACAGCACGTCGAGCGGGTCGACCACGCGGCGGGCCGCGACGAGCTCGTGGACGAGCGCGGGGTCGACCACCGTGCCTCCCTTCACGATCCGGTCGAGCGTGTCGACGAACTCGTCCACGTCGATGATCCGGGACTTCAGGAGGTAGCCGGTGCCGCGACCGGCGCCGATCAGGTCCATGGCCTGCTCGACCTCGACGTGCGCCGAGAGCACCAGGATCGCCGTCTCCGGAGCCGACTGACGGATGGTCTGCGCGGCGTCGAGTCCCTCCGTCGTGTTGGTCGGCGGCATCCGGATGTCGACGATCACCAGTCCGGGACGTTCGGCGCTCACGCAGGCGATCAGATCGGACGGCTCGCCGAACTGTCCGACGACGTCGAAGCCGCGGCTGGTGAGCAGGCTCGCGAGCCCCTCACGCAGGAGGATGTCGTCATCGGCGATCACCACCCGCGTACGCCCGGACACCTCAGGATTATCGGCGCATCCGGGACGCTTCGCCACCCCCGAGGGGTGGCGCGTGCTTCATGTGCCGGTGTGGTCCAGGAGAGCGACGATCCTGTCGGCCGACAGATCGGTCTTCGAGATGAAGCCGACGGCCGTGCTGCACGCGAGGAGGTCGGCGATCTCGGCCTCGCTGTACGCCGAGATGAGCAGGACGGGGGGACTGCCACCGAACCGCGCCGCGACGTCGAGGCCGTCCTCAGGACCCAGGTCCACATCGACCAGCACCACATCGGGGCGGAGCTCCGCCGCGAGGCGCGCGGCGTCGGCGCCCGTCGAGCAGACGCCGACGACCTCGGCGCCTTGTCGTTCCAGGAGATCCTTCGCGGCCTCGAGGAAGTGACGGTTGTCGTCGACGATCAACAGACGGGAGCGCACGGGTCCTTTCCTTTCTCGGTGTTCCGACGATCGCAGCCGAGCCGTCACGCCGCATTGCAGCTAGCCGGAATGCAGATCGCCCTGCTGGCCGCAGACCGACTTTGCGGTTGGCAGCGATGAGGTCGAACCCGCGGCGTGCGATCGTGCATCGAGCGTCGCCGCTCGAGGCGATGGGGAGGAGCAACGATGTCGGTGCACACGATGTTGACGGCTGATCCGGACCTCGATGCAGGCGAGACCTTCGTCGTGGTCGACGCGCCCCCGGGCCATGACCGTGTGAGCACCCCGGCCCCGGACGCGGCCCTGTTCGACCATTTCGTCGAGGCGCGGCGACGGGCACGCGGCCCGATCATCTGCGTGAACCCACGTCAGCTGTTCCCCAACGCCGCGGCGGCGCGACTCGTCGAAGACGGCGACCGGTCCGTGCTCTGGATTTGGGCGCTTGGGCTGATCGACGCGGGGGATCACTCGGGGCACACGCTGCACGTGCGAGACCATGTGCTCACCGCCGCGTGCTCGGGTGTCTACGCGGGAGCGCAGCTGATCGGCGCCCTCATCCGCGTCGACGCGGTCAACGACGCAGTCGACTGCTCGTCACGCCGGCGGCAGCCGAGGTCGGCGCGGGAGTCGATCGGCTGGAAGAGCCTGCGGGAGTCGGAGCTCGGCATCGCCGCGTTCGTCGCGTCGGGCATGACCAATCGCGAGATCGCGACACGACTGTTCATGTCGCGCCACACCATCGACTTCCACCTGCGCCAGATCTTCCGCAAGCTGGACATCACCTCGCGCGTCGATCTGACGCGAGTCGTCCTGCAGCACGAGCAGTCCCTGGTCTTCAGGGCTTCGGCCTGACCGGCGCTCGTCCGCGGGACCGGCGACCGAGAGAGGAGTGTGCGTGTGCCATGGGCATCGTCTTGGTGATCGTGATCTCGGTGGTGGCGGCGAGTGCAACGCTCTCCGTGGTACGTGCCGTGTCGTGCGCCCGCCTCAACCGCTATTTCCGCTCGTTCGCCCCTGCCGTCGAAGACGTGGTCAGCGTCATCGACGGTCGTCCGATCGACGACCTGGCTCGCCACGATGCACCGGCCTCCGAAGGTTCGGGACGCCGCGTGGTTGCATGACGTGCATCGACCAAAGGGTTGTGGGCAGGACCTACTGGAGGTCGGTCGCTCAGCGGACCACCGACTCGTGCACCGTGGACGGTGAACGGCCCCGCACCACACGGGCCCGTAGACGGTGGTACACGGACCGAGCCACCTGCTTCGGGTGCCGGAGCACGAAGACGGCCGCGAGCGGGATCGCACGAAGGTAAGCCCGAGATCGGAGAGCCGTGCGCAGCTCGTGCTCCCGGCGGCGAAGGTGGAACTCGCGTTGCCAGTACTCCAGGCCGCGCCGCCTGGCGGCGTCGCGCTCGGGATCCTCGAGCGTGAATGTGGCCATGTCGCCCAGGATGCACACGATCGACTCGTACAGGCGCTCGACGTATTGACCTTGCGATCCGGGATGGCGTCGGTACTCGTTCACGACGTCCTGCACGGTGCCGATCGGGCCGAGTTGGACGACCCGGAGGTAGACGTCGTAGTCCTCGACGCCCCACCGTCGCGGATCGCTGTGCCAACCCCCGACGGCGTCGAGCGCGGAGCGTCGGAACAGAACGCTTCCGGGAGGACAGATGTACGCACGTTCGAGCAGGGCGGTGTAGAGATCCCCGCCTGCAGGTTGGGGCAGCATGAACATGCCCGTGGGAGCACCCGTTTCGTCGATGACGAGCGCCCGACCGGAAACCAGGCCCCAGTCGGGGTGCTCCACGAGCGCGTCGCGCAGTCTGGCCAGACCCCCGGGCGCGATGCGGTCGTCGCAGTCGAGGAAGCACACGTACGGCGCGCTGGTGAGGAGCATTCCTGCATGGCGAGCTCCACCCGGACCCGTGTTGTCCTGGCGCGCGAACGTCACGAACGGGTAGCGGGCGAGAATCTCCTCGCAGCGTGTGTCAGGCGTGCCGTCCGGGTGTGGCGGGGTCCCGTCGTCGATCACGACCACTTCACGGACCCTGCAGTCTTGGGCGACGATGCTGTCGAGGGTCTCGGCGAAGTAACGATGTGAGCGGTAGTACGGAAGCACGATGGAGACGTCGGCCTGCGCCGATGTGACCGGCGCCTCCGCGACCGGCCTCGCCATCCTTGTAGACATCGCGAGAGCCCTCCGATCCGTCGATAGGCCCCTCGGCCTCCGTATACCCTCGGCAGCGCTGGGCCACCCTTGAGCCGACCGCCCCTCGGCAGGAGCTCGCACGCTCGATCAACGGCCTTTCGTTCATGACCGGCAAGCTCGACCTCGTCAACGTCCAGGTTGAAGAGCCCGCCGGCGAAGAAGGCACCCCTTCCGGACGTATCCCGCTGGATTCGCTGCTTCAAAGGGTGCGCGATCGCCCCGCTGAGTGCTCTATTGGGTGAGGGGGTTCGGGTGGGCACGGCGGCGACCGAGTTCGAGGAGTTCGTGAACGTGGCCCGACCGCGCCTCATGCGAGCTCTTGCTGCCTCCCGCGGTCTCGATCGGGCCGAAGATGGGACGGCCGAGGCCCTGTCGTTCGCCTGGGAGCACTGGGACGGCGTGCGAGCGATGGCCAACCCCGTCGGCTACCTGTATCGCGTCGCCGTGAGCCGGACCCGGCCCCGCCGCACCGTCGTGCTACCTGCACCCGAAGCCATCGGCGCGACCGAGGTCGAGCCGGGCCTGGTCCCCGCGCTTTTGGCACTCCCGAACGGCCAGCGCGCCGCGGTCTGGCTGATCTACGGCTGCGCTTGGACCTACGCCGAAGCCGCGGAGGCCATCGGGATCAGCGTCTCCGCGGTCGGGAACCAACTGCGGCGCGGCTTGGATCGCCTGCGCAAGGAACTGGAGGTCGAGACGCATGCTTGATCTCGAAGCGCAGCTGCGCCGCTACGGCGACGCGCTCGAGGCCCACCAGAT
>JAODBH010000274.1 GCA_025463865.1 Actinomycetes bacterium | reverse complement strand
GTTGTCGGTGTCGGGCTTGCCCTTGGCGGCCGCGTCGGAAGCGTCGGACGCGTCAGCGGTCTCCGGCGTGTCCGGGCCCGACTGGTCACCCTGCTGGATGTTGTCGGTGTCCCTCGCGTTCGCCGCCCCGGTCGCGTCGGGGGCCTCGGCCGTTGGTGTCGACGGGGCGCCGGTCGCCGCGGACGTGGCGACCGGACCTGCGGCCGTGGTGCTCGCTGGGGGAGACGAGCCCGCGGTCGAGCCTTGGAGGCCGAATGCAGTGCCTCCGCCGACGATACCGAGGGCGCCGACGCTGAGCGCCGCGACGGCGATTCTGTGCTTCATGTCCATGGGTGGACCTCCTGTCGGGATTGGATCCACCCGAGGTTGCGCCTTCGAAGGTTCGACGACCGTGTGAGGCCGGTGTGATGTCTCACATGCTGCCGATCAGCGAGCGCGGTCGACGCTGATCGGCAGGCGCAAGCGCACGATCGCGCCCGGGCCCGCGGATGCGTTCTCCGCCATGACCTCACCGCCGTGCGTGTGGGCGATCACCTGGACGATCGCGAGCCCGAGGCCGCTGCCACCCTCGGCGCGGCCTCGAGAGCGATCGGCCCGTCGGAATCGCTCGAACGCGTGCGGGAGGAACTCCTCCGGGAAGCCGGGCCCGGAATCGGTGACCTCGATCTCGAGCCATGCATCGTTGCGTCGCGCCTCGACGGTGACCACGCTGCCGGAGGGTGCGAAGCGGATTCCGTTGTCGACCAGGTTGTCGACCGCGCGTCGGATCTGGTCGGCGTCGAGTGGAGCGGTCAACGCGTGGTCGCCCGCGACGCGCACGGTGACGCCACGGTCCGCGGCGTGGCCGGCGAAGGCACGGGCCGACTGCTCCAGGAGCGGGATCACGAACTCGGTGTCGCGAGGGCCGGCCCCAGGCGCTTCTTCGGACCGGGCGAGGAACAGCAGCTCCTCGGCGAGCCGGGCCAAGCGATCGGTCTCGTCCGCGGCGCTCCGGACGGCTTCGATCAGATCCGCACGCGATCGATCGGGCCGGTCGGCCAGCTCGAGCTCGGTTCGGAGCACGGCGAGTGGCGTGCGGAGCTCGTGGCCCGCGTCGGCGACGAACGCACGTTGTCGGACCAGCGCGCCCTGGAGGCGGGCGAGGAGGTCGTTCATCGTCGTGGCCAGGGCACCGATCTCGTCCCGGGTTCGCGGCACCGGGAGCCTCGAGTCCTCGTCATGCTCGGAGATGTCGGCCGCCTTCCGGCGCATGCGCTCGACGGGGCGCAGGGCTGCCGACGCGAGGAACCACGCACCGATCCCGGCGAGCGCGACGGCGCCGGCGCCGCCGACCACGAGCCCGATGTTCACCCGGTGGACCGCGTCGTCCGCCGACTCCAAGGAGCTCGCGACCGCGACGGTCCAGAGGCCGTCGGACCGGCGGACCGAGGTCGCGAGCACGCGGTAGCGGTCTCCGTGCAGGGAGGCCGTCGTGAACGTGACCTTCCGTCGCGCCTGCGCGATCACGCCCGGGCTCACCAGTGGCTTCGTGCCTGCTTCCTCCGACGCCTCGACCACGCCGCCGTTCGGGTCGAGGACCTGCGCGACCGCGTCCTGGGGACGGAGCAGGCGCGTCGATCCGGCGTCCTGGAAGTCGATGCCCGTCGTGGCCGCCTTCACGGTCTGCGACAGCGCGTCGGCCCGCGTTCGGAGTGCGGGGTCGAGCGACGTCACCAGTCCGTGTCGGAGGGATCGCGCGAACACCGTGCCACCGACCGCGACGAGTACCAGGGTCGCGGTGGCGAAGAGCACGACGAGCCGAACCCGAACCGGCATCGTCAGGCCGGCGCCCGCAACCGGTACCCGACGCCGCGCACGGTCTCGATGTCGTCGCGGCCGAAGGGCCGGTCCACCTTCTTGCGGAGATAGAGGATGTACTGGTCGACGACGTTCGACAGTCCGTCGTACGCGAAGTCCCAGACGTGCTCGAGCGCGCGGCCCCGGGTCACGACCTCGTCGGGATGCCGCATGAGCAGCTCGAGCAGCGCCATCTCCTTCGGGGACAGCGGCAGCAGCGTGTCGCCGCGCCAGGCGCGGTGCGTTGCCGGGTCGAGCCGGAGATCACCGACCTGCAGCACCGCCGGACGATCGACCGCCCGACGTCGCACGAGCGCGCGCACGCGTGCGGCGAGCTCGCTGAAGCTGAACGGCTTCGCCATGTAGTCGTCGGCGCCCGCGTCGAGGCCTTCGACCCGGTGCGGGACGGAATCGCGGGCGGTGAGCATCAGCACCGGCATCCAACGCTTGCGTTCGCGGAGCTCGCGGCACAGGTCGAAGCCGTCGAGGCCCGGAAGCATCCCGTCGAGCACCAGCGCGGCGTAGTCGTTCTCGGTCGCCATCCACAGGCCGTCGACTCCGTCGGCCGCCACGTCGACCGAGTACCCCTCGTCGCGAAAGCCGCGGGCGAGGAGGCTCGCCATCCGGATCTCGTCCTCCACGATGAGAAGTCGCACGCCCCGACGGTAGATCCGCGTTCATGTGAATGAGATGTGAGTGCGCGCGAATCGACGAACCTTGTCCGCGGCCTAACCGGGCTCTTTCAGGGGTCTTACCCAGGCGGCGGATCGTGAACGGGCTGCCCGAGACCTCGGGGGGCGGTTCCACGATCGAAAGGTCGCACATGTTCAAGGCAGCTCGGAAAAGCGTCCTCGTGTTGGGTGTAGCGGGCTCCATGCTCGCCGGAGGGGCCGTCGGGGCGGTGGTCTTCGCCGCCGGATCCAGCAGTGCCGCAACGACGCCTACGAGCACGACCGCGGTGACCGGCACCACCGGCGTCGACAACAGCAACAAGGATCCCGCTCACGAGGCGGGGGAGTCGGCTACCCGCGCTGCCGACGAGAAGGCGGGCAAGGTCGGCGGCGGTCCCGATGGCCACTCGAACACCGACCCGGCGCACGAGGCAGCCGAGAGCCCGGCGCGTGCGGCGGAAGAAGCGACCCATGATGCCGCCGTCGCCAGCGGCTCCACCACGACCACCGCGGCGCCGGCCCAGTAGGGCCGGAGCTGCGCGACCGCGGAGCGAGGGGTGGCGGCTGTCCCCCCGGCGGTCATCCCTCGCTTCGCGGTCACGGCTCCGTCGTACCGATCGGCGGCCAAGACTGCCGGGCCCGGGCATCGCTGTAACGTGTCGGCATCTCGACCGCGAGCGAAGGATGTGGAGCTGAGATGGAAGTTCCCAAGATCATCAGTGTCGACGATCATGTCGTCGAGCCTCCCCACGTCTGGCAGACGTGGCTGCCCGAGAAGTACCGGGCCAAGGGTCCCCACGTCGAGCGCAAGCGCTGGAGCGACTTCGAGCTGAAGAAGGGCGCCAAGTACCGGATGGCGGAGGACCCCAACGGTCTGTGGGGCGACGCCTGGTACTACGAGGACCGTCTGATCTACGTCCACAAGCGCTTCGTCGCGCTCCCCGAATCCGCCATCAGCGGTGAGGGCGACAAGATGGAGTTCGACCGGACGCAGATGACGATGACGGCCCTCACCTACGACGAGATGCGCAAGGGGTGTTACGACCGCGACGCCCGGATCAAGGATCTCGCGCTCAACTGGGTCGACGGCTCACTGGCGTTTCCGACCTTCCCGCGCTTCTGCGGCCAGACCTTCTACGAGGGTGAGGACAAGGAGCTCGGTCTCGCCTGCGTGCGCGCGTACAACGACTGGATGGTCGAGGAGTGGTGCGCTCCGTCCGGCGGCGTCAACATCCCGCTGTGCATCATCCCGCTGTGGGACGTCGAGCTCGCGGCGGCGGAGACCCTTCGCAACGCGCAGCGCGGCGTACGGGCGATCTGCTTCAGCGAGCTCCCGTTCCACCTGGGCCTGCCGACGATCCACAGTGGCTACTGGGATCCGCTGTTCCAGGTGTGCAACGACTGGGGTGTCACCGTCTGCATGCACGTCGGCTCGTCGTCGACGGACCCGATGGCCTCTCCCGACGCCCCTCCGGGTGCGGGCGCCATGATCGGGTTCAACAACTCGATGGCGTCGCTGGCCGACTGGCTGTTCTCGCGCAAGCTGATCGAGTTCCCGAAGCTCAAGATCGCGTACTCGGAGGGCCAGATCGGCTGGATCCCCTACGCGCTCGAGCGGGCCGACACGATCTGGTCGCAGCACGACAGCTGGCAGCACTCGAAGGACGTGCTTCCGGAGCCGCCTTCGACCTACTACTACGGCCGGGTCTACGGCTGCTTCACGGCCGACCGTCACGGGCTGTTCTCGCTCGAGTTCGTCGGTCCCGACAACATCTGCTTCGAGACCGACTACCCGCACACCGACACGACGTGGCCGCACTCGAAGGAGTACGTCGAGAAGATGCTCCAGGGCTACGACGAGGAGACCGCGTACAAGGTCCTGCGGGGCAACGCGATCAACATGCTGGAGCTCGATCGCAAGTAGCCGGCCGACACGCGCACGATGGAGAAGCGGTCCCGCGGGACCGCTTCTTCGCGTCCGGGCGCCGAAGCGCCGGGCTCAGGCGCCACCGGACAGGAAGGTGACGATCACGATCAGGAGCAGGGCGACCGCGATCGCGAACCCGACCGGGTGTATCGAGGCGAACTCGGGGATCAGGTGGCCCGGACCGCTCCTGGCCCGGGTCGGGCGCGCCGCGCTCGCGGGGCGCGCCGGGCGGGTACCGCCGGCGGCTCGCCGGGGCGGGGTACCGGCCCGGAA
>JAODBH010000267.1 GCA_025463865.1 Actinomycetes bacterium | reverse complement strand
TGTCGAAGTGACCGATGTTGCCGACCACGGCCTGGTGCTTCATCGACGCGAGGTGCCCGGCGGTGAGGATGTTCTTGTTGCCGGTCGTGGTCACGAAGAAGTCGGCGGTGTCGATGACCGTCTGGAGCGTCGTCACTTGATAGCCGTCCATCGCGGCCTGCAGCGCGCAGATCGGATCGATCTCGGTGACGATCACCCGTGCGCCCTGCCCGCGCAGCGACTCGGCGCAACCCTTGCCGACGTCGCCGTAGCCGCACACCACGGCGACCTTCCCGCCGATGAGCACGTCCGTGGCCCGGTTGATGCCGTCGATCAGCGAGTGCCGGCAGCCGTACTTGTTGTCGAACTTGCTCTTGGTCACCGAGTCATTGACGTTGATGGCCGGGAAGAGCAGCTCACCCGTGCGGGCGAACTCGTACAGTCGGTGCACGCCGGTCGTCGTCTCCTCGGTGACGCCGACGATGTCCTCGGCCATCCGGGTGAACCGGGTGTTGTCCGCGGCCAGGCTGCGCCGCAGGGTGTCGAGGATGACGCGATACTCGGCCGGGTCGTCGTCGGTCGGCTGTGGGACGGCGCCGGCCCGTTCGAACTCGACTCCCTTGTGCACCAGCAGGGTGGCGTCCCCTCCGTCGTCGAGGATCATGTTCGGTCCGGTCGCGGTACCCGATGCGTCGGTGAACTCGAACAGCCGCTCGGTGCACCACCAGTACTCGTCGAGCGACTCGCCCTTCCACGCGAAGACTGGCACGCCGCTCGGCGATTCCGGCGATCCGTCCGGGCCGACGACGACCGCGGCCGCCGCGTGGTCCTGCGTCGAGAAGATGTTGCAGCTGACCCAGCGCACGTCCGCACCGAGTGCCACCAGGGTCTCGATGAGCACCGCCGTCTGAATGGTCATGTGCAGCGACCCGGCGATGGCCGCACCACGCAACGGCTGGCTGTTCGCGTACTCGGCGCGGGTCGCCATCAAACCGGGCATCTCGTGCTCGGCCAGCTTGATCTCCTTGCGACCGAACGTGGCGAGGGACAGGTCGGCAACCTTGTAGTCGTTGGGCTTCATGCGGATTCCCTTACGAGAGTGGCCGGAGCGGCCGATCTGAATGATGACGGGCACGCGAGGCGCGGGCCTCGGCCGTGCCGTAGGAAGCCCTGCCCGCCGATCTGCGCGGCGAGCCCGCCAGTACGACCCAGTCTCCCCGCGCCACGACGGCGCAGATAGCCGAGCGTCGGCACAACTTCGACGGCCATCGCTTGTGAGTGCGGCACAACCGGCGAGACACGTCTTGACCTCGCGTGTGACCTGGATTACTTTGCGAAGGGACAGACCTGTCTCTCTCCCGCTATCTAGCCTCACCGAGCGTGCAGATGATCCGGCGCCGAGCCGGGCTCGTGGTTGGACGGGACGGCCGTCGCCACGGACCCCATCCGTCATGGATGCAACCGAAGGTCCCGCATTCGTGAACGGTTCACCGCACGATCAGCGAGGAGAAGTCAGATGACCGAGTACGACCCCGGATCAGAGACCGGCCTGCCCACTGAGAACGTCGGATCCCTGCCCCGCCCGCAGAAACTGCAAGAGGCCTACGCGGCGTTCGACGCGGGCACCGGTGACAAGCAGACGTTGGAGGCGATTCAGGACGCGGCGGCGAAGGACTCGATCGAACGCCTGGAGGCCACCGGGTCGCCGTGCGTGTCCGACGGCGAGCAGCGCTGGTCCTCGTTCGCCACCTACCCGATCGCTGACACCCTGGCCGGTGGCGGTCTGGCGCCGATGCTCGCCCCCGGTGGACAGTTCTTCGCGATCTTCGCCGACGGTCACGGCCGGCAGTTGCCGAAACTCGTCAAAGGCCCGTTCAAGTACAACTACTACGCGGCGGACACGTTGAAGAAGTCCGCTGGCTACGCGACCAAGCCGCTCAAGCAAGCGGTGATCGCGCCGTCCATGCTGATGCTGCTGTACCCGCTCAAGGAGGAGGTCGACGGCTACAGCCGCGAGCAGTTCGAGGCCGATCTCTGCGACGAGACGGAGCGCGACATCCGCAAGGCCTTCGCGGCCGGCGCCGTCCGGGTGTCGGTGGATTTCACCGAGGGACGGCTGGCGACCCGTAAGGACCCGCGCAACCCGTGGACCGGGGCCGACCTGCTGCCGCGCTTCATCGACCTCAACAACGAGGTGCTCGACCGATTCACACCGGAGGAGCGGGTGAACATCGGCATCCACACCTGCCCCGGCGGCGACCGTGACTCCGTTCATTCCGCCGACGTGCCGTACAACAACCTGCTCCCAGAGATGTTCAAGATCAATGCCGGATACTTCCTCATCCAGCTCGCCAGTGAGCGGGACAAGGACCCGGTCTACGAGTCGATCGGCAAACAGATCCGGGCAGACGCAAACGGAGTGAAGCAGGTCGCGTTCGTCGGCGTGATCAACCCGTTGAATCCACGTGTGGAAAGCGCGGAGGAGGTTCGTGACGCCCTCGTACACGCCGCGACCTACATAGCGCAGGACCAGCTCGGCTCCACCGACGACTGCGGGTTCTCGCCGTTCAGCATGGACGAGAAGCCTAACCACGGCTCCCCGGACTACGCGCGCGACGTCGCGTTCCAGAAGATCGCCAACCGGATCGAGGGCACGCGGATGGCCGCTGAGAAACTCGGCGTCTGACCACCTCCCGGACAGTAGGTCGAGCCCGTACCGACAGGTCGGTACGGGCTCGACCTATTCCTGGGCTCTGGTCCGAGGGTCTGGTCGCCGACCTCGTCACGCACTATTCGAGGTGTCGAAGTCCGGGACTGCCCTCGAGGTCGGCGAAACCAAGCGAAACAGAACGTGCGCATCGAGGGGCCTGTCCTAGCGGCTGGCTATCCAATCACGGCCGGAGCGGTGCTGCACAGACTCTCGGAGCCCCACATATGCAATCTGGCTCGTGCGACGCTAGCTCAGTACGAGAGCCACTAGAGCGTGTGCGTTTGCGGTGCTGTCGCGGATTCTCGGGAAAGCGGTCGCGGCCTCATCTGACGGCGCGACCCTTTGAAGGTTGCTGGCGGCAAGCAACTGCTTGATCGCCTCGATGCCGGTGGGTCAGCTGCTCACGTCTGCTCTGTCAATTCGAGTTCGACGAGCGGTCCGGCTTTCACCGTGCGCGTGAACACGTCACGTCCCTCGCGCCAGCTTGCTGAGCTCCGAAACACCACTTGGACGTCCTGGCCGATCTGGCGCATCGCATCGACGAGCGTCTCGGTCACGTCGTCGCGGTCGGGCGATCCCACTACCACGACGTCGATGTCGTGGGGAAAGGCACCGTTGTCTCCGAGGTAACGGGCCGCCCATGACCCGGCAAGGTAGGCATGGTCGATGCCGTCGATGCCTTGCAGGGCGGCCTCGCTTAGTTGCTTTGGTCCGTAACCGAGCAACAGGAGCTCGCCCAGCGGGCGTGCGAGAGGACTGTCTGCCGCACGCAGAAGCCGGCTTCGCCCGACGCGTCGGTCGGAAAGTATCCCGGCGCGCACGAGCCGTTCGACCTCAGCTGGAGGTTGCCCGGGTCGGACCCGATTTCCATGTGGTTGGGTTTCGCTTCATTGTCCCCAAGCGGGTCACGGAAGGCGGATGACCTGGCCCGAGATGGAGAGACCGGCGCCGAAACCAACGATCAGTGCGAGTGCGCCGGAATGGGTGCGGCCTGCCTCTTGTAGCCGAGTCAACGCCAGCGGTATCGAGGCAGCCGACGTGTTGCCGGCCTGGCAGACGTCGGTGGCGATGAGGCAATGCTCGAGGTTGGCTTCGCGTGCGATCGACTCGATGATGCGCAAGTTCG
>JAODBH010000257.1 GCA_025463865.1 Actinomycetes bacterium | reverse complement strand
GTGCACGGTGAACTGCGCGGGGAGGACCAGCCGCAGTGACGCACGAACCGGCGCCGGGCCTCAGCCCCGACGCCCGGGAGCTGATGGCCGAGATCGACGCCGAGGTGCGGGCCCGCCGCGCGGCCGGCGATATTCCCGCCGGCTTCGAGCGCGAGCTCGACGCCCTCTTCGCCCGCTTCTCGCCTTCGGGAACCGGCGACGATTTCACCACGGTGCTCGATCGCGCCGAGCACGACGCGTTCATCGACGCCGACCCGCCGCTCGGCTCGGCCAAACGCGGCGGGCTGGTCGTCAAGAAGGGCGTCCGGGCCGCGGTCGGCTGGTACCTGCAGTACGTCACCCAGCAGGTCGCCACCTTCGGCACGATGACCGTTCGGGCGGTGCGCATCCTCGGGGAACGGGTCGAACGGCTCGAGGCCGCGTCGGGGAGCGCCGCGGTCGCCGCCGAGGCCGCGAAGCTCGCGCCGAGCACGCCCGTCGCCCCCTTCACCCCGCAGATCGTCGCCCGCGTCACCGGCGCGCCCGGGCGCGTGCTCCACGCCGATGCGGGTACGGGCGAGCTCCTGGTCGCGTTGGCCGACGCGGGGATCGATGCCTACGGCGTGGAGCCGCGCGACGTCGCGCTCGTCCCACCGGCCGACGCCAGGCTCGAGATCCGGGCCGACGACGTCGTGGGCCACCTGCGGGCCATCGCCGACGCCACGCTCGGGGCGGTCGTCCTCTCCGGTGTGGTCGACATCGCGCCCGTCGGCGAGCTCCTCGAGCTGGCTCAGCTCGTGGCGGCGAAGGTCGCACCGGGCGGAGCGATGGTCGTCGTCAGCGCGGATCCGAGGTCGTGGGGGCGGGGGCGCAGCTCGGTCGAGTCCGACCTCGCGCCCGGCCGGCCCTTGCACGCCGAGACCTGGGTGCGCCTCCTCTCGGAACGCGGGTTCCGCGACGTCGTGGTCGAAGACGCGCCCGGCCCGCACGTCGGAGGGAACGACCAACCGACCCACGAGCTCGACGCGCGGGTGGAACGGCTCGAAGCCGAGCTCTTCGGGCGGGAGGCGTATCTCGTCGCCGGGGTGCGCGACCGGGCGTCGTGACCACGGTCCACCAGGTGCTCCCGTCGTTCTCCACGCGCGACGCGATCGGAGCCCACGCGCTGCAGGTCCAACAGCTCTTGCGCGACGAGGGTCACCGTTCCGAGCTCCTCGTGGAGCATCCACCCGAGGCCGCGCTGCAGGACCGCGTGCAGCCTCTCGACGGCTGGGAGCCCGACGGGCCGACCGTGCTCGTGTACCAGGCGTCGGTCGGCAGCGGCGTGGCCTCGTGGCTCGAGCAGCGTCCGGAGCCGCTGGTCGTGAATCACCACAACGTGACGCCGCCGGAGTTCTTCGACCGGTGGGAGCCGGCGGTCGCTCCAGGGTTGCGGACCGGCCGTTACCAGCTTGCCGACCTCGCCGCGCGGTGCGAGCTCGCGATCCCGGTGTCGGACTTCAACGCGCGCGCGCTCGATGCGCTCGGGTACCAGCGGGTGGAGACCGCGCCGATCCTGCTCGACCTGAGCGGCCTCGACCGCACGCCCGATCCGGCGACCGCGGCGCGACTCGCTCGGGCGCGCGTTCCCGGGAGCGCGCACTGGCTGTTCGTGGGTCGGATCGCACCCAACAAAGCGCAGCACAACGTCGTGAAGGCGCTGGCAATGTACCGGCGGATCTACGACCCGCAGGCCACGCTCGCGCTGGTCGGGGGCTCGGCGGCCGATCGCTACCTCCGCGCGCTGCGCGCCTACGTGCACGAGCTCGGCCTCGACGACGCGGTCGAGATCGCGGGCTCGGTCCCGCCGGAGGTCCTCACCGCGCACTACCGCGCGGCTGATGTGTTCGTGTGCGCGAGCGAGCACGAGGGCTTCTGCGTCCCGTTGCTCGAAGCCATGGCCACCGGTGTCCCGATCGTGGCCTTCGCGGCCGGTGCGGTGCCGGAGACGGTTGGCGAAGCCGCGGTGCTCGTCGGCAGCTCGGCGCCCGCGGTGCTCGCCGCGGCCGCCCACCGCGTCGTCACCGACGTTCCGTTCAGGGAGCGGCTCGTGGCGCGTGGGAAGGTCCGGCTCGACGACTTCGAGTTGCGCCGATCCCGCGCGCGGTACCTCGAGGTCCTCGAGCCGGTGCTGGAACGGGCGGGCTGATCCGATGGCCCGACTCGCGATCCATCAGTTCGTGCCCACGCTCGCGGCGCGGGACGCGATCGGCCAGCACACGCTCGGCGTGCGGCGCATCCTCCACGAGGAGGGCATCGCGTCCGAGATCTTCGTCGAGAACGTCACCGCGCCGGAGCTCCGCGACGTCACCGCGCCGTACCGCTCGTTCACCGGTGGTGGGCCCGACGAGCACACCGTGCTGCTGTACCAGGCCTCGGTCGGAAGCCGCATCGCCGACTACCTGATCGCGCGGCCCGAGCCGCTCTGGCTCGATTATCACAACATCACACCCGCGGCGTTCTTCGAGCCGTGGGATCCCATGGTGAGCGTGCACCTGCGATCGGGCCGGGCCGAGCTCTCGCGGTTGGCCGACCGCACCGAGATGGGCCTGGCCGACTCGGCGTTCAATGCCGCCGAGCTCGACGACCTCGGCTACCGCGCCACCGCGGTCGTGCCGATCCTCCTCGACCCGAAGGACTTCGCCCACGACGTCGACGAAGCCGCGCTCGCTCGGCTGCGAGCCGGGCACCGCGGCACGGAGTGGTTGTTCGTCGGGCGGATCGCCCCGAACAAGGCCCAGCACGATCTCGTGAAGGCGTTCGCCTGCTACCAGCGGGTGTTCGACCCCGACGCCCGGCTCCACATCGTCGGCGGCTACTCGTCGCGGGAGTACCACGACGCCGTGGTCGGCTTCGCCCGCGGCCTCGGGCTCGCCGACCGCATCGAGTTCGCGGGATCGGTGTCGGCGGGCGAGCTTGCCGCGCAGTACGCCAACGCCGACGTGTTCGTGTGCGTGAGCGAGCACGAGGGTTTCTGCGTGCCGCTGCTCGAGGCGATGTGGCACGGCGTACCCGTGGTTGCGTACGCGGCCGGCGCGGTGGGTGAGACCGTCGGCGACGGCGGCACCCTCCTCGATCGCAAGGACCCCATGACCGTCGCGGCCGCGGTCTGGCACGATCAGCACGACCCCGAGCGCCGGGCCCGGATGGTCGCGGCCGCGCGCGAGCGCGTCGCCGCGTTCGACCCGGCGCGGACCCGGACCGCGCTCCTGCAGGCTCTCGCCCCTCTCCTTGCGACGGTCTGACCCGTGCCCCGCGCCGTGCACCAGTTCGTCCCGACCTACGAGCCGGGAGCCGTGGGTGCGCACCTCGCGCAGGTGCAACGCCTGCTGCAGGACCGCGGCTACGAGAGCGATGTGTTCACCGAGCACCTCCACCCGAGCCTGGAAGGACGCGCGCAGCCGTTCACCCACTACGGCCGCGAGGTTCCTGCGCGCGCCGACGACGTACTCCTCTACCAGTCGGCCATCGGCTCGGTCGTCGGCGACTTCGTGCTCAACCGTCCCGAGCCGCTCGTGATCAACCATCACAACATCACGCCGATCGAGTATTTCGCGGCGTGGGAGCCCGACATCATCTGGGGACTGCAGTGGGGCTTCCAGCAGCTCGAGGCGCTCGCTCCCCGCACCCGGCTCGCGATCGCGGTCTCGGAGTTCAACCGGGCCGACCTCGCTCAGCTCGGCTACGCCGACACCGCGGTCGTGCCCATCCTGCTCGACCCGGCCGAGCTGCTGTCGGAGCCGGACCCCGGGGTTGTGGCGCGATTGGCCACGGCGCGCGCCGCGGGCGGTGCGCAATGGCTGTTCGTCGGACGAGTGGCGCCGAACAAGGCCCAGCACGACCTGGTGAAGGCGTTCGCGCTCTACCGACGCGTCTACGACCCCGCCGCCCGCCTCCAGATCGTCGGTGGCCCCGCCAGCGCGAGCTACTGGGGCGCGCTGGAGCGGTTCGTCCGGGTGCTCGGGCTCGGCGAGGCCGTCGAGCTCGCAGGACCGATGTCGAGCGGTGGTCTCGCTGCCGCGTACGCGCACGCCGACGTGTTCGTGTGCCTGAGCGAGCACGAAGGTTTCTGCGTGCCGTTGCTCGAGGCGATGCTCGCGGAGCTGCCGATCGTGGCGTACGCCGCGGCGGCCGTCCCCGAGACACTTGGCGACGCCGGCGTGCTGCTCGCCGAGAAGGGACCGGCCACCGTCGCCGCCGCGGTGCACCGCGTGATGAACGACGCCGCGCTGCGAGCGGGGCTCGTTGCCGCCGGCACCGCGCGCGTGTTCGACTTCGCGCTCGATCGGACGCGGGAGCAGTTCATGGCCGCGCTCGAGCCGGTGCTGCAGTGAAGCTCGCCTACGTGCTCCCGATGTACGGCGCCGAGGTGCTGGGGGGCGCCGAGGGCGCGGCCCGCGCGCTCGCGGAGCACCTGGTCGAGCGGCCGGGATGGTCGGTCGAGGTGCTGACGAGCTGCGCGCGCGAGTCGACCACGTGGGCCGACGCGTTCCCCGCCGGCACGACGGTCGAGGGAGGCGTGACCGTCCGGCGGATGCACGCCGAGCCCCGATCGGCCGACTTCGACGACTGGTCGGCCCGGGTGCTGCGCCACCCCGAGCACGCCGCCCCCGACCTGGAACGCGAGTGGATCGTGCGGCAGGGCCCGACGTCACCGGAGCTCATCGACGCGGTCGTGGCCTCCGACGCCGACCTCGTGGCCTTCCACCCCTACCTGTACCACCCGACGGTCGCCGGGCTGCCGCGTGTGGCATCGCGCTCGATGCTGCACGCCGCCGCGCACGACGAGGCGCCGATCCGTCTCCCGGTGTTCCGGCGCGTGTTCGGCGACGCCCACGCGCTCGTGTTCTGGACCACCGGCGAGCAACGGTTCGTCAACCGGACCTTCGCCGTCCGGGCGACGCCCCAACTCGTGCTCGGGATCGGCGTCGAATCCGGTGCAGGTGAGGCCGACGCGGCGCGTGACGCGCTCGGTCTCGGTGACCGCCCGTACCTGTTGTGCCTGGGTCGGGTCGACGCGGGCAAGGGCACGAGCATGCTCGCGAGCTTCTTCACCGCCTACAAGGAGCGCCATCCCGGACCGTTGACGCTCGTCTTCGCGGGGCCGGTGAAGAACGCGCCGGACCCGCACCCCGACATCGTGGTCGCGGGCGCGGTCGACGAGCCGACCAAGTGGGGTCTGTTGCGCGGCGCGGACGTGCTGGTGAACCCGAGCGCGATGGAGAGCTTCTCGATCGTCGTCCTCGAGGCGTGGGAGGCCGGGATCCCTGTGCTGGTCAACGCGCGGTGCCAGGCGACCCGCGACCACGCGTCACAGTCGAACGGCGGGCTCTGGTTCGACGGCTACGGCGAGTTCGAGGTCGCGGTCGAACGACTCACGGCTGACGCGTCGCTGCGCGCCGACCTCACGGCACGCGGCCGCGCCTACGTCGCGGCCCGCTACCACTGGCCCACCCTCCTCGACCGCTACACCGCGTTCTGCCAACGCCTCACTGCTGAGGCGCCGGTTTGAGTGCGTGGGGTGGGTTTGGTCGGTGTTTATGGGGTTTTGGTGGTGAGGTCGACGGCGGCGGTGGCGAGGGTGAGGTGGGGGAATCCGCCGTAGTAGGGGGCGTTGCCGAAGGAGTACATGGCGCCGATCCAGCTGGTGATGTAG
>JAODBH010000244.1 GCA_025463865.1 Actinomycetes bacterium | reverse complement strand
TCTTCCGTGCGTGCGCCGAGACCAGCACCGTCGTGTGCATGCACATCGGATCGAGCTCGAAGATGCCGAGCACGTCGGCCGACGCCCCGCCGGCCGTCGGCAGCACCCTCACCTACATGAACGCGGCGATGAGCCTCACCGACTACCTCATGTCGGGCGTGTTCGAGCGGTTCCCCGACCTGCTCGTCGCCTACAGCGAGGGCCAGATCGGCTGGATCCCCTACGTCCTCGAACGCGCCGACGCGGTGTGGGACCAGAACCGGGCTTGGGGCGGCGTGGCCGACAAGGTGAAGAAGCCGCCGAGCCAGTACTACGCCGAACACGTCTTCGGCTGCTTCTTCGACGACGCCCACGGGCTGAAGAGCCTCGAGGAGATCGGCGTCGACACGGTCACGTTCGAGACCGACTACCCGCACTCCGACAGCACCTGGCCCGACACGATCGAGATCGCGCAGCGCCTGATGAAGGACCTCGACGACGACACCATCCGCAAGATCGTCCGCGGCAACGCCATCCGGATGCTCAGCCTCGACCTCGAGCCGTAACCCGCTACTTCGGTGCGTTCACAGACAACCGAATAGGTCGTCTGTGAACGCACGGGCTTGATCTGAGGTCGGGGCGGGCTGGACACGGAATGAGAACGCGTTACAATTTTGGGGTCCGGTCCCCGGGGGGAACGCAATGGCGACGACGATCTCGGCTCGCGACGACTACCGGCTGCACGTCGGGGACGAACGGCAGCTGGGCGCGGACGGCACGTACCCGATCGTGAACCCGGCGACCGAGGAGGTCGTCGGGGAGGCGCCGGAGGCGTCGGTCGAGCAGGCGCAGGCCGCCGCGGCCGCGGCCAAGGCCGCGTTCGGGCCGTGGAGTCGGACCAGCCCCGAGGAACGGGCCGGCATCCTGCGCCGCGCCGCCGAGCTGCTGCGGGCGCGCACGCCGGAGCTCATCCCGCTCGTCATCGCCGAGACCGGTGCGACCCAGGTGCTCACCGAGTCGATGCAGGTGCCCGTGGCCACCAGCCGCTTCGACCGCTACGCCGTCGGCGCGCTCGAGCCCACGGTCATCCCGCTCCCGCCGTCGGAGATGCCGACGACGCCGCTCGCGCCTGGGGCGCTGATGGGGGCGATCGCCCGCCGGGTGCCCGTCGGGGTGGTCGCCTGCATCACGTCGTACAACTTCCCGATCGTCAACATGGCCGGGAAGCTCGGGCCCGCGCTCGCGATGGGCAACACCGTCGTCGTGCGCCCGGCATCGCAGGACCCGCTCGCGGTCATCACGCTCGTCGACATTCTGCGCGAGGCCGGCTTCCCGCCGGGCGTGGTCAACATCGTCACCGGCAGCAGTCCCGCGAGCGGTCAGGCGCTGGTCGACTCGCCCGACGTCGACATGATCAGCTTCACCGGCAGCACCCGGGTGGGGATGGAGATCGCGTCGAGCGGCGGCCGCACGATGAAGCGCCAGCTGCTCGAGCTGGGCGGCAAGGGCGCCGGCATCGTGTTCGACGACGCCGACATCGACGCCGCGGTCAACGGCATCGGCTCCACCTGGACCTTCCACTCGGGCCAGATCTGCACCGCCCCCACCCGGGCCATCGTCGCCCGGTCCCGATACGACGAGGTCGTCGACAAGCTGGCGAAGCTGGCCGGCGCGCTCAAGGTCGGCGACCCGCTCGAGCGCGACACCGTGGTGGGGCCGCTCATCACGGCCGCGCACCGCGACCGGGTCGAGGGCTACGTGAAGATCGGCGTCGACGAGGGTGCGGAGCTCGCCGCCGGCGGCCACCGGCCCGGGCACCTCGAACGCGGCTTCTACTTCGAGCCCACGCTGCTCGTGGGCGTACGCAACTCGATGCGGGTCGCGCAGGAGGAGATCTTCGGGCCGGTCGTCGTGGTCATCCCGTTCGACGACGACGACGAAGCCGTCGCGATCGCGAACGACACCGAGTTCGGGCTGTCGGACTACGTCTTCACCGGCGACTCGGGCCGGGGGATGCGGGTCTCGCGCCAACTGCGGGCCGGCAACGTCGCCATCAACACGATGCAGCGGAATCACGAGACGCCCTTCGGCGGCACGAAGCACAGCGGCGTAGGCCGCGACGGCGGATCCTTCGGCCTCCATGCCTACAGCGAGCTGCAGTCGGTGGTGTGGCCGGGGTGACGGCCGACACGCGCGCGCCGGAGCACTTCGACCTCCTGGTCCACGGCGGCATCGTCGTCGACGGCACCGGCCTGGCCCGTCGTCGCGCCGACGTCGGCGTGCGCAGCGGCCGCATCGCCGCGGTCGGCCGGCTCGAGGGCGCCACCGCCGACGAGGTGATCGACGCGACCGGGCTGATCGTCGCGCCCGGGATCGTCGACGCACACACGCACTACGACCCGCAGCTCACCTTCGAGCCCTACGCCACGTCGAGCCCGTACCACGGGGTCACCACGGTCGTCGCGGGCAACTGCGGGTTCTCGCTCGCGCCCACCCGCGCCGACGACCACGACTTCACCACGCGCCTTTTCGCCAAGGTCGAGGGCATGTCGCCGGTGGCGTTGAGCGGGGTCACCTGGGACTTCGAGACGTTCCCCGAATATCTCGACGCCCGCGAAGGAAAGCTGGGCGTCAACCTCGCGTGCTACATCGGCCACTCCAGCGTGCGCCGCTTCGTGATGGGTGCCGACGCGTCGGAGCGGGCCGCGACCGCGAGCGAGGTCGGCGCGATGTGCGCGCTCGTGCGCGACGCGATGCAGGCCGGCGCGTGCGGCTTCTCGTCGAGCCACGCGCCGACCCAGCTCGACGGCGACAACCGACCCGTGCCGAGCCGATCCTCGGACCTCGACGAGCTCCGGGCCCTCGTGGCCGCGGCGGGGGAGTCGAGCGGCGGCAGCGTCAGCTACCTGCCGCAGAGCGCGGTCAACGGCATCGACGAGGCCGACAAGGAGCTGCTCATCGAGCTCGGCCTCGACAGCAGCTTGCCGATCATCATCCAGGGGCTCGGCGGTCGGTCGAAGGTCGACGCGCCGACCGCGGGTTGGCCCGACGCCAAGGCGTTCCTGGAGGACGCCGCGTCGCGTGGAGCCGCGGTCTTCTCGCTGCTGATGACCCAGCCCTTCGACCGGCCGTTCAACCTCCGCGCCGGCACCAGCCTCTACGACGGCGTCCCCGCCTGGCGCGAGTGGTTCGCGCTCGATCCCGACGCCCGTCGCGCCGCGCTCGACGACCCCGCGACCCGCGACGCGATGCGCGATGCCGTCGAGCACCCCAACAAGGATCCCGACCGGGGCAGCACGCTGCCACCACCGCACTGGAACGTCGTCATCGTCAACGCGGTCACCGATCCGGTTCACGAGAAGTTCCTCCAACGCCCGGTCGCCGACATCGCGGCGGAGCTCGGGGTGGCGCCGGCCGACGCGATGCTCGATCTCGCCGCGTCCGAGGACCTGGCCACCGAGTTCCGCTGGTCGAGCGAGACCGCGGAGTGGCGCGACGCGGTCGCGGAGTGCCAGACCCATCCGAACCTCATCGTCGGCGTTTCCGACGGCGGCGCGCACCTCGACCGCCAGGACGGCGCCGAGTGGAGCACCACCTTCCTGCGCACCTGGGTGCTGGAACGCAAGGTGTGGAGCCTGGAGGAGGGCATCCGCCAGATCACGCAGGTACCCGCCGCGCTGTGCGCGATCCCCGATCGCGGGACGCTGCTCCCGGGCTTCTGGGCCGACATGGTGATCTTCGATCCCGACGCCATCGCGATCGCGTCGAAGGCCGTCGTCCACGACTTCCCCGGTGGCGACGGCCGGTGGAGCGCACGGCCGGTCGGGTTCGCGGCGACCATCGTCAACGGTGTTCCGATCGTCCGTGACGGCGAGCTCACCGGGGCTCTCCCCGGAGCCGTCGTGCGCCCCGTCCGCGAGCGCAACGCGCAGTGACGCAACCGATTTCGAGCCAACAGAGAGCGAGGCGATGACCATGGAGTTCGGCATCTTCCACGGCGCGCACGTGCCGCGTCAGCCCACCGACGAGGCCTGGCGCAAGGCGGAGCACGCCAAGCTGATGGACGAGGTCGCGGTGGGCGTCGCGGGTGACCGCACCGGCTTCAAGTACTCGTGGGCCACCGAGCACCACTTCCTCGAGCAGTACTCGCACCTCTCGTCCAACGAGGTGTTCCTGAGCTTCCTCGCGGGGAAGACGGAGCGGATCCACGTCGGCACCGGCATCATGAACATCACGTCGCCGGTGAACCATCCGGTGCGCAACGCCGAACGCGCCGCGATGCTCGACAACCTGACCGAGGGTCGCTTCGAGCTGGGCATGGGCCGGGGTTCCTCGAGCACCGAGTTCGAGGGCTTCGGCATTCCCGACGGCGACACCACCCGCGACATGTTCGACGAGGCGCTGCCCGAGCTCGTCCGGATGTGGAAGGAGCGCGAGTACTCGTACGAGGGCAAGAGCTTCTCGGTGCCCACGCGCGACGTGCTGCCGAAGCCGTACACGAGTCACCCGCCGCTGTGGGTCGCGTGCGGGAGCCCGGCCACCTTCGCCAAGGCGGGCCAGCTCGGGCTCGGCGCACTGTGCTTCTCGATGGGCGCGCCGGAGACGCTGGAGCCGCTCGTGAAGGCCTACAAGAAGGCGGTCGCCGAGTGCGACACGCCGGTCGGCGACTTCGTGAACGACAACATCGCCTGCGTGAGCCGCCTGTTCTGCTACGAGGACGAGGAGCAGGCCTGGGAGGTCGGCGCGAACGCGGGCAGCAGCTTCTTCCAGAGCCTGGTCTTCAAGTGGCTCGACTCGATCCCCAAGCCTCCCGGGGTGCCGGTGTGGCCGGAGCTCCTGCCGGAGCCGACGCCGCGCGACATCCGCAAGGGCTCGGAACGCGGGATGCTCGTCGCCGGCAACCCCGACCAGTGCGCGGCGTCGGTGCAGCAGTACGTCGACATCGGTGTCGACCAGATCATCTTCGGGATGCTCGGCAACAGCCTGCCGGCCGAGGTCGCGATCGAATCGATGGAGCTGTTCGGCGAGAAGGTGCTGCCGAAGTTCGACACCGACCCGGTGCACAGCACGACCCGTCACCGTGAAGCCGCGGGATTCTGAGTCGTCGACGTGACGGGGGCAGCGGTCGACTCGGTATCCATCGTTCCCGACGGCGCGCTCGTCTTCGGCGTGCAGCTCCCGGTCCAGGCCCTGAGCCGCGTGATCGCGGCGCCGTGGGAGATGGACGCAGGGGTGCCGGAGATGGTGCGCGCCGCACAGACAGCCGACCGCGCCGGGTTCTTCTACATCGCATGCTGTGACCACGTCGTCATCCCGGAGTCCCACGCCGACGCGATGGGCACCATGTGGGCGAACCCCGTCGCCACGCTCGGATACCTCGCCGCGCTCACCGAGCGGGTGCACCTGATGACGAACGTCTACGTCGCACCGTTCCGTGACCCGCTCGACACCGCCAAGCAGTTCCTCACTCTCGACTGGCTGTCCGGCGGCCGGGTCATCCTCGGCGTCGGGGCCGGTCACGTGCAGGCCGAGTTCGAGCGCATGGGCATCCCGTTCGCCGACCGGGGCAAGCTCCTCGATGCCGCGATCGACGAGATCCGTGCCGCGTGGGGGTCCGAGTTCGTCGACGGGCTCGGGATGCGGCCGCGCCCCGTGCAGCGGCCACGACCGCCGATCTGGATCGGGGGCTCGAAGGGCCCGGCGCTGCGGCGCGTCGCCGAACGGGGCGACGGCTGGATCCCACAGGGCTCGCCGCGCGCGGAGATGCCCGCGCTCCTCGACCGCGTCCGCACCCACCGCGACGCCGTACGCCCCGATGCCGCGCTCGATCTCGGCGTGATCACCGAATGGATCTACGTGGGTGACGCCGGCTGGGACCTTCCCGATGACACCCTCACGGGCAGCCCGGCGGAGATCGCCGAGAGCTTCAACGAGTTCGGCGCCATGGGCGTGAGCCACCTCCAGGTCCGTTTCCGGGCCCGGTCGATCGACGAGCTCTGCGACCAGCTCGACCGGTTCGGTGCCGACGTCGGCCCGCTGCTGGGCCGCCCGTGACGAGAGGTACCGCCAGATGGTGATGTGCGCGATGCGGTTCGACCTACGGGCGCCCGCGTTCGGTCCCGCGTCGACCCGCGACATCTACGCGAGCTGTCTCGACATGAGCGTCTGGGCCGAGGAGCAGGCGTTCGACATCCTGGTGCTGAGCGAGCACCACGGGGTCGACGACCAGTACCTCTCCGCGCCTCTGGCGATGGCCGGCGTGATCGCCGGCCGCACGCGGGCCATCCCGATCAACATCGCGGCCCTGCTCGTCCCGCTCCACGACCCGATCCGCCTCGCCGAGGAGCTCGCGGTGCTCGACCTCGCCACCGGCGGCCGCGTGTCGATCGTCGCCGGCGCCGGCTACCGCCGCGAGGAGTTCGACATGGCGGGCGTCGAGTACAGGGCCCGGGGGAAGCTGCTCGAGGAGTACATCGGGGTCATGCGGACGGCCTGGAAGGGCGAGCCGTTCGAGTGGCGCGGGCGCACGGTGCAGGTGACGCCCACGCCGGTCAGCGTGCCGCACCCGATGATCATGCTCGGCGGCAGCACCGAGGTGGCGGCCCGGCGCTCGGCGCGGTTGGGCCTGCCGCTGTTCCCGGCCATCGGCGATCCGCAGCTGCGAGCCTGGTACGACGACGAGGCGGCCAAGGTCGGCTTCGAGGGCGGCTTCGTGATCCTGCCCTCCGGCCCGAGCTTCGTGTACGTCACCGACGACCCCGAACGGGCCTGGTCCGATCTCGCGCCCTATCTGCTGCACGAGGTGCAGACCTACGACAGCTGGCAGACCGGCGACCAGCGGTCGGCCGTCCACCTCGGCGATGCCACCATCGACGGCCTGCGGGCGGCTGAGGACCAGTACTGGGTCGTGACCCCCGACGAGTGCCTCGAGCGCGCGAGCCGGCTCGGGCCGTCGGGATCGCTGGTCTTCCACCCGATGATCGGGGGATGCCCGCCGGATCTGGCCTGGCCGAGCCTCGAGCTCGCCGCGGAAGCGGTCCTCCCGCGGCTCCGCGATCCGGGTTGACCGGGGGAAATGGGGCGGAACCGGGTTCAGGCCGGCCCGAAGGGGGCACGGTCGGGACATGCGAACCGCCGTGCACCGGACGCCGAGGACCGTGGAGGGAAAGCTTTCCCTGCCCGGACGGTCGACGAGCCCGTACTTCGCACGGGCGTTCGCCAGCGATGTGCTCTCGGGACTCGCCCCGCCCGCGACCATCGAGACCGTGCGGCTGGTCGTGAGCGAGATCGTCAGCAACTCGGTCGAGCACGCGGCGTCGTCGGTGGAGCTGTCGGTCCGGGCCGACCGGGCGATGGTCCACGTCGAAGCCCGCGACGGCAGCCGGGTGATGCCGAAGCGCCGGGCCGCGCACCGCCCGGACGACGAGAACGGCCGGGGTCTCGCGCTGCTCGACGTGCTCTGTGAGCGTCATGGCGCCCGTCCCACGGAGGACGGCAAGGTCGTCTGGTGCGACATCGCAACCACCCCTGCCGTTCCCGACGTACCCTCCGAACGCCGCCTTCCCCGCTGACCCTGGTTCGTCGTGTCCGGGGGTCTTCAGGTCACCAGAGCTGGTCGGTGTAGGTGTCGGTGCCCCAGACGGTGCTGAGGAACGGGGCCACGAACACGATCCGCCCGAGGCCCGACGCGGCGAGCTCGTCGCCCAGCGCGGCGTAGCGCTCGGCCCAGACGTCGACCACGTCGTCGTCGGTGAAGTAGAGGTGCAGGAACCGGTTGTCGACGGTGTCGCGGGGCACGTCGCCGGGCGCGTCGTCGAGGAGGGGGATCGGGGTGAACGCCACCCGCACGTCCGCCGGGCACGGACGGGCCGAGTAGAACGCCTCGATCTCCTGGTCGTCGACGCCGGGCGCCATCTCGCCGATGGCCACGACGAGGCCGCGGAAGTGGTGATCGAGCGCGACCTCGGAGGGGATGCCGTCGTCGTTCGCCTGCTGCTCGCCCGAGTAGCGGTACATGAGCGTGTGGACGTGGTCGCGGTCGGTGAACATGCGGCCGTTCTCGTGGAGCCAGTTGACCTGGTCGACGGCCCACCGGTTCCACTCGTCGTGGTGGCCGTCGAGGATCCAGTAGAGGGCGATGTAGGACCCCTGGTCGACGGGCGACGCGATCGGCGAGTCGGCGGGGTAGCGGAGGTCCTTGCACTCGCGGGTCGCCACGAATCGTCCGCCGGCGAAGGTGTGTGCGCCGATCATGCAGCCCGCGTAGAAGTGGTCGCGCTCGTACCACCGGTTGTACGCGACCGCGTGGCCGCGGTGTGGCTCGACCATGGTCACGAGCGCGGTGCCGAGCGCGATCGGCTTGTCGGTCATGAGGTTTCCTCCGGGACGGGGATGTCGGCGAGATACCGCTTGCGCAGTGCGTGGGTGTCGACCTTGAGCATGGAGGTCAGCGGGATCTCGTCGACGACGACGAGCCGGTCGGGTCGCTTGTAGTCGGCGAGCTCGGTGCGCACCCGTTCGCGCAGACCGTCGAGCGTCGGCGCGTCCCGACCCTCGTGCAGCACCACGAACGCGACACCGATCTCGCCCATGACCGGGTCGGGAACACCGACGACGGCGACCTCGGCGACCGCCGGGTGCTCGGCGAGCACCGCGTTCACCTCGCCGGGGTACACGTTGTAGCCGCCGCGGATGTACATCTCCTTGATGCGGCCGACGATCTGCAGGTAGCCGTCGTCGGTGAGGCGGCCGAGGTCGCCGGTGTGCAGGAAGCCGTCGGCGTCGATCGCCTCGGCCGTCAGCTCGGGGTCCTTCCAGTAGCCGCGCATCATCGCGGGCGAGCGGCAGATGACCTCGCCGATCGCTCCGCGTGCCACGTCCTCGCCCTCGGTGCCGACGACGCGCAGCTCGACCTCGGGCGCGGGTCGCCCGACGGTGTGGGAGACGACTTCGTCCGGGTCGCCGATGACGGTGCTGGTGACGGCGCCGGCCTCGGTCGACGTGTAGCGCGTGATCACCGGGCAGCCGAGCCGCTCCCGCATCCGGGGCACCAGGTCGGCCGGGATCCCGGCCCCGCCGACCGCCGCGACCCGCAGGCGGGAGAAGTCGGTGTGGGCGAGGTCGGGATGCTCGAGCAGCAACGACCACTGGGTCGGGACGCCGACGGTCATCGTGATCCGCTCGTCGCGGATCAGGCGCAGGTGTTCGGCCACGTTCCACGGCTCGCCGCCGACGACGACCGTGCTGCCGTGGGCGAGCTCGTCCCACATGCGCGTCATGAAGCCCACGTGCGCGAACGGCAGGACCACCAGCCGGCGTTCGCCGTCGATCGTCGGCTGGCCGATGTTGCGTGAGATCGCGGCCTGCGCGAGGTGGTCGTAGACCGCGCCCTTCGGATGGCCGGTCGTCCCGCTGGTCCACACGATGCACGCGGGATCGTTGGGCAGGACCGTCGGCAGGTCGTCGAGGCGGACGGGTGGTGCGGAGAACGCCTTGGCGAGGATCGGGTGGCCCGGGTCGAGCACGAGCACGGGCTCGGTCCGGTCGTGGATGCTCTGTTGCTCGACCGGCCCGAGGCGTCCGTTGAGCGCGGTCGTGATCGCTCCGACCTGGATCGCGCCGAGGTAGGCGGCGGCGAAGCGGATCGACGACGGGAGCCGCAGCATGACGACGTCGCCGGGTCGGACGCCCCGGTTCAGGAGCGTGCGGGAGAAGCCGTCGACCATCCGGCCGAGCTGGGCGTACGTGATCCGGGCCGGGCCATGGACGTAGGCCTCACGGTCCGGATGCTGCGCGACGGCGGCGCGGAGGAGCTCCGGGATGGTTGCGTCCGCCGGCACTTTCGGACCCTACGTCACCAGCCCCGCGCCGACCCATCGCGTTCCCGGCTGCGGCTGGGCCCGGCGGAAGGGCGCCCCGACGCCCGACCCGTTACCCTGTCGCACCATGTCACAGATTGCGTTGGAGGAGGACGGGATGCGTGCCTTGGCCCGAGTGCTCCTCGCCGGCGCCGACCGCTTCGAAGGCGCGGCTGCGGTGATCCGGCGGATCGGGCTCGAGACCAGCCGTCCCGTGGCCGTGGCCCGCGTGCTCGACGCCGTGGCCGCCCAACGCCGGCAGGCCGCGCTCGACGTCCGTCGCCGCGTCCGCGCGGCCCGCGACGAGCAGGGCCGAGCGGTTCCCCGGGCCCACGAGCTGCCGGCCTGCGGCCGGGAGTGGCGAACCTGGTCGCCCACACAGGTCGCGGCGGCGACGGCGCGGTACCGGCTCGAGCAGCTCCGGACCGCGGGCGACGGCAGCTGGGGCGTGGCCGGCGTCGCGGTCGGCGGGCTCCGCACGGAGATCCAACGCCGAGCCCGGGGTGTGCAACGACAGACGGCGTTCGTCAAGGCCGTCTCCGACACCGAGACCCGGTTGGCCACCGACGGTCTCGCGTGGATGGACACGCGCGGGCGCGCCGTCGGGGCGTCGCTTCCCGGCCCGCTGCGGCCGACCGCCAAGATCCTCGGGAGCGGTGTGAGCGGAGCGGCGCGGGCCACTGCCGGTGGCATCGTGGGCATGCAGGCCATCTTCGCCGCCAACGCCGACGGTCTCGGGCGGCTCGGGGTCGCGGGCGCGCACGCCGACCTCGACCAGGCGACCGATATCGGTCGGGACCTCGTCGAGCACGACGGCACCTACGCCGTGGGCGCCGTGATCGCGTTGAGTCATACGGCGCACGTCGTACAGTCGCTCAACCCGACGAACCCGTTGGCGGTCGCCGGTTTCTACACCGACGTGCGCGACAAGGGCCTGACCAATGCCCTGGCGGACGACGCGCGCGCCGTCGGCGAGGAGGTCCCCGCGGCGGGGCTCATGCTGATCGGCGAGCCGCCCACCGTGGTCGCCAAGACCGCCGTCACCGTCGGCGAGGCCGGCGCGTTCCGTCACGGAGACGAGAAGCTGAAGCGCGGGCAGCGGTCCGGCCGCTGAGTCGCGACGCGTGACCCTCTCGCCGGATCTGACGGCGCGTTAGATTCGCTCCACGCCGGATCCAGGGGGGAACACGACGTGACCGAAGGCTCCGACCCGCAGCTCACCAGCGGTGCACGCTTCACCGGACGGGTGGCCATCGTCACCGGCGCAGGCTCCGGGCTGGGCCGCGCGACGGCAACCCGCCTGGCCGCCGAGGGGGCGGTGGTCGCGGTGCTCGACATCGCCGACGCCGCGGCCGAGGAGACCGCGACGGCGATCGTCGGATCCGGCGGCCGTGCCAACTCGTACCGCGTCGACGTGAGCGACCCCGACTCGGTGTCCGGGGCCGTCGAGCTCGTCGCGGAGGAGCTGGGCCGACCGGTGCTCCTGGTCAACTCGGCCGGCATCGGTGGGTTCTCCCGGACCGAGGAGCAGAGCTTCGAGGGCTGGCAGCGGATCCTGGGCGTCAACCTCACCGGCACGTTCCTCATGTGCAAGGCCGTGATCCCGCACCTGCTCGACGGCGGCGGGGTGATCGTCAACATCGGTTCCAACGCCGGGATCATGGCCCAGCCCTACAGCGCCGCCTACTCGGCGTCGAAGGGCGGCGTGATCCAGCTCACGCGCGCGCTGCAGGACGAGTACATCCGCAAGGGCATCCGCGTGGTGTGCGTCGCGCCCGGATCGATGGACACACCGCTGCAGTCGCAGTTCACGTTCCCGGAGGGCGTCAACCCGAAGGCGTTCGCCAAGGTGATGTCACCGGTCGGCAGCAACCCGCCCGAGAACGTCGCCGGAGTGGTCGCGTTCGTCGCGTCGGACGAGGGCAGCTACATGCACGGCGCCATCGTCTCGGTCGACGGCGGTCTCACGATCTGAGAGGACGGCCGATGATCACCGACGCACGCAACCTCTGGGAGCTCGTCGAGCTGCGCGCCACGCTCACGCCTCGGGCACCGCTGCTGTACGACGAAGACCGGGTCACCACCTGCGCGGAGCTCCGCGTGCGGGCCGAGGAGGCTGCGGCCGGATTGCACGCGCTCGGCGTCGGCGAAGGCACCGCCGTCAGCTGGCAGCTGCCCACCTGGACCGAGGCCGCGGTGCTCGTGCTCGCGCTCGCCCGGCTCGGCGCGGTGCAGAACCCGATGCTGCCGAGCTACCGCGAACGCGAGGTGGGCTTCATCGCCCGCCAGACCGGGTGCGAGCTGTTGATCGTGCCCACCGAGTTCCGCGGGTTCGACCACCTCGGCCTCGCCCGGTCGGTGGCGGCCGGGATCGACGGGATGCAGGTGCTCGTCGCCGACCGGCAGCTGCCGAGTGGCGACCCCGCGTTGCTCCCACCTGTCCCGGTCGGCCGGCAGCATCCCGCCGACGATCCCGTGCGCTGGATCTTCTACACGTCGGGAACCACTGCCGACCCGAAGGGCGCGCAGCACACCGACCGCACGATCATGGCCACCGGGCTCGGCTACTGCGACCGCGTGCAGGCGACCGACGCCGACATCAGCCTCGTGGCGTTCCCCTTCACGCACATCGGCGGGATCATCATCGGGATCTACCAGTCGCTCCTCAGCGGTGCCGGCGCGGTGATGATCGAGACGTGGACACCGCAGCTGTCGACCGAGCTCATCGCGCGCCACGGCATCACCTTCCCCAACGGCGCGCCGGCGATCCACACGCTCCTGCTCGAGGAGGCCCGAGCGCACCCCGAGGCCTACGCGACCGTGCGCGCGTTCCCGAGCGGGGGCGCGCAGAAGCCGCCCCAGCTGCACGAGGACCTCAAGCGGATCAACGACCACTGCGTCGGCATCGTTTCCGGCTACGGGCTCACCGAGATGCCGATCCTCGCGCAGTCGGGCATCGGCGATCCGGACGAGTCGCTCCGCGACGCCGAGGGACGGCCGATGGCAGGCGTCGAGGTGCGCATCGTCGACCGCGAGCTGCACGACGTTGCCTTCGGCGAGGTCGGCGAGCTCCTCGCCCGGGGTCCGCAGATGATGCGCGGATACGTCGACCCCTCCCTCAACGAGGCCGCGTTCGCGCCCGGCGGCTGGCTCCGCACCGGCGACCTGGCCCGGCTCGACTCGTTCGGCGCGGTGGTGATCGCCGGCCGGCTGAAGGACGTCATCATCCGCAAGGGCGAGAACATCTCGGCCAAGGAGGTCGAGGACCTGCTGTTCGGCCACCCCGGCGTGGCCGACGTGGCCGTGCTCGGGCTGCCCGACCCGGATCTGGGCGAGCGGTGCTGCGCGGTGGTCGTCGCGCGGGAGGGCTCGGTGCCGCCGACGCTTCCCGGCGTCTTCGACTTCCTCAAGGCGACCGGCCTCATGGTGCAGAAGATCCCGGAACAGGTAGAGCTGGTGGACGAGATCCCGCGCAACGCGAGTGGCAAGGTGCTGAAGAACGAGCTGCGGGAGCGCTTCGGTGGCTGACGACCTCGCGGCGATCGCGGCGCGCGTCTCCAACTGGGGTCGGTGGGGCCCGGACGACCAGCGGGGGACGCTCAATCTGATCGACGACGCGGCGCGGGTCCGCGGACTCGCTGCCGTGCGCCGGGGCACGGTCTTCTCGCTCGCGATCCCGTTCGACACCGACGGTCCGCAGCTCGGCAACATCCCGGGCCGGAACAATCCCGAGCTCACGCGCAGCTCGGTGAACGCGGCGTGGTCCGGTGACCCGTCGCACGCGGCGTGGAGCGACGACCACCTCGACATGGGCGTGCAGGCGGCCACCCACTGGGACACGCTCGCCCATTGCGGCTACGACGGCCTGCTCTACAACGGCACGTCCAACGCGGTGGTCAGCACCGAGGAAGGCGCCACCCGGATGGGCGCCGAGACCCTCGGGCCGATCGTCAGCCGCGGCGTCGTGCTCGACGTCGTGCGCGCGCTCGGCCTCGACGACCGACTGCCCCCGGCGTACGAGATCACCGCGGCCGACCTCGAAGCGGCGCTCGCGCTCGCCGGCGTGACCGTGCAGCCGGGTGACGTCGCGCTCCTGCGCACCGGCCAGATGGTGGTGTGGCGCGACCGCGGCCACAACCCCTACAGCCAGAAGAGCCCGGGCCCCGGCGTCGACACGATCGAATGGTTCGCCGACCACCAGTGGGGCGCGGTCGCGGCCGACAACCTCCCCTTCGAGCCGGTCGACGTGGCCACCTCCGACTACAGCTTCCCGGTGCAGCGCGTGCTGCTGCGCGACGTCGGTCTCCTCCTCGGCCAGCTCTGGGATCTCGACGCGCTCGCCGACGACTGCGCCGCGCACGAGCACCGCACCTGCCTCCTCGTCGCGAACCCCCTGCCGCTGACCCACGGCATCGGCGCGCCCGTCGCGCCGGTGGCGATCACCTGACGGGGTTCCGATGAACGAACCGGTTCGTACCTACTGCGTCACCGGCGCGGCCTCGGGGCTCGGGGCCGCGGTCACCGCGCGCCTCGCGGTGGCCGGTCACCGGGTGATCACGCTCGACCTCGAACACGCCGACGTGGTCGCCGACCTCTCCACCGAGCGCGGCCGCGCGTCGGCTGTGCACTC
>JAODBH010000240.1 GCA_025463865.1 Actinomycetes bacterium | reverse complement strand
GGCGGTGGTGCCGGCGGCGGATTCCGCGGCGCGCCCGGCGGCGGAGGCCCCGGTGGTGGCGGTCGTCCCGGCGGTGGCCCGGGTGGTCCCGGTGGTGGCGGTCGTCCCGGTGGCTTCGCCGGTCGCGGCCGGCCCGGTGGCGGCCCGCAGGGTCAGCGCCCACGTCGCAAGAAGCGGCGTCGGAACCTGGAGGAGCTCGGCCCGGCCAGCGCGCCGTCGCTCACGCCGAGCGACGCGCCGATTCCCGAGGGCGAGATCATGGTGCCGCGCGGCAGCACGATCCAGGAGTTCGCACCCAAGCTGAACCGCACCACGGCCGACCTCGTCCGCATCCTGTTCGACGCGGGCGAGATGGTCACCGGCACCCAGTCGCTGGCCGACGAGATGATCGAGCTCATCGCGGGCGAGCTCGGTGCCGAGGTGCTGCTCGTCGAGCCCGGTGAAGAGGCCGAGCTCGAGCTCCAGGCACTGCTCGGTGACGACGAGGACGAGGACGACGAGGCGCTGCTCGAGTGGCGGCCCCCGATCGTCACGGTCATGGGGCACGTCGACCACGGCAAGACCACGCTGCTCGACTACCTCCGTCATGCCAACGTCGTCGCGGGCGAGGCCGGTGGCATCACGCAGCACATCGGTGCGTACCAGGTCGAGCGCAACGGTCGGGCCATCACCTTCATCGACACCCCCGGCCACGCCGCGTTCACCGCGATGCGCGCACGCGGCGCCCGGGCCACCGACATCGCGATCCTCGTGGTCGCGGCCGACGACGGCGTCATGCCGCAGACGGTCGAGGCCATTGCGCACGCCCGTGCGGCCGAGGTGCCGATCATCGTCGCGATCACGAAGATCGACCGCGAGGACGCCGACACCACCCGGGTGCGCACGCAGCTGGTGGAGAACGGGCTTGTCCCCGAGGCGTACGGCGGCGACATCATCGTCAACGACGTCTCGGCCACGGCCGGCATCGGCATCGACGAGCTGCTCGAGAGCATCCTCCTGGTCGCCGAGCTCGAGGACCTGCGGGCCAACCCGAAGGCGCCCGCCCGGGCGTTCGTGCTCGAGTCCAACATGGACGCGGGTCGGGGGCCGGTGGTCACCGCACTGATCGAGAACGGCACGATCCGGGTCGGCGACACGATCGTCGCCGGTGGTGCGTGGGGCAAGGTCCGTGCGCTGTTCGACGAGCACAACAACTCGATCCCCGAAGCGGGGCCGTCCAAGCCGGTGGAGGTGCTCGGTCTCGACGACGTGCCGCTCGCCGGTGACGAGCTGCGGGTCGCGGCGTCCGACAAGGTCGCCCGCACGGTGGCCGAGGCACGTTCCCGTCGTCGTCGTTCCGCCAACCAGTCGCACCCGATGACCCTCGCCGGCGGTGCGCGCCTCGAGGACATCTTCGCCATGGTCCAGCGGGGCGAGGTGGCCACGCTCAACGTGATCCTGAAGGCCGACGTGCAGGGCTCGCTCGAAGCCCTCACCGAGAGTCTCCGCAAGCTCGACATCGAGAAGGACCAGGTCCGCCTGTCCTTCGTGCACCGCGGTGTCGGCGGGATCAACGAGTCCGACGTCGACCTCGCCGCGGTGAGCAACGCGACCGTGATCGGCTTCAACGTGCGGCCGGACCGCAAGGCCCGGGAGCTCGCGGCGCTCGAGGGCGTCGAGATGCGGCTCTACGAGATCATCTACAAGGTCCTCGAAGACGTCGAGAACGCACTGCTCGGTCTCCTCAAGCCCGAGTACGAGGAAGTCGTCACCGGAGACGCCGAGGTCCGCGAGGTCTTCGGAGTGCCGCGGGTCGGCAAGGTCGCCGGTTGCTTGGTGCTCAACGGGGTCATCACCCGGGGCAGCAAGGTCAGGTTCCTCCGGGAGGGCACGGTCATCTGGAACGGCCAGATCGCCTCGCTCAAGCGGTTCAAGGAGGACGCCCGCGAGGTCCGCGACGGCTTCGAGTGCGGTATCGGGCTCGAGAACTTCCAGGACCTGAAGCCGGGCGACATCATCGAGACCTACGAGACCCGGGAGATCGCCCGCAAGGTCGCGAGCGTCTCCTAGTCCCGCGTCACCGAACGACAGCACCACCGAGCACTGCGCTTCCGCCGCCCGGCCTCCGGGCGGCGGATCCGCGTGCTGCGCAATTGCCCGGACGGCCCCCAGCGGCCAGACTGCGCCCCATGCCGGTTCATGCGCCTCATTCGTCTCCTGCGCATAGCCGCGTTCGGGCCCACGCGTTCCTCACCGTCCTGCTGGTCGTGCTGCTGGTGCCGATCGCGGCCGCGTCCCCTGCCGGGGCCGAGCGTCCGCCGCAGATCCACGTCGAGATCCGGGTCACCGAGCAACGGCCGGGAGCGGGCGTCGCCCGCAACAGCCGGCCCAGCCCGTTCCTCTACGAGCGCCACGAAGGCCTGCCACTCGTCGCCGGCTTCATCCTCTCGTCGTGCATCGCGGGCACGTGGGTGCCGGGCGAGCCCGGTCTCATCTCGGCCGACGAGCAGGGGCCGACGCCCGACGGCTTCACCGGCCGGAGCTCCACCCTCATCCGCACGAACCGTGCGACCGGCGCGGTGGTCGTCACCTACGCCTGCACGGTGGCCGGGTCGCCGTCGTCGATCCCGCCGCTACCGCCGACGTACGCCGACTTCTGGGCCGAGGCGACCCGGGCGTTGCCGGTGCCGTCGATCGGCGCGTCGCCCGACAGCGTGGGACTCACCGGTCTCGACACCTACCTCTGGTCCGGGCCGACGAGCCGCGACGAGCAGGTCGCCGTCACGGCGGGGCCGTGGACGGTCTCGGGCCATGCCGGCCTGCGTTCGTTCGAGCTGCGGATCGTGGACGACGCCTCGGGCGCGATCGTCGCGGTGCAAGCCGTCCCGCGCGCTGCCGACGGCTCGGTGCACTTCGGTGGACCGAGCGACCCGTTGGTGCGCTGGTCGTTCCGCAGCCGGGGCCGCTACCGCGTCGAGCTGGGCGCGGTGTGGGCCATCGACACCGCCAGCGTCACCGGGCCCGACGTCCCGCCGACGGTCGTGCCGATGGGCACCGTCACAATTCCGGTCGAGATCGTCTACCCGGTCGACGAGGCCCGCGCGGTGATCACCGGCTGACCCGCGGCCCGGTCTTGCCAGGACGCGGAGGCCGGCGCGCGGATGCTCCCGACCCGTCACAATGGCCGGATGCACGCGGCCGCCATCTGCTTCGACCTCCACGTACCGGAGAGCCGGTCCCTCAAGGCGAAGCGCGCCGCGGTGCGTCCGATCATCGACGGGCTGCGCCACCGCTTCCGGGTGTCGGTCGCGGAAGTGGATCACCAGGACCGCTGGCAGCGTTGCGCCATCGGCGTCGCCGTCGTCGCCGAGAGCGACGGGCACCTCCGGGAAGTGCTCGACTCGGTGTCGAGGTTCGTCGACGCCGCGCCCGCGGTGGAGCTGCTCGACACCGAGACCACATGGATGGAGAGCTGACGTGGCGAGAGGCAAGAGTCCCCGCCGGTACCCGCGTACCGCCCGGGTCAACGAGGTCGTGCGCGAGGCGTTGGCGGAGGAGATCGAGGTCCTGTCCGACCCCCGCCTGGGTTTCATCACCCTGACCGGGGTCAACGTCGCCGCCGATCTGCGCAGCGCGACGGTGTTCTATTCGGTGATCGGCTCCGACGAGGAGAAGCAGCAGACGGCGGCCGCGCTCGCGGCCGCGTCGAAGCATCTCCGCGCCGCCTTGGGCCGCACGGTGAAGCTCAAGTACTCCCCGGAGCTCACGTTCACCGAAGACCCGGGCGTCATCGCCGGCCGTCGGATCGAGACCGTGATCCGGGGGCTGCACGACGAGCCCGAGCCGCCTGAGCCGCCCACGCCGAAGCCGTGAAGCCGGCGACGACCAGGGCGGGGCTTCACGCGGTGCCTCCGAAGCGACAGAATGCCCGGTCGAAGCGCCCGTTCGAGATCGGTGATGCAGTGTCGGAACCGTTTGGCCAGACCCCGGTGATCAGGTCGTGAGCGTCTCCGCGGGGGTGGTGGACGACGTCCGGGCCGCGGCCACCGCGATCGAGCGGGCGGAGCAGGTGTGCCTCGCCTGCCACATCCATCCCGACGGCGACGCGCTCGGAAGCACCCTCGGGCTCTTCCACGTGTTGCGGGCCGCGGGCGCCGACGTCGTGGCGTCGTTCCCGGAGCCCTTCCTCGTCGCGCCGCACTACCGCGAGCTGCCCGGCCTCGAGCTGCTGGCTCCGCCCGCGACCTTCCCCGAGCATCCCGAGGTGATGGCCACCTTCGACTGCGGGTCGATGGCGAGGCTCGGCAGCCTCGGTGCCAACGCGAAGGCCGCCGACACGCTGATCGTCGTCGACCACCACGTCAGCAACGACCGCTACGGCACGATCAACGTGATCGATCCGGCCGCGGCCGCAAGCGGGGTGATGGTGCGTCGTCTGATCGACGCGCTCGGGCTCGAGCTCACGCGTGACGCGGCGGTCTGCCTCTACGCCGCGCTGGTCTGCGACACCGGTCGGTTCCAGTACGACACCACGACGCCGGCGGTGTTCGAGCTCGCGAGCGAGCTCGTCGAGTTCGACGTGCCGGTGTCGCGTCTCAGCCGCTCGCTCTTCGAGGAGCACCGCTTCGAGTACCTGCAGCTCGTCGCCGACGTGCTGCAGCGCGCCGAGCTCTGCCGCGAACAGCGGTTCGTGTGGACCGCGGTCACCCAGGCCGACGTCGTCCGGCACGGCGTCACGATCGACGAGGCCGAAGGCCTGATCGACATCCTCCGCCGCACGGCCGAGGCCGAGGTCACGTGCGTGCTCAAGGAGGAAGCCGACGGCGTGGTCCGCGTGAGCCTGCGCTCCCTCGGTGACGTCGACGTGAGCGTGCTCGCCCAGGACTTCGGCGGCGGCGGACACCAGTTCGCGGCCGGATTCAACTCCTCCCAGTCCATTCCCGAGATCGTCGCCCGCATCCGCACCCACCTCTAGCCCCAGAGGCGCCGCAGGAGCACCGCATCGGTACTCCCACGGCGCCTCGGCGTTGCGGAGCCCGTACGCTGCCGGTCGTGGCAACCGACGGACTCGTGGTGGTGGACAAGCCGACGGGCTGCACGTCGCACGACGTCGTCGGTCGGTTGCGCCGGATCTACGGCCAGCGCCGCATCGGCCACGCCGGCACCCTCGATCCCGATGCCACGGGTGTGCTCGTCGTCGCGCTCGGCCGTGCGACCCGGCTGCTGCGGTTCGTCCAGGACTCGGGCAAGACGTACGAGGGTGTCGTGGCGTTCGGGGTCGCGACCGACACGCTCGACGCGGCGGGCGCGGTGCTCGAGCGCCGCGCGATGCCGATCGACCGGGACGACGTCGAGCGCGCGATGCGCCGGTTCCACGGCACGATCGAGCAGGTGCCGCCGATGGTGTCGGCGATCAAGATCGGCGGCCGCAAGCTCTACGAGATGGCGCGCGAGGGCCAGGAGATCGAGCGGCCGGCGCGCAGCGTGCGCATCGACCGATTCGAGTTGCTCGACTTCGAGCCGGGCTCCTTCCCGCGCGCGACGGTCGTCGTCGAATGTGGCACCGGCACCTACATCCGTTCGCTGGCCGCCGATCTCGGTGCCGCACTCGGCGGTCCCGCGCATCTCGCGAGCCTGCGCCGCACCCGCGTCTCGAGCTTCGGGCTCGACGAGGCCGCCACGCTCGAGCAGATCGAGGCCGATCCCACGTCGGTCGTGCTGCCACCGATCGCAGCAACCCGCGAGCTCGCGTCGGTCCGGGTCGACGACGAGCTGGTCGACGGGGTCGGCCACGGAGCGGTGTTCCCGGCGCCCGTGATCGGCGTCGCCGACGAGCTGCCCGGTCCCTTCGCGCTCGTGGGCCCGGACGGCAGCCTGCTCGCCGTCTACGAGCGGCGGGGCAAGGCGCTCAAGCCCGCGGTGGTCATGGCCGGCGGCTCGGCCGGTGCGCGGGCCGATGGACAGGGAGCCACCGGCGGCGGGGCAGACTGAGCCCGTGAAGCTGCTGCGCGAGACCGGCGACACCGCCTCCCCGGAGTCGGGGACCGTGGTGACGATCGGCGCCTATGACGGGGTCCACCGGGGTCACCAGGCTCTGCTTCGGTTGGTGCGCGAGCTCGCCTCCGCCCGCGACCTCGACGCCGCGGTCGTCACCTTCGACCGTCATCCCGCCCAGGTGGTGCGGCCCGACAGTGCGCCCAAGCTGCTCACGAGCCTCGACCAGAAGCTCGACCTGCTCGAAGGCACGGGCGACGTCGACGTGTGCGCGCTGCTCCACTTCGACCGGGCCCGGAGCCAGGAGCCGGCCGAGGACTTCGTCCGCAACGTGCTCGTGAAGCTGCTCGACGCGCGCATCGTCGTCGTGGGCGCCGACTTCCACTTCGGTTACAAGCGGTCGGGCAACGTCGCGATGCTCGAAGCGGCCGGCTCGGCGCTCGGGTTCGAGGTCATCGGACTCGGCCTGGTCGCCGCAGGGGGCCACGACCACGAACCGATCTCGTCGACGCGCGTGCGCTCCTGCCTGGCCGACTCCGACGTCGAGGCGGCCGCGGCGTTGCTCGGCCGACCGCACGAGGTGCAGGGCACCGGCGGGGGAGCCGGAAGCGTGCTCGTACCCGCCGAGATCTGTCTGCCGGCCGAGGGCCGTTACCTGGGCGAGCTGCTCGGCCCCGACGGCATGCGGCACCGGGCCGAGATCACCGTCGCCGAGATCTCTCCGGCTGCCGTTCCGGGGGCCGATCCGTCCCGCCTGGAGCTGGTGGTCCCCGCCGAACGCGCCGACTTCGACGAGCAGCCGGTGTCGGTCCGCTTCGTCGACCGGGCCTGAACCTCGGCGGTCCAGGAGACCCGGACGTGCGGCCCTGCTACCCTTGACCCCGGCTCAGGAACCGTTCCGAGCCGTTTGCGCACGTCACGAAGGTTCAAAGCTCGCGTATGCCCGATACTGCTGCAACCATCGCCGAACACCGCCTCCACGAGTCGGACACCGGTTCCCCCGAGGTCCAGGTGGCGCTCCTCACGGGGCGGATCAACCACCTCACTGAGCACCTCAAGCTCCACAAGCACGACCATCACTCCCGGCGCGGGCTCCTGATGCTCGTCGGCCGGCGTCGTCGCTTCCTCGACTACCTGAGGAGCAACGACGTCGAGCGATACCGGAATCTGATCGCGAAACTCGGTCTGCGCCGCTAACCGACATTCACGAGGAGCGGAATCTCCGCTCCTCGTCTCGCGAATGCACCCCCAGCAGGAGCGAGCGCGGTTGTCAGTGGCCACCGCCCGGGCGAAGCCCGTCCGGACGTTGACCACTGAGAACCGGTCGCTCCCGCTTCAACCAAGCAAAGGAGCGTTCCATGGCGGACGCCATTCAGGTCTCCGGACCCATCAACGCCGACGGTCTCACGATGACGATGGAGACCGGTCGGCTCGCGAGCCTGGCCGCCGGCGCCGTGCTCGTCACCGTCGGCAAGACGGTGCTGCTCAGCACGGTCGCCACCTCGAAGCCCCGTGAGGGCATCGACTTCTTCCCCCTGACGGTCGACGTCGAGGAGCGGATGTACGCCGCGGGCAAGATCCCGGGCTCGTTCTTCCGTCGCGAAGGCCGGCCCGGCGAGGCTGCGATCCTCACGTGCCGGCTCACCGACCGGCCGTTGCGCCCGTCGTTCCCGGCCGGCTTCCGCAACGAGGTCCAGGTCATCGCCACGATCATGGGCGCCGACCTCGAGAACCCGCACGACGTCGCCTCGATCAACGGCGCCTCCGCGGCTCTGATGGTCTCCGGCATCCCGTTCAACGGCCCGATCGGCGCGGTGCGTCTCGCGCACGTCGACGGCAACTGGGTCGCGCACCCCACCTACCAGCAGGGTGACGAGTCCACGTTCGAGCTCGTCGTGGCCGGTCGCCAGCTCCACGACGGCGACGTCGCCATCATGATGGTCGAGGCCGGTGGCACCGAGGCGTCCGACCGTCTCTACGGGGCCGGCGCGCCCAAGGTCACCGAGGACGTCATCGTCGAGGGCCTCGAAGAGGCCAAGAAGTGGATCAAGGCTTCGGTCCAGCTCCAGCTCGACCTCGTCGCCAAGGTGCAGGAGAAGAACGGCCCGATCGAGCTGATCGCCTACGACGAGCACGTCGACTACCAGCCCGACGTGTTCGACGCGGTCGCCGCGCTCGTGCGCGACGGCGTGGGCGAGGCGATGTCGATCGGCGACAAGCACGACCGCCAGGTCCGTCTCGACGAGCTCAAGGACGTCGTCCTCGCGGAGCTCGTGGGTTCCGCCGACGCTCCCGCCCAGTTCGCGGGTCGCTCGGGTGAGGTCAAGAAGGCCTTCTCGTCGCTGCAGAAGCAGATCGTGCGCCACCGCATCGTCACCACCGGCGTGCGCATCGACGGCCGTGGCACCGCCGACATCCGCCCGCTCTCGGCCGAGGTCGGCATCCTCGATACCGCGCACGGCTCGGGTCTCTTCCAGCGGGGCGAGACCCAGGTCCTCAGCGTGCTCACGCTCGGGATGCAGCGCATGGAGCAGATGGTCGACTCGATCGGCATCGACGACCGCAAGCGCTACATGCACCACTACAACTTCCCGCCGTTCTCCACTGGTGAGACGGGGCGCGTCGGCTCGCCGAAGCGCCGGGAGATCGGCCACGGCGCGCTCGCCGAACGTGCGCTCGTGCCGGTGATCCCGTCGGTCGAGGAGTGGCCCTACGCGCTCCGCATCGTCTCCGACGTGCTCGCATCCAACGGCAGCACCTCGATGGCCTCGGTCTGCGGCAGCACGCTCTCGCTGATGGACGCGGGCGTCCCGATCAAGGCCCCGGTCGCCGGCATCGCGATGGGCCTCGTGTTCGCCGAGGGCAAGTACACGACCCTCACCGACATCCTCGGCCAG
>JAODBH010000229.1 GCA_025463865.1 Actinomycetes bacterium | reverse complement strand
TGCACGACCTCGAACAGTGCCGAGCCCAGACGTGTCGGCGCGTCGAGGACCGAGCGGTCCCTGCGTGACGCGGCACGGGACCGTCCGGGAACTGTCGCCCGGGGTCTCGGCCGTCGATCGGCGAACGCCACGACCGGACCCTGCGGGCGCGGGCCCAGGTATCATAGGATCCCGCAACGTTCGCGTCAGATGCTGTTCAGCACGGGGGGTTCACGTGAAGGTCAACGCGGGCGACACGGCCTGGCTGCTCGTGTCCGCCGCCCTGGTGATGTTCATGACGCCGGGCCTCGCGCTGTTCTACGGCGGCATGGTCCGGGCGAAGAACGTCCTCGGGATGCTGATGCAGAACTTCTTCTCGCTGGGGCTCGTGAGCATCCTCTGGGCCGTGGTCGTGTACTCGCTGGCCTTCGGTGGTTCCGGCCGGCTGATCGGCAACTTCGACTTCGCGTGGGTGGAGCACGTCGGATCGACGTTGCCGCCGGGCTTCCACCTGCCCGTCCCGCCCGCGGCGTTCATGAGCTACCAGATGATGTTCGCGGTCATCACCCCCGCCCTCATCACCGGGGCGATCGCCGACCGGATGCGCTTCGCGGCGTGGGCCTGGTTCCTCGGGCTCTGGATGATCCTCGTCTACGCCCCGGTGGCGCACTGGGTGTTCTCGCCGTCGGGATGGCTGGCCCAGCGGGGCGCGCTCGACTTCGCGGGTGGTCTCGTCGTCCACGTCAACGCCGGCGTCGCCGCGCTCGCGGTCGTGCTCGTGCTCGGGAAGCGACGGGGTTGGCCGAAACGGGCGATGCTCCCCCACTCGCTCCCGCTCACGTTGCTCGGCACGGGCATGCTCTGGTTCGGCTGGTTCGGGTTCAATGCCGGCTCGGCCCTCGCCGCCAACGGCGTCGCGGCGCAGGCGTTCCTGAACACCCAGCTCGCCGCCGCGGCGGGGATGTTGGCCTGGCTCGCAGCTGAGAAGCTGCAGCAGGGTCACGCGACCACACTCGGCGCCGCGTCGGGCGCGGTAGCCGGGCTCGTGGCGATCACCCCGTGTGCCGGGTTCGTCGGCGGCATGTCCCCGATCTGGGTCGGTGCGGCCGCCGGGGCCGCGTGCTTCTTCGCGGTGCGGATGAAGTTCCGGTTCGGCTTCGACGACTCGCTCGACGTGATCGGCGTCCACCTCGTCGGGGGGATCGTCGGCTCGTTGCTGCTCGGGCTGTTCGCCGACGCGGCGGTGAACGGGCCGAGCGACGGCCTGTTCCTCGGTGGCCGTTGGGGTCTGCTCGGGGAGCAGACGCTCGCGGTGGGCGCCACGCTCGCCTACTCGTTCGTGGTCACCGGTCTCATCTGCCTGGTCCTCAAGCGGGTTCTGCCCGGAGGTCTCCGGGTCTCGGAGGACGACGAGGAAGAGGGCCTCGACGTCACGCAACACGCCGAGGCGGCGTACTCCTCGGAGCTGGTCTGAGTGCCCGAAGGGCTGGAGGAGCTGTCGTGAAGCTGGTGACCGGGATCTTCAAGCCGTTCAAGGTCTCTGCGGTGAAGGACGCGTTGAAGGATCTCGACGTCAACGGGATGACCGTCTCCGAGGTGCAGGGCTTCGGGCGTCAGCGGGGTCACTCCGAGACCTTCCGAGGCGCGGAGTACGAGGTCGACTTCCTGCCGAAGGTCCGGGTCGAGGTGCTCGTCGACGACCGCAACGTCGATGACGTCGCCCGGGCCATGATCGATGCCGCCCGCACCGGCAAGATCGGCGACGGGAAGGTGTGGGTCACGAACGTCGAGCAGCTGTACCGCGTCCGCACCGGCGAGGCCGGCGAAGAGGCGCTGTAGGCCGTCGGGCGACGGTGTCCCGACCGGGACCCGTCGCTAGTGTTCGCCCATGGCCACGGTCGTACGTGAGCGCAACGACCCCCGGCAGTACGACGATCTCGCGCACGAGTGGTGGGATCCCGGCGGCGCCTTCTGTGCGCTCCACTGGTTGGCCGCGGCCCGCGCCGCGCTGGTGCCGGAGGCCGCCGCGCCGGGCGCGCTTCTGGTCGACGTGGGCTGCGGCGGCGGGCTCACCGCCCCCCACCTCGCGGGCAAGGGCTATCGCCACATCGGCGTCGACATCGGTGCCCAGGCCGCCCGCATCGCGCGGGAGCACGGTGTCGTCGCGGTCCAGGCCGACGCGCACCGGCTGCCGATCGCGTCGGGCGTCGCCGACGTGGTCGTCGCGGGCGAGATCCTCGAGCACGTCGTCGATCTCGATGCGGTCGTCGCCGAGGTTGCCCGCATCCTCCGGCCCGGCGGCCTCCTCGTCATCGACACGCTCGCCGACACCCGGCTGTGCAAGCTGCTGATGGTCACCATCGCGGAACGCGCCCGCGTCGCGCCCTACGGCATCCACGATCCCGCGCTCTTCGTCGACCCCGACCGCCTCGTCCGCCTGTGCGCGACCGGGGGCATCGCGCTCCGGGTGCACGGGCTGCGGCCCGCGCTCGGGCAGGGCCTCGCGTGGCTCGCGGGCCGCCGGGTCGACGTGCAGATGCTCCGGACCCGATTCACCAACGTCGTGTACCAGGGCGTGGGCGTGAAGGCGGGCGCATGACCAACCCCGTGTACGTCGCGCGGGGTCTGGCGGCCGCCTTCGCCGCTCGGGCCGAGGCCCACGACCGCGACGGCTCGTTTCCCAAGGCCGACGTCGACGACCTGCGCGCGTCGGGACTCTTCGGACTCATGGTCCCGACGCGGCTCGGCGGCGGCGGCGCCGACTTCCACGACTACGTGCAGGTCGCCCGCGAGCTCGCGATGGGCAACGGGGCTACTGCGCTGATCTTCAACATGCACGCGTCCGTGACCGGCGCACTGGCGACGGTTCCCGACGATCTCGTGCGCAGCTTCGGCGCACCGGAGGCGTTCTTCGACGCGCGTGACGAGCTGTTGCAACGGGCCGCCGACGGTGCCCTCCTGCTCGTGGCGATGAGCGAGCCCGGCGTCGGGTCCCGCTTCAGCGCGATGAAGAGCACGTACGAACCGACCGCCGCCGGGTGGCGGATCCGGGGCCACAAGTCGTTCTGCAGTGGTGCCGGGCACGCCGACGCGTACCTCGTCGTCGCCCGTTCGCTCGATGGCGAGCGGACGAGCCAGTTCGTCGTCCCGGCCGGCGAGGGAGTCACGGTCGAGCAGACCTGGGACTCGCTCGGCATGCGCGCGACCGCGAGTCACGACATCCACCTCGACGTCGAGGTCCCCGAGTCGGCGCTGCTCGGCGGGGTCGAGGGGCTCGCGCCGCTCGTGGCCAAGATGATGCCGCAGTGGCTCGTGGCTTCGTACGCCGCGGTCTACGTCGGCGTGGGCCAAGCCGCGATCGCAGCCGCGGTGGCCGACCTCCAGCGGCGGGGCCTGGTCGACCTGCCCGCGGTGCGGGCGCGCATCGGCCGGGCCGATGCCGAGCTGTCGGGGGCATGGGCGGCCACGATGTTCGCGGCGCTGTCGATCTCCGACGCCCCGGCCACGCCCGAGACCAACGCGTGGGTGTTCCGCTCGAAGCTGCTCGCGGGCGACGCCGCGATGAGGGTCGCGGCGTCGATGGTCGAGGCCTGTGGCGGTTCGGCGTTGCGCCGCGGCCACCCGCTCGAGCGCCTGTTCCGCGACGCGCGGTGCGGTTCGGTGCAACCCGCCACCAGCGACGTCTGCGCGCAGTGGTTGGGCGCGACCGAGCTCGGCGTCGAGCTCGACGGCCCGAACGGGGTGCACCCGTGGTGACCGCCGGCGCGGCATCGCGGGCCGTGCCCAGGGTCGCCGGGATCGGGGTCTCCACTCCCCCGTCGATCGACCAGCAGGAGTTGTTCGACTCCTGGTTCGAGCCCCGCTGGGCGCCGGATCGGGTCGGCCGCTACCTCTGGCGCCGGGCCGAGGTCGACTCCCGCCATTGCGTCGTCGACCCGCGGAGCGAGGACATCTCGCACTGGTCGACCGCCGACCGGATGCGCCGCTATGTCGACGAGGCGATGCCCCTCGGCAAGGCGGCGATCGGGGCCGCGCTGGAGCAGAGCGGCGTCGCGCCCGCGGCGATCACCTCGTTCACCGTCGTCTCCTGCACCGGGTACGCCACCCCCGGGATCGACGTGCTGCTCGCCTCCTCCCTCGGTCTGCAGCCGAGGACGCGACGAACGGTGCTCGGCCACATGGGATGCCACGCGGCCCTGCCGGGCCTCGCGGTGGCCGCCGACTCCGTGACCGCGCACGGCGGCACGTCGTTGGTGCTCTGTCTCGAGCTCTGCAGCCTGCACGAGCAACCGCCCGACGCCGACCCCCAGCAGGCCGTCGTGCACGCGTTGTTCAGCGACGCGGCGGGCGCGATGGTCGTACGGGACGACGGGCCCGGGCTCGAGGTGGTGGAGATCTCGTCGACCACCGACTGGGCGTCGCGCGACGCGATGACCTGGACCGTGACCGACTTCGGCTTCCGCATGACGCTGTCGCCCGACGTGCCGCGGCTCCTGGCGGTGCAGGTGCGGGAGCAGGTCGACGGCCTGTTGGCCCGGCACGGGCTCCAGCGCGGCGACGTCGCGCACTGGGCCGTCCACCCCGGCGGCCCCCGCATCCTCGACGTGTGCGCCGACGAGCTCGCGCTCGACGACGCCGCGATGGCCCCCTCGCGCGACACGTTGCGCGAGCACGGCAACTGCTCCTCGGCCACGATCGTCCTCGTCCTCGACCGCCTCCTGCGAGACGACCCACCCCCGGCCGGCGCACCGGTCGTCGCCATGGCCTTCGGGCCGGGTCTCACGCTGGAGACCGCGTTGCTCAAGGCCTGAGGGCGCGCGGAGCGCCTCGACGGGCTTCAGGTGCCAGGCGAGCGGGTGAAGACGAGGGGCAGGGTTTCGGCTTGGCGGATGCTGGGCGAGTAGTGGAGCTCGGTGCCGGGAGGGATCGCGTAGTCGGGGATGCGGCGGTGGATCTCCTCGAGCGCGACGCGCATCTCGAGGCGGGCGAGGTGGGCGCCGAGGCAGAGGTGGTGGCCGCCGCCGAACGCCACGTGCTTGTTGGGCGTCCGGTCGAAGTCGACGGTCTCGGGATCGTCGAACTGCGCCGGGTCCATGTTGGCCGCGCCGAGCACGAGCATCACCGACTCGCCGGACTCCAGACGGATGCCGCCCATCTCGTGGGCCTGGGCCACGACCCGCGGCATCGTCATCACCGGCGTCTGCTGGCGGAGGAGCTCCTCGACCGCGTCGGGGATCACGGCGGGGTCGTCGATGATGCGCGCGCGACGGTCGGGGTGCGTGGCCAGGTAGGCGATCATGCAGTCGAGCGACGCGGTCACGGTGTCGAGTCCGCCCAGCATCAGCAGGTGGAAGATTCCGAGCAGCTCGGTGTCGGTGAGGTCGCGGTCGTCGACGCGCCCGTGCACGATCTCGGTCATCAGGTCGTCGGCCGGGTGCGCCCGACGTTGGGCGATCGCGTCCACGAAGTAGGTGTTGACGGCCTTGCCCGCCGCCTTGCGGATCCGCTGCGCGCCTTCGTAGTCGCCGGGCTCGACGTCGGGACGGATGGTGTCGTCGCGCCACTGGAAGAACTGGGGAAGGTCGGACAGCGGCAGGCCCAGGAAGCGCAGGAAGATCGTCGACGGCAACAGGCTGGCGAACTCCTCGTGGAAGTCGCACTCCCCCTTGCCGGCGAACCCGTCGATCAGCTCGTTCACCAGGCGGCGGACGTCGGGCTCCATCGGAGCGAGGCTTCGGGGCAGGAACCAGGGGTTCAGCAGTCGACGGTAGGTGGTGTGCATCGGCGGATCGACCTGGTGCGGGATCAGGAGCTGCTCGGCGCCCAAATCGAGGGCGTCACCACTCGACGAGAACACCTCGGGGTGACGGAACGCCCACGTGATGTCGTCGTAGTCGGACACCGCGATCGCGGGATTGCCGTAGGAGTTGGTCGCCCGCGTCACCGGGCACCGGGCGAGCACCTCCCGGTACGTCGGGATCGGATCGTCGGCCCCGTGCGGCGCGTAGAGCTCCGCCAGGATGTCCGCACCGGTGACTTCGGTCTCCGAGTGGCTCATGTCGGCTCCCCTGGCCAGTCTTCGGCCCGCAACGCCGCTTCCGCGCCGCCGTCCATGCAGAGCACGGAGCCCGAGAAGTAGCGCGCGTCGGGGCCCAGCAGGTACTGGACCAGCCCGGCGATCTCGTCGGGCGCGCCCGGACGGGCGGCCGGAATCGGGTAGGTCTCGAGCGCAAGGTACTGGTCGAGGTGGTCGGCGACCATCGGCGTCTCGGTGAGCCCCGGCATGACGATGTTGAGACAGATGCCGGAACGCATCCACTCCGGCGCCGCGCGTCGGGCCCAGCGCGCCAGCGCGAGCTTGGTGGCCGGGTAGGGAGTCACGCCGTAGTCGACGTCGCCGACCTTGCGCGCCGCTTCCTCGTCGCCCGCGAGACAGGCCGCCGTGACCGCGAGCGGGTAACCGGGGAACGTCGTCACCGAGTTGGAGCTGAACACCAGCGCGGTGGGATTGACCGACCCGGTGAGTGCGTCACGAAGTCCCTCCACGAGCTGCACCGCGGCGAAGTAGTTGACCGACACCATGCGGGACCCGGGACCGAAGAGGACCCCGGCCGTCGCGACCACGCCGTCGACGACGCCGCCGGAGTGGCGCAGCACCTCGAAGACCGCCTCGGCCCGCGCGGTCGGCGACTCGAGATCGACCACGACCTCGGCGTCGGTCTGGTCGATGCCGATCACCCGGTCGCCGGCGTCCTCGAGCCGTTTGCGAATCGCTCGGCCCATCCCGCCTGCGGACCCGCTCACCACGATCGTCGCCATGGGCGATACCTTCGCAGGAATCCTCGCCGGCTGCGAGGGTCGCAGAGCGAGGGGACGGGATGTCGGGTTCCGAGATGGCGGAGGGCGCGGCCGCATCCCGTTACGGCTCTGCAGGCACGCCGACGGTCGTGGTCGTGGGGGCCGGCTTCGGAGGCATCGCCGCCGGGGTCAAGCTCCGCAACGCCGGGATCGACACGTTCACCATCATCGAGGGCTCGGCCGGTGTCGGTGGCACGTGGTGGGACAACCGGTACCCGGGCGCCGAGGTCGACGTCGCCTCGCACCTCTACTCCTACGCGTTCAAGCGCCACGACTGGACCCGCACCCATGCGCGGCAGGCCGAGTTGCAGAAGTACCTGGAAGAGGTGGTCGACGACTACCACCTCCGGCCGAACCTCCGACTCGGAACCCTCGTCGAGGAGGCGGTCTGGGACGAGCGCACCCACGAGTGGCACGTGCGCCTCGACACCGGCGAGACGCTCGTCGCGCACGTGCTCGTGAGCGCGGTCGGGTTCCTCAACACGCCCCGCTACCCCGACTGGCCGGGCCTCGACGACTTCGCGGGCCCGAAGTTCCACACCGCGCGTTGGGAGTTCGAGCACGACCTCGACGGCAAGCGCATCGGAGTGGTCGGCACGGGCTCGACGTCGGCGCAGGTGGTCCCGGAGCTCGCGAAGATCGCGAAGAAGCTCTTCGTCTTCCAGCGCGACCCGGGTTGGGTCATCGCCAAGGGCGACCGTGACTTCACCCCCGAGGAGCGGGCCGCGCTGCGCAAGCCGATCAACCACTGGAAGCTGCGGCTGCGCAGCTCGTGGCTGATCGAGAAGGGGCTGATCCGGGCCGACCTGTACCGGCCGGGCAGCAAGGTCAACCAGTTGCGCGAGGCCGGCTGCCGGGCCTACATCGAGCGCGAGTTCGCCGACCGACCGGACCTCCAGGAAGCGGTGACGCCGAGCTATCCGTACCCCGGGAAGCGGCCGATCCTCGCCAGCGGCTACTACCCCGCGCTCAAGCTCCCGAACGTCGAGCTGGTGCCGAAGGCCGTCGAGAAGGTCACCGAGCGGGGTCTGGTCGACGTCGACGGTGTCGAGCATGAGATCGACGTCCTGGTGATGAGCACCGGCTTCTACGCGGCGGAGTACCTCCCGCGGCTCCCGGTCGTCGGGCGTGACGGCATCGAGCTGCACGACTTCTGGAACGGCGAGCCGTTCGCGTTCCTCGGCATGACGGTGCCGGGCTTCCCGAACTTCGTGATGCTCTACGGGCCGAACACCAACGGCGGCGAGATCGTCGCCAACCTCGAGCGCCAGGCGGAGTACGCGGTGCGGATCGCCCGTCGGCTGCAGTACGAGAACGTCACCGCGGTCGAGGTGAAGCCGTGGGTGTGCCGCGTGTTCAACGACTGGCTCCAGGCGCGCATGCTCGGCACGTCGTGGACCAGTACCCACACCTACTTCGTCTCCCCCACCGGCCGCGTCGTCACGCAGTGGCCCTACGGCGCCACCATCTACGGAGTGATGACCAAGCTCTTCGGCCGCGTCACCGAAACCACGCGAAACCTGAAACCCGGAGGCACGACCCGCTTGGGCTGAACCTAGGGCTTAGCGCTTGAACTTGAACGTACCGAACGCGTTGCGCAGCAACTGGAAAGTTAGGCCGTAACGCCCGTCGGCTTGAGGTCGGCCGCGTCCAGGTCGAGCATCTTGATGGCGTTGGTCCTCACGAGCATCTCGAGCTCGTCCGGGGAGACGCGTTCGGCGATCTGGGCGACAAGCTTGGGCGTGTCGGGCCAGGTGCTGTCCTGGTGCGGGTAGTCGGTCTCGAAGACCAGCTGCTCGATGCCGATGTGGTAGCGGAGGTCGACGCCGACCATGTCGTCGTAGAAGCAGCCGAACACGCGCCCGGGGACGTAGCTCGACGGCAGCTCGGTGACCGACGGGTCGATGTTGGCCCACGCCGCGCTCTTCACGTAGAGCGTGTCGAGCCGCTCGAGCAGGAACGGGATCCAGCCGATCTGGCTCTCCGAGAACGCGATCTTCAGCTTCGGGAACCGGGCCAGCGCGCCGCAGAGGAGCCAGTCGGCCATCCCCATGAACGCGTTGAGCGAGGTGAGCCCGAGCATCACGCCGTTGGGAGCGTCGGCGCTGGTGTTCGGCAGCCGCGAGCCCGAGCCGATGTGCATGCAGATCACGGTTCCGGTCTCCGCGCAGGCCTGGAAGAACGGGTCCCAGTACCGGTCCTTGTCGTGGACGGTCGGCAGCCCGAGGTAGCTGGGCAGCTCGGTGAACGCCACCGCGCGGCAGCCGCGCGCCGCGTTCCGTCGGATCTCCGCCGCGGCGAGGTTCGCGTCCCAGAGCGGGATGATGCCCAACGGGATGAGGCGACCACCGGAATCGCCGCACCACTCCTCGATCATCCAGTCGTTGTAGGCCTTCACGCAGGCGAGCGCGAGCTCGCGGTCCTTGGCTTCGAGGAAGGTCTGGCCCGCGAAGCGCGGGAACGTCGGGAAGCACATCGACCGCTCGGTGCGGTTGATGTCCATGTCGGCGAGCCGGGCCTTGGGCTCGTAGCAACCGGTCCGCACGTCGGTGAAGCTGATCGCGTCGGTGGTCATCTCCTCCGGTGGGAAGCCGACGCACGCGGAGATCTGGGGCATCGGGGCCTGGAAGTCTTCGTAGACCCACCAGTCGACCACCGGGCCGTCGCCCGCGCCCCGCTGCCAGTTCACCTTCTTGCCGTCGTGCGGCGGAATCGTCAGCGAGGTGTCCCGTTCGACGTGTGGGCCGCGTGCCTTGAACTTGTCGGGCAGCCAGCTCGTCCAGACGTGCGCGGGTTCCAGGACGTGGTCGTCCACGGAGATCACCCAGGGCAGCTCGTCCATCGATCCAACCTCGGTCATCGCTCAAACCTCCACGGTGTCGGTGTCGCGGCCGGAACGCAGCACGCGTCCCGGCATGGCCCCTGTGGGCCGGCCGTGCTCGAGGATCGGTACGCCGTTGACGATGACGTGGTCGATCCCCACGGCGTCTGCGGTCAGTCGTTGGCCGTCGGCCGGCAAGTCATGCACCATGCGCACCGGGCCGCGGTCGATCGTCCCGGGGTCGAACACGACGAGGTCGGCCCACCACCCTTCGACGATGCGGCCGCGGTCGCGCAACCCGAAGAGTCGCGCGGGTGCGTCGGTGATGAGGTGCACGGCCTCTTCGAGCCGAAGCCGGTGCTCATCCCGCACGGTGTGGCCGAGGAAGCGCGTGCTGAACGCGAACGTCTTCATCATGTCGAGATGCGCGCCGGCGTCGGACCCGCCCACGAGCACGCGGTCGTCGCGCATCAAGGAGAGGCGCTCCTTCCAGGCCGCGTCGTCCTCGCCGATGACCTTCGGCTCGACACCGGTCGCGAGGTCGTCGGCCACCACGATGTCGAGCAGCGTCTCGAAGGGGTCGGCGTCGCCGGCGATCTCACCGACGGTGCGCCCGACGTGCGGCTGCAGCGCGGCCGAGCCGACGTCGCCGATGGTGCAGCTCGCCCAGTCGGTGTACGTGCGGTAGCCGTCGTGCTCGACGCCCGCGGCGAGCTTCCGCCGGACGCGAGGATCGCGGAGGGCCGCCACCTTCTCGGCGTGGGGCAGCACCATGACCTCGTGCCAGTCGGTGATCGTGTCGTAGAGGATGGCGTCGCCGAACGACAGTCGGGAGCCCATCGCCTCCGGGAGCGTGAGCGCGACGACCCGGCCGCCGCGCGCCTTCGCCTCGTCCGACGCGCGCAGCTCGCTGAGGCGCGTGGCGCGCTCCTCCTCGCCCGCGCGCACGACCATGAGGTTCCAGTTGAGCACGCGGCGCGCGGCCACTGACATCGACACCATCACGTCGACGGTCTCGTCGGAGAACACCCGATCCATCGACGGCACCAGCTCGAGCCACGTGCCCGGGTGCTCGCCGACCGCCGCGCACAGGCTCATGATCTCGTCGCGGTCGGCGAAGCGCGAGGGCACCGGGTCGCCGTTGTGGTCGCTGTGCGACGTGCTGCGCGTGGTCGACAGGCCGAGACCGCCCTCGTCGATGCTCGCGTGCAGCAGTGCGACCATGTCCTGGATCTCCGCCGCGGTCGCGGTCCGGCCGACCGCGTCGTCGCCGAGGACGTAGCGTCGGATCGCGCTGTGGCCGACGAGGAATCCGGCGTTGACCGCGGTGTGGCCCTCGAGCCGGTCGAGCCACTCGCCGAACGTCTTCCAGTCGGGATCGATGGCGGCGCGCAGGGTCGCCTCGGGCATGCCCTCGACCCGGGCGAGCATCGGGATCAGGTACTCGGCCGAGCCCGGCGCGAGTGGCGCCAGGGTGAACCCGCAGTTGCCGCTGATCACCGAGGTCACGCCGTGCAACGACGACGGTGCGAGCATCGGGTCCCACATGATCTGGGCGTCGAAGTGCGTGTGCGGGTCGACGAATCCGGGTGCCACCACCCGACCGGTCGCGTCGATCTCGGTGGTGGCGGAGTCGTCGACGACGCCGACGGCGACGATCCGGCCGTCGTGCACCGCGACGTCGGCGAGGCGCCCGGGCGCCCCCGTCCCGTCGACGACGGTGCCTCCCCGCAGGATCAGGTCGATCAAGGCGCCCCCCCGGGTCAAACCGTTGGTCAATGCAATGATTGACCTTACCGGGCCGGGATAGCCTGCGGGCCCGACCGGACGAGGGGGGCCAGGTGCCAGGGGATCGCTATGGGCCGGAGGGCACGCCGCGGGTCGTGATCGTCGGCGCCGGGTTCGCTGGCATCGCCGCGGGCGTCAAGCTCCGCAACGCCGGCATCGACACGTTCACGATCATCGAGAGCTCGGCCGGGGTCGGCGGCACCTGGTGGGACAACCGCTACCCGGGGGTCGAGGTCGACGTGCAGTCGCACCTCTACTCCTACGCGTTCAAGCACCACGACTGGACCCGCACCCACGCCGGTCAGGCCGAGCTGCAGGCGTACCTCGAGGAGACGCTCGACGACTACGACCTCCGCCGCAACCTCCGGCTGGAGACGTCGGTCGAGGAGGCGGTCTGGGACGAACGCACGCACGAGTGGCATGTCCGCCTCGACACCGGCGAGACGCTCGTCGCCCACATGCTCATCAGCGCGGTCGGGTTCCTCAACACGCCGCGCTATCCCGACTGGCCCGGGCTCGACGACTTCGCCGGCCCGAAGTGGCACACGTCGCGGTGGCAGTCGGAGCACGACCTCACCGGCAAGAGGGTCGGGGTGGTCGGCACCGGATCGACGTCGTGCCAGTTGGTGCCGCACGTGGCCGAGGTCGCGGAGAAGCTCTACGTGTTCCAGCGTGATCCGGGTTGGATCATGCCGAAGGGTGAACGCGACTTCGAACCTGAGGAGCGCGAGGCGCTCAAGAAGCCGATCAACCGCTGGAAGTACCGGCTGAAGAACTGGTGGCTGCTCGAGAAGGGCGTGATCAACGGTCGCGTCTACCGGCCGGGCACCGAGGTCAACCAGGCACGCGAGGCGATGGCGCGGGCCTACATCGAGCGTGAGTTCGCCGACTACCCGGAGCTGAAGCAGGCCGTCACGCCCAACTATCCGTACCCGGGCAAGCGACCGATCTTCGCGAGCACGTTCTACCCGGCGCTCAAGCGACCCAACGTCGAGCTCGTGCCGCGAGCCGTCGAGAAGGTGACGGAGCACAGCCTGGTCGACGTCGACGGGGTCGAGCGCGAGATCGATGTCCTCATCATGAGCACCGGCTTCTACGCCGCCGAGTACCTCCCGCGCCTGCGCGTGGTCGGCCGTGACGGCATCGAGCTGCACGACTTCTGGAACGGCGAGCCGTTCGCGTTCCTCGGCATGACGGTGC
>JAODBH010000214.1 GCA_025463865.1 Actinomycetes bacterium | reverse complement strand
CCGTCCTTGCTCCAGACGCCCGCAGCCGGTGTCTGGTTCATCACCAGACCCGCCGGGTCGTCGCCCGAGCGCACGACGGTCTCGACCTTCAACCCGGCCTTGCCGGCGCGCGCGGTGGCCACCTCTTTCGACGTCCCGACCAGGTTCGGTACCGACGTCTCGGCGCTGCCGCCCGGCGCAAGGGCCACGATGGCGGTGGCGATCACCGCGAGCAGGACGACGAACGCAACCGCCGCCACGGCCCGACCGACCCACCGGTCGTAGTTCGGCGACCGCGTCCGCCCCACCGCCGCCTTGGCCTTGCCCCCCTCGTCCTGGTCGTAGATCTGTTGCTGCGTGAGCCCGAGCTGCGTCGGGTTCGGGTCCTCGATCACCTCACCGGTGCCGACGAGCGTGAGCGGCCCCGGGATCGGCATCGCGTCGATGGCGTCGCCGAGCGCGTCGCCCATGGTGACGGCGTCGGGATACCGCTCCGCGGGCGTCACCCGGCACGCGCGTTCGACGACCGGCGCGAGCGGCCCGAGCTCCGCGGGCGCGGGCACCGAGTTCTGGGTGCGCGCCGCGAGGGTCCCGAGCGCCGTATCGGCCGCGAAGGGGACGTTGCCGGTGACGCTCTCCACCAGCACGAGGCCGAGCGAGTAGAGGTCGGAACGCGCGTCGAGGGGCGCGCCGGTGGCCTGCTCGGGGGACGCGTAGCGCGCGGTGCCGATGACCGCACCCGCGGGCTCGGTCCAGCTGGCCTCGGCCAGGGCCCGCGCCAGGCCGAAGTCGGCGACCCGCACGATCCCGTGCTCGTCGAACAGGAGGTTGGCGGGCTTCACGTCGCGGTGGACGAGGCCGCGGGCGTGGGCGTACTCGAGCGCCGCGCAGACCTCGCTGCCCACGTGGGCGGCCTGCGCGGGCGTGAGCCGGATCCCCCGGTCGAGCATGGCCCGGAGGCTGCCGCCCTCGAGCAGCTCGAGCACCATGAACGGGACGTCGTCCTCGCCCCAGTCGTAGACCGAGACGATGTTGGGATGGTGCAGCGACGCCGCGACCTGGGCCTCGGCCCGGAACCGCCGGAGGAACCCGGCGTCGTCCGACAGGGCGGCGTGGAGCACCTTCACCGCGACCTGCCGCTTCAGGCGCACGTCGTCGGCGACATAGACCTTCCCGCTCGCGCCGGTACCGATCAGCGCGAGGAGCCGGTAGCGGCCCGCGAGGACCGTTCCGGTCATGTCGGAGATGCCGCGGAAAGCCAAGGTGCAACAAGCTACCGAACCGCGGCCCCGCTACCCGGGCAATGCAGGGAGCGCGCTACCGTCGATCCGTGCCCAGCCGCGAAGGGACCGTCGCCCCGCAACCACCCGGCCAGCCGCCGTCGCGCGGTCCCCGACCCGGGCGCCAGAACGCGAAGCAGCGCATCCGCCAGCGGCGCAAGTTGGCCCACCCCTGGCGCTGGGCGATCACGCTGATCACCGCGCTCCTCTGCGTGAACCTGCTCGTCTACGTCGGCGTGAGCGCGCGCACCAACGAGGACAACTCCACCGAGCAGAGCAAGCCGAGCGAGGTGCAGAGCGTGCTCCCGGCCCCCGGCGACCTCGAGCGGGTACAGGTGACCGTGTCGGTCGACCTCCGCGACGACCTCACCGGCTCGCTCGTCATCGACGGCACCAACATCCCCGACGACCAGGTCGACCGGGTGCCCGCGCTGGGCCAGCTGTCCTTCCGTCCCGGTCCCGGCAAGGAGTTCGAACGGCTCGAGCCCGGCAGTCACACCGTGACGGTCAACTACCACCTGCAGCAGAGCGCCAACCGGGACCGGGGCACCTACTCCTGGTCCTTCACCACCGGCTGAGCCGGACCGGGTTCAGCCGTCGGCGGTCGGCGTCTCGGCCTCGGGCGTCTCGGACTTGGGCGTCCGGGGCGCCTTCGGCTTGCGGGTCTTCGGCTTCGCGGCCTCGGGTCCCGGCTCCGGCTCGGGTGGCTCGACCGGCGGCCCGTGCTCCAGGAGATCGACGAACGCGGCCTCGTCGAGGATGGTGACGCCGAGCTGCTCGGCCTTGGCGAGCTTCGAGCCCGGGCTCGCGCCCGCGACCACGTAGCTCGTCTTCTTCGCCACGCTCGAGGTGACCTTGGCCCCGCGGCTCGTGATCGCTGCAGCCGCCTCGTCGCGCGTGTAACCCTCGAGGCCACCGGTGAGCACGAACGTGAGCCCCGCGAACGTCTGCTCGATGTCGGAGGTGTCGACCTTCGGCGGACCTTGCAGGTCGACGCCGACCGCGCGCAGCTTCCGCAGCACCGGGCCGTTGTTCGCATCCGCGAACCACTCCACGATGCTCGCCGCGATCACGGGCCCCACGCCCTCGGTCTCCGCGAGCTGGGTCTCGGATGCCGCCTCGATGGCGTCCATACTGCCGAGCTCGCGGGCGAGCGCCTGCGCGGCCGACGGTCCGACGTGCCGGATCCCGAGCCCGATCAACACCCTCGCGAGCCCGCGCGACTTCGAGGCCTCGATCCCGGCCACGAGGTTCTCGGCCGACTTCAGGCCGATGCGCTCGATCGGGAGCAGGGCGTCGACGGTGAGCGAGTAGACGTCACCGGCGTCCTCGAGAAGCCCGGCGGCGACGAACTGGCGAACCCGCTCCTCCCCCAGACCCTCGATGTCCATCGCGGCCCGGCCGGTGAAGTAGTTGATCCGCTGCACCACCTTCTCGGGACAGAAGAAGTTGACGCAGCGCGTGTTGGCCTCGCCCTCGGGACGGACCAGCGGCGTGCCGCAGATCGGGCACTTGGTGGGAAACCTCCACTTGCGCAGGCCCTTCGGCCGCTTGGCCAGCACCGGCCCGACGACCTCCGGTATGACGTCACCGGCCTTGCGGACGATCACCGTGTCGCCGGGCCGCACGTCTTTGCGCGCGACCTCGTCCTGGTTGTGCAGCGTGGCGAGACCGACGGTCGAACCACCGACGAACACCGGCTCCAGCTGCGCGAACGGCGTGGCGCGACCGGTGCGGCCGATACTCACGAAGATGCCGCGCAAGAGCGTGGTCTTCTCCTCCGGCGGGAACTTGAAGGCGATCGCCCAACGGGGAGCGCGGCTCGTGAAGCCGAGCTCGTCGCGCTGGGCGAGCTCGTCGACCTTGATGACCACGCCGTCGATCTCGTATCCGAGGTCGTGGCGCTCCGCGAGCATGCGCGTGCAGAAGTCGTGCACACCTTGGATGTCGGTGAACGATTGGATCTCGGGATTCACCGGAAAGCCCAGATCCCGCAGCCACTGCAACGTCTGCTCGTGGGTCGTGAGCTTCGGGCCGCCCTCCTTGGCGCCGAGCTGGTAGCAGAAGAGGTCGAGATCACGGCTCGCGGTGATGCTCGCGTCCTTCTGCCGCAGGGAGCCTGCGGCCGCGTTGCGCGGGTTGGCGAAGAGACGGAGACCGGCCTCGCCCTGACGGCGGTTCAGCTCCTCGAACGACGCGAGCGGCATGAACACCTCGCCGCGCACCTCGAGTACTGCGGGCGGGTTGGCCCCGCGCAACCGCTTCGGCAGCGAGGCGATCGTGAGGACGTTGGCGGTGACGTCCTCCCCGGTGACGCCGTCGCCGCGGGTGGCGCCGCGCACGAGGCGCCCGTTCTCGTACAGCAGCGAGATCGCGAGGCCGTCCATCTTCGGCTCGGTGACGAATCGCACCGGGTCACTGATGATGCGCTCGACCCGGACCGCCCACGCCATCAGGTCCTCGAGCGAGAACGCGTTGTCGAGCGAGAGCATCGGCACGATGTGGGTGACCGGCGCGAACGTCGACGACACGCTGCCGCCGGGATGCTGCGTGGGCGAGTCGGCGGTGAGGAGATCGGGAAACCGCTCCTCGATCGCGCGCAGCTCCTGCACGAGCTCGTCGAACTCCGCGTCGGAGATCTCGGGCTCGTCCTCGAGGTAGTACAGGTCGGTGTGGTGCTGGATCTGGCGACGCAGATCCGGCGCCCGGCGCGCGGCCGCGTCGTGCGCGGCGCCGTCCTCAGGCGCGGTTGCGCCCGCGTCGTCGACATCCGACGGCCGCTCGTCCGCCACGGTTCAGGCTCCGAGGGTGAGGCGGGCTGCGACCGACTGGTCGTGCACCCGGTCCGCGAGCTCGCACGCGAGCCGCAACGCCCGCTCGGCCTGCGATGGGCCGTGACCCGCGAGACCGCACGCCGGCGTCACGATCGCCTGGGTACGCAGACGGATCGGATCGCAGCCTTGACGGGTGAGCTCGCACCAGACCTTCACGAGGTCCTTCCACAGGCCCTCGGGTGACTCGCCGATCGGCCGGTCGGTGGGCACCGCGCCCCAGGCGATCCACCCGTCGGCCTCGAGGTGGCGACCGATCGTGGCCGCGTCGTCGGCGAGGTCACTGCGGACCTCGAGGCTCACGACCGGCGCGCCGGCCTCGAACGCGAGGCGCCGGTCGCCGTCACCGCAGACGTGGACACCCATGATCGACGGGGAGCCGGTGAGCACCCCGGACAGGAGGTCGACGGCCGCCTCCCGCTCGAGCGGTGCGTCGTCGTCGGACCAGAGCACCAGCGCGGGCTCGTCGACGAAGATGACCGACTGCGTGTCGGGCAGCTTCCGCGCGATCAGGGCGTCGAGCTCGTGCACCCACGCAGCTGTGCACACGGCCGCGCGGGCGAAGGCGACATCGGCCGACAGGCCCGCGCGTTGCAGCGCGACGCCCATCGTCAATGGGCCCGTCAACTGCAGCTTGACGCGCTCGGGCTGCTCGGCCTGCTTCGCCGCGAGATCGACGAACGCGAGCAACCCGCCGTGGGCATCGGGGTCGAACGCGACGGTGAACGGCTGCGCGGCACCGGACGGGTCGACGGTCATCGATCCGTCGGACGCGACCGAAACCTCCGGAAGCGCGCGGGCCCACTGCACGATCATTCCCTCGACCGGCGTGCGCTCCGGCAGCTGCGGCGCGGCAGGGAGCTGCGGAAGGCAGCGCAGGGAAACCGCGGCCGCCTCGCGCGCGTCGCGGTACGGAAGACTGCCGATGCCGGTCGCGAGTCCCGGCGTGAGCGCAACCGCAGCGGAGGTTCGGCTCATGAGCGCCGTAGTATAGGGACGCTTGCTCGCCGATCCCCAAGGCAGGCGACCGCGCCCCTCACCCACTCCCGGAAGCCCGCCTGCATGATCCTCTGGTTGTTGCGCATCACGTGGGCTCTGCTGCCGCTCACGGGCGGGCAGGCGGCGCGTGAGGCGCTCTCGAACTGGTCGGGTCCGACGCGCGTGGTCGCGTTCACGCTGCTGTGGATCGTGTGGCTGATCGGGCTGGTCGGCGTGTTCACTCCCCGGCCGTTGGGAGCCACCGCGGTCCGGACCGGCGCGCCGATCTTCGTCGTGCTCGCGATCGTCAGTGCGTTCGTGCAGCAAGTATCGGCTGCGGCCGCCGCGATCGCCGTGATCGGTACCCTCGTCGCATTCGTCCTCGGGGCCACTCCGGCGTTCGGGCGTGCGTCCGCCGACGGCGTCGCCTACGGGGACGAGCGGCGCTTCCCCTTGAAGGTCCCCCCCGCGCTCTTCCTCGGCCCCCTTCCGCTCTCGGTCGCGCTGCTCGCGGCCGGGATCTCCGCGGGACCCCTCCTCCTGGCCGACGGCCGATGGATCTGGGGCGCGATCGCCACCGTCGTGGGGTGGCCGCTCGCGGTTGCGCTCCTACGGTCGATCCACAGCCTCGCCAAGCGGTGGGTGGTCCTCGTGCCGGCCGGGATCGTCGTCGCCGACGCGATGACCCTCTCCGACAGCACGCTCTTCCCGCGCGAGTACGTGGCGTCGATCGCTCCCGTTGCGGCTCGCGAACCGATTGGTGAGGCGATCGACCTCCGCGTCGGGGCGGTGCGCGACTCGCTGGCGATCGCACTGACCGAGCCGACCGATCTCATCCGCGTCCGTCGCGGACGCAGCCAGGCCGAACCCGTCCTCGCCACCCGCTTGCTCGTCGCTCCCGTGGCCCCCCGCGCACTCCGCGAACTGGCCCGAACGCGGCGCCTCCCGGCAGTCTCCGAGTAGCCCCGTCAGGCAGCGACGACGGCGCTTCCGACCACGCGGCCGTCGACCGGGTCGTACAACGCGACGAGCTGGCCGGGCGCGACCCGGGGTTGGGGTTCGGCCCATCGGAGCACCTCGCCGTGGAGGACGGCCTCCGCTCCCGCGCCGTGCGCCCGCACCTGCGCGACGAGCGCGGCGTCGCCCGGCACCGGAGCGCCGGTCCACGTGAGCTGCTCGAGGTCGACCTCGGCGCGCAACAAGTCGGCCCGACGGCCGAGCGTCACGGTGGCCGTGGTGGCGTCGACGTCGGTGACGTAGCGCCGCTCGCCGGCGGCGACGCCGACACCCCGACGCTGGCCCACCGTGAAACCGGCCACTCCGTCATGGGTCCCGACCACCTCACCCTCGGTGTCGACCACGGAACCGGGACGGGCCGGGGTCCGGGCGTCGAGGAAGCCCTTGCGCCCGCCCTTGGTGATGAAGCACACGTCCATGCTCTCGGGCTTCGCCGCGGTGCGCAGACCCAGACGCGCCGCGTGCTCTCGGACCTCGGCCTTGGTGAGCTCGCCCACCGGCAGGAGCGTGCGCGCGAGCTCGGCCGGACCGAGCATCGCGAGGACGTAGGACTGGTCCTTCGCCGGGTCCGCGCCTCGGTGCAACTCATGACAACCGGTTGCATCGCGGACGACGCGTGCATGGTGCCCGGTGGCCACGAGCTCGAAGCCGAGCTGATCGGCACGCCCGAGGACCCGGCCGAACTTCACCGTGCGGTTGCACTCCACGCAGGGATTCGGCGTGCGGCCGTTGGCGTAGGCGTCGACGTAGGGATCGACCACGCGGGCGTCGAACTCGTCGCTGAAGTTGAAGACGTAGTGGTCGATGCCGAGCTGGGCCGCGACCCGGCGCGCGTCCTCCACGTCGGAGACGCTGCAGCAGCCGGAGTCGGACTCACCCCCCCACAGCTTCAAGGTGACACCGGTGACCGCGTAGCCCTGTTCGACGAGCAGCGCGGCCGCGACGGAGGAGTCGACCCCGCCACTCATCATCACCAACACCGGCGCGCCGGCCGGCTTGCGTGCGTCCGCAGCGCCCGTGTCGGGAAGCACGGTGGTCATGCCGCGGCCCGGCGGAGCTGCGCCACCGCGGCAGGGATCATCTCGAGCGCGGCATCCACGTCGGCGGGCACGGACGAATAGCCGAGGCTGAGCCGGATCGAGCCGATGGCAGTCGACGGATCGACGCCCATCGCCCGGAGCACGTACGACGGCTCGGTGGCGCCCGAGGAGCACGACGAGCCCGCGGCCGCCGCGAGGCCCATGCGGTCGAGCACGACGAGGAGGGCTTCGGACTCGATGCCCGGGATGCCGACGTGGAGGTTTCCCGCCACCTTGCGGGCGGGGTCGCCGTTGACGACCAGGCCGGGAACCGCGTCGGCCAGACCTGCGTAGAGCCGGTCGCGCAACGCGGTTGCGGCCGCGACCTCGGCGGGGAGACGCTGCGCGGTGACGTCGATCGCGGTGGCGAGCGCCACGGAACCGGCGACGTCCTGCGTGCCGGACCGCAGGCCGTACTCCTGACCTCCGCCTTCGATCATCGGCACGATCGGCGTGCCCCGTCGGACCACGAGCACGCCACGGCCCTTCGGTCCACCGAACTTGTGGCCCGAGATCGACACGAGCGCGACGCGAGCGGTGGCCCGGGCGACGTCGATCCACGGGACGGCCTGCACCGCGTCGGTGTGCAGCACCGCGCGAGGCGCGCGCTCGGGGAGGAGCTCGGCGACTGCGGCGACGGGTTGGATGGTGCCGACCTCGTTGTTGACGAGCATCAGCGAGACGACCGCGACCCGCTCGTCGAGCGCGTCGGCGAGGGCGGCGAGGTCGACGATGCCGTCGGAGCCGACCGGGATGGTGGTGACCCGGAACCCCTCGGCCTCCAGGCGGTGCGCGGCCGCGAGCACCGCCTTGTGCTCGAACGCGCTCACGAGCACCCGGTCGCAGTGCGGATCCTGGGCCCTCGCCGCGCGTGCGGCTCCCTCGACCGCGAGGTTGTCGCCCTCGGTCCCACTGCCCGTGAAGACGACCTCGTCGGGCTCCGCTCCCATCACCCGGGCGACCGTCTCGCGGGCGTTCTCCAGCGCGGTCTTCGCCGACTGCGCGTAGCGGTGGGCGCCGGACGGGTTGCCGAACGATTCGGTGAGGAACGGCAACATCGCCTCGACGGCCTCGGGGCGCATGGGGGTCGTGGCGGCGTGATCGAGGTACGGCACCGGATCAGCCTAGTGAGGCGTTCGCGCCGTCCTTCCGCGATTCGGGGAACGCTCGGCCGCCCACGACCGTTGTCAGGAATAGCTGTCACACACCGTGGAGATACTCAGACCATGAATCAGCAGCTTCGACTCCTCGAGGGCGGTGCCCGCAAGCAGTGGAACCTGGATGCCCGGACCCGAAGGACCGGTCGCCAGGGGGTCGCTGCCGCTCGTGCCGCGCTGCGCAACGCCCGTCCGCCCGAACCCGTCGACCCGCTCCGCCGCGCCGGCTGAGAGCCCTCGCCGCCGGGTCCCGCTGAGGGGTCCGGCGTCCGACGGTCATCGGCGTGCCGAGGCACCGCGGTCGCCTCTACCCTGACGCCATGGCCGATCCGACATCCCCCAACGACGCGTCCACCGCCCAATCACGCATGGACGCATGGAAGGCGCTCGCCGCCAAGGAGCTGCGGGGCAAGGACCCCGAGTCTCTGGTGTGGCAGACGCCCGAGGGCATCCCGGTCCAGCCGCTCTACACCGCGGCCGACCTCGAGGGGATGGACGACCTCGACACCCTCCCGGGCTTCGAGCCGTTCACCCGGGGCGTGCGGGCCACGATGTACGCCAACCGGCCGTGGACCATCCGCCAATACGCCGGCTTCTCCACGGCCGAGGAGTCGAACGCGTTCTACCGGCGGAACCTCGAGCAGGGCCAGATGGGGCTCTCGGTGGCGTTCGACCTCGCGACCCACCGCGGGTACGACAGCGACCACCCCCGCGTCGTGGGCGACGTCGGAAAGGCCGGCGTCGCGATCGACTCGGTCGAGGACATGAAGGTCCTGTTCGACGGGATCCCGCTCGACCAGATGAGCGTCTCGATGACCATGAACGGCGCGGTGCTCCCGGTGCTGGCGGGTTACATCGTCGCCGCGGAGGAGCAGGGCGTTCCGGAGGCGGAGCTCGCCGGCACGATCCAGAACGACATCCTCAAAGAGTTCATGGTCCGCAACACCTACATCTACCCGCCCGGGCCGAGCATGCGGATCGTCGCCGACATCATCGAGTACACGGCCAAGCGCATGCCGAAGTTCAACTCGATCTCGATCTCCGGCTACCACATGCAGGAAGC
>JAODBH010000180.1 GCA_025463865.1 Actinomycetes bacterium | reverse complement strand
GACCTTGGCGCCCTGCGAGGCCAGCAGGAGGGAGTGCTCACGCCCGATCCCGCGTCCCGCACCGGTCACGATGCACACCCGGTCCTCAACCAATCTGGCCACGTTCCACCTCTCGGGTCGACTGCTCACATCAATTCGATGACGGCCGCGGTCCTCGAGAGGGCGATGCGGCGGTTGCGTGCGGGGGTGACGCTCCGGCGCACCGCGGTAAAAGAATATACTCTTCTCGGCAGTTCTCCGCTGGCCCCGACCCGAGGATCACCGATACATGAAGTTCGACTGGACACTGGAAGGCGGCATCGGCACCGCGTCCGGAGCGGCGACCGCGGTGGAAGCCGACGGATACGACGGCCTTTGGGTCGGCGAGACCAATCACGATCCCTTTCTGTCCCTCGTACGTGCCGCGGATGCGACCGAGCGTGTGAGCATCGGCACCGCGATCGCGATCGCTTTCGCCCGCACGCCGATGACGCTGGCCTACCTCGCCTATGACCTGCAGGAAGCGTCGACTGGTCGCTTCGTGCTCGGTCTCGGTTCGCAGGTGAAGCCCCACATCGAGCGCCGCTTTTCGATGCCGTGGTCACACCCCGCGGCTCGCATGCGTGAGCTGGTTCTGGCTATGCGGGCGATCTGGTCGTCGTGGGAAGACGGCACGAAGCTCGATTTCCGGGGCGATTTCTACACGCACTCGCTCATGACGCCGTTCTTCGCTCCGCCGAAGCACACCTTCGGCCCGCCCCCGGTGTTCTTGGCCGGCGTCGGCGAACTGATGACCGAAGTGGCGGGCGAGGTCGCAGATGGCTTCTTCTTCCACGCCTTCACCACTCCGCACTACCTCAAGACGGTGACGGTGCCTGCGTTGGAGAAGGGTCGCGCCAAGACCGGGAAGGCGCTGACCGACTTCCAGATCTGCGGACCGGCGTTCGCGGCAACCGGCCGCACCGACGAGGAGATCGCGCGGGGCATCGAGATCGCGAAGGACCGCATCGCGTTCTACGCGTCGACGCCTTCGTACCGCGGTGTCCTCGAGGCCCACGGCTGGGGCGACCTCCAAGGGGAGCTCGGCGCGCTGGTGAAGCAAGGACGATGGGCCGAGATGGGTGGCCTCATCAGTGACGAGGTCTTCGACGCGTTCGCGGTCGCGGGCTCTCCGGAGGAAGTCGGCCGGGCGCTCCACGATCGGTTCGGCGACGTGGCGAGCCGGCTCACCTTCTATCCGATGGGTGAGCAGGACCCGCAGCTCTGGCGCGAGGTGCTGGCCGCCTCCCGCTCGGCCGGCTGAAAGCACGTGGAACGCCGACTCTTCGAGGCCGATCACGATCTCTTCGGCCGTACCGTGCGGGGTTTCGTCGAAAGCTCCGTGTTGCCGCGTCTCCCCGAGTGGGAGAAAGCAGGCGTTTGTGACCGTGAGATCTGGCGCGACGCCGGCCGCCTCGGGCTCCTCGGACTCCAGGTTGCGGACGAGTACGGCGGGGGCGGTACCAGTGACTTCCGCTACAACACGGTCCTGAACGAGGAGTTCACCCGCGGGGGAGCCATCTCGGTCGGCTTCACGCTCCAGAACGATGTCATCGCCCCGTACCTGACTCGTCTGACCAACGATGAACAGCGCGCCCGATGGCTCCCCGGCTTCTGCGCCGGCGATCTCATTGCCGCGATCGCGATGACCGAACCCAACGCCGGTAGCGATCTTCGCGGCATCCAGACCAGCGCGGTCCGCTCAGGCAGCGACTATGTCCTCAACGGGCAGAAGACGTTCATCTCGTGCGGATCTCTCGCCGACCTGGTCATCGTGGCGGCGAAGACGGGCGCCGGGCGGGATGCCAGGGCGCTCTCGCTCCTCGTCGTCGAGCGTGGGATGCCCGGCTTCGAGCGTGGACGCAACCTCGAGAAGATCGGCCGCAAGGCCCAGGACACGGCTGAGCTCTTCTTCACAGACGTGCGGATCCCCAAGGAGAACCTGCTGGGCGTCGAAGGCGATGGCTTTCATTCGCTCATGCAGAACCTGCCCCAGGAACGACTCACGATCGCGGTGACGTCAGTCGCCGCATGTGAGGCGGCGCTGGAGCTCACGATTGGCTACACGTACGAGCGCCACGCGTTCGGTCAAGCGATCGCGGAGTTCCAGAACACCCGGTTCGCGCTGGCGGAGATGGCGACCGAGGTCTCGATCGCAAGGTCCTACGTCGATCGCTGCGTCCTCGAACACAACGACGGCGCGCTGACTCCCGTCGACGCCGCCATGGCCAAGTGGTGGACCACCGAGCTCGAGAAGCGTGTCGTCGACACCTGCCTGCAGCTCCACGGCGGCTATGGCTACATGGCCGAGCATCCGATCGCCAAGGCGTACCTCGATGCGAGGGTGCAGACGATCCACGGCGGCACGACCGAGATCATGAAGGAGATCATCGGTCGCTCGCTCAAGCCCTAGGAACCACGCCCGTTTCCAACCGCACGGGTGGCCTCACCGCATGGGGGATCACTGCACTCTGAGCACCACGCCGCATGCCTTCTCGGGGCGGGTGATGCTTTGCAGGTGCTCGTCCTCGGCCGGATCGTGATTGACGGTCACCGCGGCGAGGAGGCGCTCGTCGCTCGCGAACGTCGGGAGCGCGATCCCGTCGTACGAGTTGGTCGCCAGGCCCGCGGCCCGGGCCGAGCGCGCCGACGCTTCCACGTCGACGTGGACCTGGGTGTACGACGCCCGATCGGTGTCCGTGACGTACTTGATGTGCTCGTCCCGCCAGACGGTGACGAACGCTTCGAAGGTGAGGTCGGGGGCGCGCTCGACCGCGTAGAAGATCCGAATCGACCCGGGCGACCCGAAGAACAGCACGTCGTCACCGACCGCGATCGTCGATGAGCCCGGGTCGACAGCTCCGGCAAGTGCCGGTCGGACCGTCTCGAGCCAGGGGAGCAATTCGCCGGTTTCCGCGTGCGTGATGTCGACCGCGTGGGTCCACGGACCGCCGAACGCGGGGGCGCCCTCGAACGCCGAGGCGACGACCGCGTCGAGGCCGGAGTCCGTCAGGACGAGCGTGAGGGCTGCATCGAGGGCACCCGGAGCTCCGTCGCCGCGCGGCGCGAGTAGCAGGATCGAGCGCATGTTTCCTCTTCAGCTCGGTGACAGATCAGTATTCTGTTTAGCGATCGCCGGTACCAGCGTCAAGCAGGAAACCCCATGTAACTCCTCAACCGGCGGGCGAGCCTGACTGCTCCTTGCGCTAAATCAGTGCTCCGAAATAGCATCCTGCCGGCCCTCGTCGAACCCGACGACGGCGTCGGGCCGTAGCCCGTCCGGGAAGATGCGGCAAGGGGGGCGGGCCATGGGACTGGTGGACGGCAAGGTCGCGATGGTGACGGGCGGTGCATCCGGAATCGGCGCCGCGACGTCGAAGACGCTGGCTTCGGAAGGTGCGAGCGTCGTGGTCTCCGACCTCAACGCCGAAGGCGCCGAGTCCGTCGCTCGAGCGATCAACGCGGCGGGCGGAACCGCCGTCGGCGTCCGAACCGATGTGTCCGACCCCGCGAGCGTGCAAGCCGCGGTCGCGTTCGCAGTGAAGACATATGGCGGCCTCGACGTGCTCCACAACAACGCCGCCGCGTTTGGTGCCGACGTGATCATGCAGGACTTCAACGTCGTCGACATCGATCTTGCGGTGTGGGAGAAGACGCTTGCGGTCAACCTCACCGGCGCGCTCCTCGGGTGTCGGTTCGCCGTTCCCGAGATGCTGAAGCGCGGCGGCGGTTCGATCATCAACACCGCCTCGGTTGCGGGCTGGCTCGCCGAAGACACGCGAGTTGCGTATTCCGTCTCGAAGGCCGGGCTCATCAACTTGGCCAAGCACGTTGCGACCGCGTTCGGCAAACAGGGCGTCCGCTGCAACGCGGTCGCACCTGGCGTCGTCGTCACCGAGACGTCGAAGGGTCACATGAGCGAGGAATGGATCAACGGCATGAAGGAGCTTCATTCGACTCCCCGCCTCATCGAACCGTCCGACATCGCCGACGCGGTCCTCTTTCTCGCGTCGGATCTCTCCCGTCAGGTCAACGGCCACGTCCTCACCGTCGACGCGGCGTTGAGCGCGCACCTGCCCAAGGTCGAGGGATGATGAGCGCATCGAGCGGCGGGAGCGGGAGCACGGAGTGATCAACCTCGACGGCAAGGTGGCGATCGTGACCGGTGCTGCGTCGGGCATCGGCGCAGTCACCGCCTGCACCCTCGCGGATGCGGGCGCGAGCGTGCTGGTCGCCGACCTGGATGCCGCGGGTGCTGTGCGCGTCGCCGCCAAGATCGCCGGATCCGGTGGCGCGGCGACTGCGTGGGAGGTCGATGTGTCGGACGACGCCGCGATGGAGGCGATGGTCGCGGCCGCGACCGACACGTACGGAGGCCTCGACATCCTGCACAACAACGCCGCCGCGAGTCAGCTCGCCGGCCAGGATCACCAGCTCGAGGACACGACGGTCGACCTGTGGGATCGCACCATGGCGATCAACCTCCGCTCCGTGATGCTGGGTTGCAAGCACGCGGTTCCCGCGATGAAGGCCCGTGGCGGCGGTTCCATCATCAACGCCTCGTCGGGCGTGACCCACGGGGGCCAGCACCGGGAGACGGCCTACGCCGTGTCGAAGGCCGGCGTCGAGATGCTCACGAAGACCGTGGCCACGCAGTACGGGCGCTTCGGGATCCGGTGCAACGCGATCGCTCCCGGCGTCATCTTCCACGACGCCATCCGCAACCTCGTGCCTCCGGCCGACAAGCGCATCTTCGAGGAGTACACGTTGTTGCCCCGTCTGGGTGAGCCGGAGGACATCGCGAACGCGGTCGCATTCCTCGCCTCCGACCTTGCCGGCTTCATCACCGGCCAGGTGCTCACCGTCGACGGTGGACTGCACACCGCGGTCGCCTTCGACGCCGCGATCACCGCCGCGCACAGCGAGCCCCCGGCGTGACGGCGTTTGCCGCGTCGCGTTGACCCGCGGAGCCGTCTAGGACGGGGGTTCGCCCGGCGGGATCTGCCCGGCAAGCATCCCGCCGTCGACCACGAACTCTGCTCCCGTGCTGTAGGCGCTCTCATCCGAGGCGAGGAACACCATCATCGCTGCCACCTCGGTGGGTCGACCGATACGCGGAATCGGAAGCCCTGCGAAGAGAGCATCGACGTCGAGGTCCTCGAGGTGACCCTGCCGGACCATCGGCGTGTCGATGCTGCCGGGGAGCACGGCGTTGACGCGAATGCCGTCGTGGCCGAGGTCGAGGGCCGCGCACTTCGTCATGCCGCGCACCGCCGCCTTGGACGCTGCATACGCGGTCAATCCCGGCATCGCCTGCTGGGCAGCGGTCGACGACGTGTTCACGATGCTGCCACCACCCGCGGCGCGTAGGGCCGGAATGGCGGCCTGCATGCCGAGGAAGCATCCGACCTGGTTGACCTGGACCACTTGGAGATAGTCCGCGAGCGACATCTCCTCGATACCCGCGACGCGGAAGATTCCGGCGTTGTTGATGAGCGTCGTGAGCTTGCCGAACGTGCTCACTGCTTGATCGACCGCCGCCTTCCAGTCCCCGGGATCGGTGACGTCGAGGTGCACCGCGATCGCCGCTCCGCCGAGCTCGGCGGCAACCGCGGCGCAGTCGTCGTCCAGGACGTCGCCGAGCACCACCTGGGCGCCTTCGGCCACGAACGCACGCGCCTCTGCGGCGCCCTGCCCGCGCGCCGCCCCACTGATGAGCGCGACCTTGCCCTCGAGTCGTCCCATGAACGGATCCCCTCCGATTGCCGGCCTCGGCCGCTAGACATCAATTCGTGATACTTATATCCTACCCGGACAACGGCGACCGAGTGGGGGGAGAGCCGTGCCTTTGGACCAGGCGGCGACGCAACTTGTCACGGGCTTAGCCGCCGTCATGCACCCCGTCGAATCGCGGACCGTCGTCGAGGTTCGGGCGGATTCCGCAGCAATTGCGGCCGGAATGACGCCTTCGGTCGCGACCGCCCGCCGCGAAGACCGGATCGCCGAGGTCGATGGCCGTGCGATCCGGGTTCGTCTCTACCGGTCCGATACCGGTACCGGTCCGGCTCCCGTTCTCGTCTTCGCCCATGGCGGGGGATGGGTACTGGGTGACCTCAACAGCTACGACTCGTTCTGTGACCGCTTGACGAACGAGAGCGGATGGACGCTGCTCTCCGTCGACTACCGCTGCTCGCCCGAGACGCAGTTCCCGGGCCCGGTCGAGGACGTCACCGCGGCCCTCGTATGGCTCGAGGCCCATGCCGAGGAGCTCGATGTCGATCCGATGCGCATCGCGATCGGGGGTGACAGCTCGGGGGGGAATCTCGCCGCCGCGGTTGCGTTGCTCGCCCGGGATCGCGATCTCGTGCCGCTGGTCGGGCAGCTGCTGCTGTATCCGGTGGTGCATTGCAGCAGCACCAGCGACGCGTACGACGAGAGCCGCGACACGGTCTTGCTGACGGCCGCGGCGATGGCCTGGTTCTGCCGTCACTACGTCTCCGCGGACCTGGACGCCGACCATCCCTACGCGTCGCCGCTCCTCGCGCCGGATCTCTCGGGCCTTCCCCCGACCGTGGTCGTCACTGCGGAGGTCGATCCGCTCTTCCCGGGCATCGTCGCCTACGTCGACCGCCTGCGTGAAGCCGACGTGCCGACCGAGCACCTGCACTACGACGGCGTGTTTCACGGATTCGTGAGCTTCGCCGGCGCCCACGCCGTCGCGGACGCGGCCTTTGCCGCGATCGTCGACGCGCTCCGCTCGTTCCGAACCCCCCACAGCATCTCGGAAGGTGAGTCACGATGAAATTCTCCATGATCTTCGAGGGTCAGGTCGCAGTCCCGAACCGCGAGAACGAGCGGCAGGTGTTCCTCGACGCGGTCGATCAGGCGGTCCTGGCCGATGAGGTCGGCTTCCACCGGGTCTGGGCGGTCGAGCACCATGCACTGAAGTGGTTCGCCCACAACAGTGCGCCCGAGGTCTTCCTCACGTGGGTTGCAGCCCGCACGTCGCGGGTGCGCGTCGGCCACGCCGTCGTCTGCGCTCCCTTCACCTACAACCACCCCGTACGGGTGGCGGAGCGGGCCGCGACACTTGACCTCCTGTCGGGGGGTCGGGTCGACGTCGGGGTCGGGCGCGGCGCCACGGTGCAGGAGCTCGGCACGTTCGGTGTCGACCCCGACGTGACCCTCGACGAGATGGTCGAGCTGCTGAAGGTGCTTCCGGGCGCCTGGCGCGACGGTGCGTTCGAGTACCACAGCGACCACCTCGACATCCCTCCGCGCGACATCCTCCCGAAGCCGCTGCAATCGCCCCACCCGCCGCTCTTCATGGCGTGCAGCCGTGAGGAGACCCTGAACCTGGCTGGGTCGCTCGGCGTCGGCGCGCTCGCCCTGAGCTTCGCCGGCCCCGATGACATGGCGCTCAAGCGCAAGGCCTACGACCAGGCCGTCGCTGCGCGCGACCCCAAGAACGTGGTGGGCGACTTCGCGGTCGATCACCTGGCCGGGATGTCGCTGGCCGTGGTCCTTCACGACCGCGACCTGGCCCGCAACATCGGCTTGCGCGGGCAGCGCTTCTTCACCGAATCGATCCAGCACTGGTACACCGACGGACCCGAGCCGCGCATCGACATCGACGGGGAGGACAACGAGGCCGCCCTCCGTGAACGGGCCGAGGCGGTCGGCAACTACATCCAGGAGCATGGTCACCAGATGCCCGGATACGACCTCGTGCGCGGGGGAGCGACCCATGAACAACAAGTCGGCTCCGAAGCCAAGGGTGGGTTCAACCCGGACCAGTGCTACGGCAACGTCGACGACGCAATCGACTACGTCCAGCAGATGGTGGATGCGGGCGTCGACGAGCTGATGTTCACGTTCCAGATGGGAACGGTGCCGCACGAGATCTGCATGGAATCCATCGCGAACCTCGGGCGTCACGTCCTCCCGCACTTCGCCGAGTGAGGTTCGGGCGTGGAAGTGAAGCGAATTCCAAATGCTCTATTCGCAGCGTTCCCCGACCGGCGCGTCGGCCCGCAGCTCGCAGGGGGTGGGTGAGATTTCCGTGACCGACCCGACCAGGAACCCTGCGATCGGTCGATCGATCGATGCGGCAGGCCATCGGACGAACTATCACGACGTCGGTGAAGGGCGACCCGTGATCCTCCTGCACGGTTCGGGGCCCGGGGTCTCCGCGTGGACGAATTGGGCCGGCGTGATCCCGGCGTTGGGCAAGAGCATGCGCGTCATCGCCCCGGACATCGCCGGCTTCGGCTTCTCGGAGTTCCGTGACGACACCGCATACGACATCAAGCTCTGGGTGAAGCACCTCTTCGGATTCATGGACGCGCTCGAGCTCCCGACGGCCACGCTGGTCGGCAACTCGTTCGGCGGCGGGCTCGCACTCGCGGCGACGCTGCGTGACCCGAGCCGGATCGAGCGTCTCGTGCTCCTCGGCACCCCCTCCGGCGAGTTCCCGATGACCGACGGTCTGCGAGCGGGCTGGTTCTACGAACCAACGGTCGAGAACATGAAAAGGATCCTTTGCATGTTCCCGTTCGACGCGCAGCTCGTGACCGACGACATGGTCCAGGAGCGCTACGAGGCGAGCGCGCGCGAAGGGGCCCAGGAGGCGTTTCGGAAGCTCATCCCCACCCCCGGTCCTGAAGGGGAGACGACGATCGTGCGGGGAGTTCCGGAGGCGGCCCTGAAGACGATCGAGAAGCCGACCATGGTCATCCACGGGCGCGACGACCACGTCATCCCGTTGGAGCTGGGTTTGCGCATCCACCATTGCATCGACGACTCCACCCTTCACAGCTTCGGGCGCTGCGGTCACTGGGTTCAGCACGAACGGCGAGCGGAGTTCCTCGCCCTCGTCGAGGGCTTCGTGGCGGAGGGATCGCTCCGGTGAGCATCTACGCGTTGGAGAAGGCGCTGTTCGATCTCAACGTCGACCGACCCAGCAAGCAGCGGTTCCGCGACGATCCGGTCGACTTCTGCTCGCGCTACCAGCTGAGTGACGACGAGCGGGCGCGTGTGGTCGCCTTCGACGTGCGCGGCCTCGTCGACCTCGGGGTCAACCCGATGCTCACGATGGGTTACTGGCTCGAGCTCGAAGGCAGCCGAAGCCTCGGCGGCTACATCAAGCGGATGCGTGCCGCCCCCGAGCCGGTCGGTGGGAAGTGACGGGCCGTGGCTAGCGTCGTGGGTGGGTTCCTCGCCCCGCATGACCCCTTGATGTTCTCGACTCCGGACGCGGCGCCCGCAGGGCAGCGTGACGCGGTCAGCGCGGCGTACGCCGAGCTCGGCGCGCGGCTCGGGCGGCTCGACCCGACCGCGGTCGTCGTGATCGGCGCGGACCACTACGTCCTCTTCGGTCCCGGTTGCCTGCCCCAGTATCTGCTCGGGATCGGTGATGTCGACGGCCCGCTGGAGCGGCTACCCGGTCTCGAGCGCGGTCCGATGCCGACGAACCCCCGGCTCGCCGAGCACATCATGGGGCACGGTCGCGAGCACGGATTCGACTGGGCGGTCGCGAAGTCGATCACCGTGGATCACTCGATCGGAATTCCTTATGCGCTCATGGTCAAGCCGAACGGAGCGATCCCGGTGATTCCCGTGTACCTCGCCGCCGGCGTCGAGCCATTGGTTCCACTCTCGCGTGCGGCGGCCCTCGGTCGGTCCATCCGTGAGGCGGTCGAATCGTTCCCGGGTGACGAGCGCGTGGTGGTCATCGGAAGCGGCGGGATCAGTCATTGGGTCGGCCTCGCCGACATGGGACGGGTGAACGAGGACTTCGACCGCGAGGTCATCGCGCACGTGGAAGCAGGCGACATCGACGCCCTGTGCGCCTACGGCGACGCAGACATCGTCGAGCGGGGTGGGAACGGCGCGCTCGAGTTGCGCAACTTCGTCTGTGCGATGAGCGCGGTACCGGCGGTCAGGGGTGAGCTCGTCGAGTACCAGGCGGTCCCGGCCTGGATCACCGGGCTCGGATTCCTCGAGCTCGTTGCCGACGGGGCGGCGGTCGCACGGTGATGGGAATCGAGCAGCCGGCGCGTCTCTCACTCTGCCTCGCGGCCGACGTCCCGGTCGGCACGATGCGACGCTTCGACGTGCCTGGAGCGGGATTCGTGGCCCTCTACAACGTCGGCGGGGATTTCTACGCCACGGCCGACACGTGCACGCATTCGGCGGCAAGCCTCACCGAGGGTGATCTCGACGAGGACTTCGTCATCTGTCCGGTCCACTTCGGGATGTTCCACGTGCCGACCGGTGAGGCCCAGGGCTTCCCCGTGACCGAAGACCTGCGCACGTATGCCGTGGAGGTCGAGGACGGCGTCGTCTACGTCGTGACGGTACGGGATCCGGCGTGAGCGTCGATGTCAACGACCTCATCGATATGGATCGCGGGCGGGTCGATCGCAGCATCTTCTGGAACGACGACCTCTATCAGCTCGAGCTCGAACGGATCTTCGCCCGCTGCTGGTTGTTCGTGGCCCACGAATCCCAACTGTCGAAGCCCGGCGACTTCGTCACGACGTGGATGGGCGAGGACCACGTGATCGTCGTGCGGGATCGCAGCGGCGTGAACCAGGTGCTCCTCAACACGTGTCCGCACCGTGGCAACCGCGTGTGCCACGCCGAGGTCGGCCAGGTGCGCGGGTTCGTGTGCAACTACCACGGTTGGTCGTTCGGCCTGGACGGGAAGCTCCGCGGCGTCTACGAGGCGCCCGCGTTCGAGCGGACGCCCGGTTTCGACATGGGCGACATCGGACTCAAGACCGCGTCGGTCGCCGCCTACAAGGGCCTCATCTTCGCGACGTTCGATCCTGACCCGCCGACGCTCGAGGATTTCCTCGGCGACTTCCGCTGGTACCTCGACGTCATTCTCGACAACGACCCCGACGGGACCGAGTTCGTGGGGGGTTCGATCCGTTCCGTCCTCGCGTGCAACTGGAAGATCGCCTCGGAGAACTTCGCGGGCGACGCGCTGCACGCCGGATGGACCCACGAATCCGCGGCGCAGGCGCTCTTCGGCCAGAGCGTCCCGCGCCTCTCGGACGATCCGGACTCCTTCGCTGCGAACGTCAACGGTCACGGCTGGGAGTTCAACCTCGACCTCGTGGGCAACGCCGCGACGCTCGGCGACCGGCAGATCCTGCGCTACCTGCGCGAGCGCGAACGCGAGGTCACCGAGCGGCTGGGCGAGATTCGCTCCCGCATGGTCGGCTCCATCTCGTCGGCGAACGTCTTCCCGAACCTCTCGTTCCTGCCCGGACAGAACGCGTTCCGCACGTGGCACCCTCGCGGACCGCGCACGTCGGAGCTGCAGACGTGGGTGCTGGTCAACAAGGGCATGCCCGAAGAGCTGAAGGTGGCGTACCGCAAGGGCGCGATGCGCACGTTCTCGCCGTCGGGTGTCTTCGAGATGGACGACGGGGAGAACTGGGAATACTCGACCCAGGCCAACCAGGGCTTCGTGACCCGGAATCAGCCGCTCTACTACGGGCTCGGTCTGGGAACCGAGATCGAGCATCCGGACATGCCCGGCCATGTGTTCCGGGGTCAGATCAACGACGCGAACCAACGCGCGTTCTACCGTCGGTGGGCCGAGCTGCTGACCGACCCGCCGACCGCGGCCTCCGGACGGTGACCGGCGAACGCGCCCGGAACGTCGACTTCGACGCGGTGCTCGCGCTCGAGGTCGCCGCGTTCTACGCGCTCGAGGCCCGGCTGCTCGACGGCGAGCGCTACCCCGAATGGCTCGAGCTGCTGACCGCAGACGTGCACTACTGGATTCCCGGGGTCGAGAACCGCTACCGCGCCGACCGAACCTGCTCCTACAGTGCGGACCACATGGCGTACTTCGACGACACCCTCGAGGATCTCCGGATGCGCGTCGCCCGCTTTCAGAGCGGTGCCGCGTTCGCGGAGGATCCTCCTACCCGTCACGTGCACGTCGTGAGCAACGTGGAGGTCGAAGCGACTCCGGATCCCCAGGAGCTCGTGGCGCACTCGGTGGTCATCGACTACCGCAATCGCGGTGATCAGGTCGGGGACACGCTCTATGGTCGCCGAGAAGACCGTCTCCGACGGGTCGACGGGAACCTCCTCATCGCGCGCCGCCGCGTCGTGTTGGCGCACAGCGTCCTACCGTCGAAGAACCTGAACACGTTCCTGTGAGCACCATGAGCCGGAGGCCATCGTGACCGATGTCATCAGCCCGAACGGCCAGCACGGCGACGCGCCACCGAACCGGGCGGCGCCCGCGCTGGAGGTCCGTGAGGTCAGCGTCAACATCGGCGGCATCCACGCACTGACCGACGTCAGTCTCGCGGTCATGCCGGGCGAGGTCCTCGGCATCATCGGCCCCAATGGCGCGGGCAAGACCACGCTCTTCGACGCGATCTCCGGGCTCCGCATGCCGACGTCGGGCCACGTGTCCCTCTGCGGCGTCGACGCGACGAGGCGGTCTCCGGTCTGGCGCTCGCGCAACGGTTTGCGCCGCACGTTCCAACGGCAGCAGGTGGTCGGCGCCTTGAGCGTCGAGGACAACCTCGTGGCCGCGCAGGACTGGCGGGGCGGTGGTGGGGGACTGCTCGCCGACCTCTTCGGCCTGCGGAGCCGGGCCCGGCTCGAGAAGGAACGCCGGGTACGCGCAGCAGAGGTTCTCGCGTGGTGCGGGCTCACCGAGATCGCATCGGTCTCGGCCGGTGGTGTACCGATCGGAATCAGCCGCATGGTCGAGCTCGGCCGCGCGGTCGTCGACGATGCCCGGGTGCTCCTGCTCGACGAACCCACCTCAGGGCTCGACGGCGAGGAGATGGAGCAACTCGGCGAGACCATCGTCCGTGTCGTCCGCGAGCAGAACTGTGCCGTCCTGCTCGTGG
>JAODBH010000124.1 GCA_025463865.1 Actinomycetes bacterium | reverse complement strand
CATGGCGATCGCGGTGGGCACCTCGTCGTGGACCGATCCGACGCTCGTGCGCGACACCGCCTTCTATCCGAGCGGCACCAGCAGCGCCGAGGACCGGCTCCGGTACTACTCGTCGATCTTTCCCGTGGTGGAGGTCGACTCCACGTTCTACGCCCCGGCGAATCCCGCCGTCGCCGCCGCCTGGGTCGAGCGGACGCCGGAGCACTTCCGCATGGAGATCAAGGCCTTCGGCTTGTTCACCGGCCATCCGGTCCGGCGCGACGCGCTGTGGAAGGACCTGCGCGACGCGGTGCTGCCCGAGTTCGCGGGAAAGAAGAACGTCTACGACAAGCACCTGGAGCCCGACGCGCTCGAGGAGGCCTGGGCCCGCTTCGAGCACGGGCTCCGGCCGCTGAGCGACGCGGGCAAGCTCGGCGCGGTGATGTTCCAGTGGCCGCCCTGGTTCGTGGCCAAGCGCGCGAACCGTGACGTGCTCGCGGGCCTGCGGGAACGGCCCCCGGACCACCGGATCGGCATCGAGTTCCGCCACGGGTCCTGGATGGGCGAGGACGATCGCGACCGCACGCTCGCGCTGCTCGCTGATCTCCGCCTCACCTACGTCGTCGTCGACGAGCCGCAGGGCTTCAAGACCTCGGTGCCGCCGGTGGTGGCGCACACGACCCCCGAGCTGGCGTTGGCGCGGTTCCATGGGCGCAACGCGGAGAACTGGCAGCGCAAGGGGATCTCCGCCGCGGAGCGCTTCCGTTACCTCTACTCGTCCGACGAGCTCTCCGAGTGGGTGCCATCGATCCGGGAGCTCGACGACGCCGTGCAGGAGACGCACGTGCTCATGAACAACTGCTACGAGGACTACGGCGTGCGCAACGCCTACGACCTCGGCCGGCTGCTGGGGGAGGGCATCCAGCCCGGCGCGCCGGAGCCGACGTTCTCCAGCGACTGAGGCTCCAGCGACTGAGGCTCCGACGACGAGCGTGGCGATCGACGGGGGCGGACCATCAGCGGGGCCGAGAGGCTTGGCCGCCGATCACGTCGGCGGGCGCGAGCGTGCGGATGGAGACAGCGCGCGCGACGTCGCTGAGCCGCTGGTTGTGATTGCGGGCGTACTGGCGCAGCGCCCCGAAGGCGCCTTCCATCGTGAGGTTGGCGCTTTCGGCGATCACGCCCTTGGCCTGCTCGATGACGACCCGGCTGTTCAGCGCGTATTGCAGCTGCTCGGTGAGGAGCTGGGAATCGCCGGCAGCGCGGTGCTGGAGGAGCCCGATGGTCGCGACGTCGGCCAACGACTGGGCCACGACGACGTCGTCCTCGCTCAGGCCGCCGGGTTGCTCCCGTAGCAGGTTGAGGGATCCGATCGTGGTGTCGCGCAGACGCATCGGAAGCGCCACGACGGACTTGTAGCCGGCGCGCAGAGCCTCGGGGCCGAATGCGGGCCACCGGTCGAGCTCGGCCCGCACGTCGTTCGAGAACACCGCGCTGCCGCTGTGGTAGCACTCGACGCACGGACCCTCGGCATGCTGGATCTCGAACAACTCGAGGTTGTTCATCGACCGGCTCGATGACGCCGCGACCTGAAGGCCACCGTTCCGGCCTGCGAGCATGAGCCCGGCCTCGGACGCGTCGAAGAGCTCCACACAGCGGTTCGCGAGCGTGGTCAGGAAGTCGACCACGTCGAACTCCGTCACCAGGGTGTCGGCTACATCTACGAACGTGCGGGCGAGCAAACGGTCTCGTGCTGTCACCGCACACCTCCATTTCGTCTCGGTCTTCGTCCCACGTGGATGGTCCGGCACGCTCCGGATCCTTGCTGGGTCTGCGCCTGGATCAGGGTTAGTCGATGCGGAGCCTCCGTTCGACGACCGCCTTCGCGACCGCGTCGATCGGGCGGCTCTCGGCGTAGGCGTAGGCGCGGAGGCACGCGAGCGCATCCGGAATCGTGACGTCGAGCTGTACCGAGAGCATGCCCGTCGCCTGGTGGACCACGGTGCGCAGGATCACGGCATCGTCGAGCTGGGGCGACAGCGAACCCGGGTCGGCTTCGGCCTGGATCTCGAGCACCGCGTGGGTGACGATGTTCGCCATGACCAGGGCGTCGCGGTACTGCGTCGGCCGCAACTCGCCCGGCTGATCGGAGTAGACGTCGAGCGCGCCGATCCCGGTGGTCCCGACGACGAGCGGGAACCCGAAGATCGCCTGTACCCCGGCCTCGATCGCCGGAGCCGAGAACTGTGGCCAGCGCAGCATCGACGGGTCGGCGAGACGGGGCTCGAGCACGGGCCGGCCGCTGCGATGCGTGTCGACGCAAGGCCCTTCGCCCAGGCTGAACTGCAACTCCTCCACGATCCGGATGGTCTCGTCCGATCCGCCGAGCGACCCCCGGTTCTCGTCACCGACCATCAGCGTGATGCCGGCACCGTTGATGCCGAGCACGTCGACGCAGGCGCTCAACAGCCGGACGCCCGGATCGCGGCCGCATGCACGGTCGCGGTCCAGCCCGAGGAGGATGCCGCGCAGCACCTCACGCTCCATGCCGGCCGTCCAGCCCGGACTCGGATTGCGACGCGCGGTCCCCGACGACCGCGCGGTCCCGCACCACCACGTCGTCACGCACGACCGCGCGTTCCACGACGACACTGCGCTGCGGGGCGTCATCCCGTGCTCGATTGCATCCCGGCACTCGACGGCTCCGATCGTGGGCGGAAGCACTTCCCGACGGGTCCGGATCGGGTCTTGGCGTGACGATTTGGTCGTATTTCAGCAGGTTGCGGGCAGGTTCACAACGACCCAACCGGAGGGCGTTCGCGGGTGAAAGGATCCGAGAGGTCCGGGCGCCTCGCGGCGGTCGGCAGTTTGGCCGCGACACATACGGGGCAAGCACACGACACAGGTCGCGGCGGGAGACACGTTGGTGCATCCGTTCGAACTCGACACGGACCGGGCGAAATTCGATGACGTCTCCGTGGTGGCGACGCTCGAGCTCTCGGGCCCTACCGACGTAGGAGCGTGCCGGCGGGCGCTGTCGAAGGTGGCCGCAGGCACGTGGATCGGCGCGCGGATCGCCGATCTGGTGCTCGTGGCCTCGGAGCTGGCCTCCAATGCGATCGAGCACGGCTCGGCCCCCGTGCGCTGCCGATTCTTGTTGAGCGACGAACGTGCGGTCCTCGCCCTGTTCGACGCCGATCCCCGGCCGCCGAAGTTGCACGACGAGGACGGCTCGTCGATGCCGGACGAGCGTCACCGGGGCCTGCAGATGGTGGAAGCGGTGTCCGACCGCTGCGGCTACGTGGTCGACGCGGGCCGGGGCAAATGGGTGTTCGCCGAGTGGTGGTCGAACGGCCCACCTGCTCCCGACCTCGAGATCCGCGTCGACGACTGACCCATCACACCGGGGGAAGCTCGCTACTCGGCGCGTACCGGGCCCGGACGCTGTCCGTCATCGGGTGACGGGGGCCCGGCGCTCTCGACGACCTCGACGGCGATCTCGCGGAGCTTTCGATTCGCCCGCTGCGAGATCACGCGCAAGCGGCGGAAGGCTTCGTCGGCGTCGCAGCCGTCGCGCACCATGAGGATGCCCTTGGCCTGCCCGATCACGTCGCGGGTCTGCAGCGCCTCTTCGAGCTGACGGGCCGTACGGGCGGAGTCGGCGAAGGCGGCCGCGTTGGCCAGCACGACGGACGCGTGATCGACGAACTCGGTCGCGGTCACGCGGTCCCACAGCTCGGCCGCTCCCGGGAGGTGGGAGTAGAGATTGAGCGCTCCGAGGGTGCGTTCCCGGAGGATCAGCGGCATGGAGAGCACGCTGACCACGCCCGAGCTGGTGGCCACGCCCGTGAAGTTCGGCCAGTCCTCCGGCGGGTTGGCGGCGTCGTAGAGGTAGGGCTCGCCCGTCTTGATGGCCGTGACGCACGGCCCCTCCTGGGTCGAGTACTGGACGCGGTCGATCTCGATGACCTCTTCGGAGGTCGCGTTCGCGGTCTCGAACCGGGGCCCCTCGCGCAGCAGCGAGACGCTTGCCGCGTCGGTCGGCGCGATCGAGCGGGGAGCGAAGGTGACGATCAGATGGAGGAGCGAATCCACCGCGTGCTCGTCGTAGAGGACGCGGGCCATGCTCTGGATGACAGCCGACAGCGTCGCCTCGGATCTCGAGGGATCAGCCATGGAGCGCGCGGGCAACTGTCGCGGAGGGCGTGCGGGACATGCCGGACGGCTTTCTGCAGTTCACGAGCCGGTCGAGCACGGGTGATGACCGGGCTCGACGCCCGTCGCCCGCCTCGGCGTAGCTCCTGAGAGGAACGTCCGGCTCCCTGCTGAACCGCGGAAGCGCGCAGGCTACCGCGTGCCGCTGCGGCAAGACCGCCTTGACGCTGAATGGTCTGACCGACAGACTCTCGTTGCGGTTGAGCCACCAGCCCACCTTCAGCGCATGGCGGTGCGATGACGGAGGAGGCAACCGTGTCCCTCGACCCCCGGAACCCCGGGTCGGATCCCGAAACCCTCGACGTCCTGGGCCCGTCGGCTGTCCCCGCGCCGTCGCCGCGCCCGGTCGACGACGTGGTGCTGATCGTGAGCGGCGAGGTCGACCTCGCCACCCGCGACGAGCTGCTGGTGCGGCTGCTCACCTTGGCGATGACCAGCCGTCGGCGGGTCGTGATCGACCTGGCCGACGTCGACTTCCTCGACCCGGCCGGAGCAAGGGCGCTGCGCCACGGCCACAAGCTGGCCGACGATCTCGGCGTCGAGGTGGTGTTGCGCTCGCCGCAGCACCAGGTGCGCCGGGTCCTCGACCTGACCGGCACCGCCGCGCTCTTCGCCATCGAATAGCCGGTCGTCCGCTCGGCCGCGAGGTCGTGGATGTTGACGGCGTCCCGCGGTTCTGCGCCAAGATGTGCGCGATGGCGCGGAAACGGCCGTGACGGTCGACGGGGGAACGATGGGTCAGGAAGTCCGCACCGCGATCGTGACCGGCGCCTCGGGAGGCGTCGGCCGTGCGACGGCGGTGGCGCTCGGAGCCATCGGGTGGAACGTGGCCATCGGCGCCCGGCGGGCCGACGCGTTGGCCGACACCGCGGACCTGGTCGAGAAGGCGGGCGGCGCCCCGTTCGCGGCTCCGCTCGACATCGCCGACCCGCAGTCGGTCGACGACTTCTTCGCCGCCGTCACCGAGCGGTTCGGGCCGCCCGACGCGTTGGTCAACAACGCGTCGCTGGCGAACATCGGGCGGTTCCACGAGCAGAGCCCGGCCGACTTCGCCCGCGACGTGCAGACCAACCTGCTCGGCACGATGTTCTGTGCGCGGGCGATGATCCGGTCGCTCATGCCCGGCGACACCATCGGTGACATCCTGTTCGTGTCGTCCGAGTCCGCGCATGCCCCGTGGCCCGAGCTCGTCGGCTACGGCACCACGAAGGCGGGCATCGAGGGGTTGGCACGTGGCCTGACCCAGGAGCTCGAAGGCACGGGCATCCGCATCGGGATCCTGCGAATCGGAGCGACCCTCACCGACTTCGGGAGCACGTGGCCGGAGGGCAAGTTGGCCTCGGTGATGGAGCAGTGGCCGTACTTCGGCATCCAACGCCACTTCGGCTACATGTTGCCGGAGGACATCGCGGCCACGATCGTGCACGTCCTCACGCTGCCCCCGAACGTCCAGATCCCGCAGCTCGACCTCCGACCGGTCGCCCCGGCCGGCTCGGGGCCATGGTCGAAGCCTTGACCCGCGGCAGCGGCCACACCGCCCTCGGCCACACCGCCTCCCGAAACACCATGAACGGAGTGAACACACGATGGAGCTGAACCCGTTCTCGCACGAGTTCCACGACGACCCGTACCCCACCTACAAGTGGTTGCGCGACAACCGGCCCGTCTACCAACACGCCGATGGTTGGTACGCGCTCTCGCGCTACGCGGATGTCGTCGAGGCGTCACAGCAGCCGCTGCTGTACAGCTCGGCCGAGGGCACCACGCTCGAGTACCTCGACACCGGCAGCATGTTGCCGATGATGATCTTCATGGACCCACCGATGCACGACACGCACCGCGCGCTCGTGAGCCGCGTGTTCACACCGCGTGCCGTGGGCGCGTTGGAGCCGTTCGCGCGGGACACCGCAGCCGGCTTCCTGGAGGCACTGGCGGAGAAGGGCGGCGGCGACTTCGTCGAGGAGTTCTCCGCGATCCTGCCGATGAACGTGATCATGGAGCTGCTCGGCGTCCCGCAGGCCGACCGCAACGAGCTCCGACACCACATGGACGCGAGCCTCGACCGCACCGAGGAGCCGCCCTACATCCCGGACTACGCCATCGAGGCGATGATCAAGGGCACCACCTATTGGGGCGAGCTGTTGACGCACAAGCGCGCGCACCCCGACGACGGGTTGGTCAGCCGTCTCTGCCAGGCCGAGGTGACCGACGACGAGGGCAACACCGTCCGGCTCACCGACGAAGAGGTCATCGGCTTCTGCTCCTTGATCGGCTCCGCGGGCACCGAGACCCTGACCAAGCTGCTCGCCAACGCGGTCGTCTTGTTCCAGCAGAATCCGTCGGAGTGGAAGAAGGTCGTCGACGATCCGAGCCGCGTCCCGGACGCGGTCGAGGAGATCCTCCGCTATTGGCCGCCCTCGCAGTACCAGGGCCGCGTCCTCACCGACGACGTCACGCTGCACGGCGTCACGATGCCCAAGGGCTCGCGCGTCCTGCTCCTCACCGGTTCCGCGAACCACGACGAGCGCGAGTACGAGGACCCCGACCGGTTCGACATCGACCGGCCCAGTCACTTGGCGGTCGGCTTCGGCCACGGCCTCCACTTCTGCGTGGGGTCGTCGCTCGCGCGCATGGAGGGACGCATCGGCATCGAGGAGTTCGCCAAGCGGTTCCCCCACTACGAGATCGACATGGACAACGTCGAGCGCGTGCACATGAGCAACGTCCACGGCTTCGCGAGTGTGCCGTTCGTCACCGACAAGAACCGGGTGCCCGTGAGCTAGGAATACCCGGCCCGTCGTGGGCGTCGGATCGTGGATGACCGACGCCACGCCCGGGGCCATCGACAAGGTCCGGATCCTGCTGATCTCGGGCAGCCTGCGTGCGGGCTCCACCAACGGCGCGTTGCTGCAGACGGCCGCCGCGGTCGCGCCCGACGGGATCGCGGCGACGGTCTACGACGGGATGGCCCGGCTGCCGCACTTCAATCCGGATGACGACCACGATCCGGTCGATCCGGCGGTCGCCGATCTTCGGACCCGGATCGCGGCCTCGGACGCACTCCTGCTGTCGACGCCCGAATACATCGGTGCGCTCCCGGGTTCGTTCAAGAACCTGCTCGACTGGACCGTCGGCTCGGGCGCGACCTACGAGATGCCGGTGGCGTGGGTGAACGTGGCGGCCTCGCCGACCGGCGCGTCGGATGCGCACGACTCACTCCGCATCGTCATGAGCCGAAGCGGGAGCGACGTCGTCGAGGACGCCTGCGTCCACATCCCGGTGCCTCGGGCCATCGTCGGTGCTGACGGCCTGATCGCCGACGAGGGCATCCGCGCCGAGATCGCCGGCGCGCTCGTCGCCCTGGCGGAACGCGTCCGGGACAAAAGACCCTCGTAGACCCGCTGCCAGCGGTCGATGGCCGCCGTCGTGGTTCAGGCCTCGCGCTTGGCGCGGTCCTTGGCGTAGCTGGGGGAGTGGACGGTGAAGCCACCGTCGACCCGCAGGGTCTCGCCGGTGATGAAGGCCGCGTCGTCGGACGCGAGGTAGGCCACCGCGGACGCGATCTCCTCGGGGTAGCCCAGCCGCCCGGCCACGTGGTCCTCGGCGTAGCTCTTCAGCCGCGCGCCGCGCGGGCCGCCGGCGGCTTCCTGCGCGGCTTTGTCGACCACCACGCCGGGAGCGACCGCGTTGCAGCGGATGTTCTTCTCGCCGTAGGCCGTCGCGACGTAGCGGGTGAGTGCGACGATCCCGGCCTTGGAGACGCCGTAGGCCGCGAGCGTGTGCGCGCCGTAGTAGGCCGCAGCCGACGCGGTGTTGACGATCGCGCCGCCACCGCGTTCGAGCATCGCCGGGATCGCGAAGCGGATGCCGAGCATGACGCCCGTCAGATTGACCGCGATGATCCGGTCCCACGACGCGAGGTCCATCGTCGCGATGTCCTGGTCGAGCGCGTTCTGGTCGAGTGCGGCAGCGTTGTTGTGCAGCACGTCGAGACCACCGAACGCGGCGACGGTGTCGGCGATCATGCGCTCGACCGCGTCGGCGTCGGCCACGTCCACCACCTGGCTACGAGCGGTTCCTCCTGCGGCGGCGATCTCCCCGACGACCCGATCGGCTGCGTCGCCGGCGATGTCGGCGACGGTCACGGCCGCCCCCTCGGACGCCATGAGCTGGGCCGTCGCGCGACCGATGCCCGATCCGGCGCCGGTGATGATCGCGACCTTGTCGGTGAACCTCGCCAACGTTGCTCCTTTGCCCGCCGGCTGCACGTTGCGCCGGTTCGGGGGGCAGTGTGTCTCGCGCGCGCCAAGGGCACAACGGGCGGCGGTCGATGGCCCGTAGGCTCGTCACGCGTCCCGGGGAGGCACGGCGAGCGCGGTGGAGGAAGGACCCGATGATCGAGGTGACCGTCGATCCCGACCCGTCGCCGGCCGACGTCGTGCCGGTGATCCGGGTCCGTGGTCTCGACCCGGATGCGTCCAGCACCGTGGTGATCGACCTGACCGACGCCGCGGGCAACGCCTGGCGTTCGTCGACCGAGATGCGGACCGACGCCGACGGTGCGATCGACACCTCGACGCTGGCCGATCCATCCCGCCCCTGGTGGGACATGGCGTTCGCCGAGCCGAAACTGCTTCCCGTCGCGTTCCGTGCGCCGGCCGACTCGTTGACCGCGACGGTCACGGTCGCCGCCCACGGCGGGCGCGGGTCGTGCACGAGCTCCCGCGTGTGGGCCGGCTCCCGGCGGATCTGGACGAGCAGCGGTACCGGTTACCGGCTCACGGTCGTGTTCCCCCATGGCGACGGACCGTTCCCCGCCGTGCTGGTGGTGCCCGGGGTGGACGGCCCCGATGCCGCGCACCCCTTGGCCGGGCTCCTGGCCGCGCACGGGTACGTCGCGGGGATCGTCACCTACATCGAGGCCGACCTGCTGCCGGACGCGCTGGAGGAGGTCCCGGTGGAGGCGTTCGCCCGTGCGATCGCCGACCTCGCGGCGCGTCCGGAGGTCGCCGCCGATCGCGTCGCCATCCACGCGTCGTCGGTCGCCACCGGAGGCGTGCTCCTCATGCTCGCGACGGCCAACGCGCCCGATGTGCTCGCGGTCGTCGCGGTGGCGCCCACGAGCGTGGTGTGGCAGGCGCGTCCGAGCCACGGCGCGCCGCCGGAGAAGTCGTCGTGGACGCTGGCCGGCTCCCCGTTGCCGTGGGTCGCCACCGACGTGCGCAAGCTCTTGCGTCAACTCCTCGGGCGGGGCGTGATCGACCGCCTGCGCCGCGAACGCCGCCCCCGTGTGTTGCGGATGCTGCCGGCGTACGCCTCGGGACTGCAGCACGCCGACCGACGTCCGGAGGTGTCGATCCCGGTGAAGCAGGTCCATGCACCGCTCCTCCTCATCAGCGGCACCGACGACCAGATGTGGCCCAGCTCGCAGATGGCGGCCGCGATCGCGGACCGGCGCCAGCGAGCCGACGACCGGTTGGTCGAGCTGGTCGGCGCCGGCCACCTCGTCGGCCCCCCGGTCGTACCGACGACGGTTGCCTGGAGCGCGAATCTCGTGCTGGGCGGCACCGCCGAAGCCATCGCGTCGGGGAACGCCCGCGCGTGGGCGGAGACGCTCGACTTCCTGAGCACCCACCTCGACGTGAAGGCGCCCGCGTGACCGATTCGGGGAGCGGCAGCCGTACCCTGACCGTCGGTGTCGCGATCCCGCTCATCGGCGGGATCGTGGTCGCCATCGTGATCGCGGATGCGCGGATCGCAGACGAGGTGCAGGCGCGCGCCGGACCCGGAAGCAAGGAGTCGTGATGCGGAGACCAGGGATGTCGGAGACCGGTGATCTCGTGGCGTTCGCGCCGGTGGTGGACGGCCTGCCCCAGGACGAGCTCGGCATCGGGCAGACACCCGGGCCGGCCAAGGTCGCGTCGTGCGACGACCCTGACAGCATCACCCGCTCGTCGACCCGGCCCGGCTGAGGCGGACGACGTGCAGCCCATGCGGCCCGAGCCCCCGACCGCGGGAGACGAGCGGGCGATGCTGATCGGATTCCTCGAGTACCACCGCGCCACCCTCGCGTCGAAGTGCATGGGGCTGACCGACGCGCAACTGCGTGCACGCGCGGTCGAGCCCTCGAACCTCTCCCTGCTCGGCCTGGTCCGTCACCTGGCCGAGGTCGAGCGGGGCTGGTTCCGCGCTGGTCTCGACCATGAGGACGTCGCCGATCTCTGGGTGAGCCCCGACGACCCCGACGCCGACTTCGACCGGGTCGACACCGCCGACGTGGCCGAGGCCTTCGCAGCGTGGGACGAGGAGTACCTGCGAGCCCGGGCGATCGTCGACGCCACCGATTCGCTCGATACCACCTTCGAACACCCCCGCCTGGGCCAGGTGTCGCTGCGCTGGGTGCTCCTCCATATGGTCGAGGAGTACTCCCGCCACAACGGCCACGCGGACCTCCTCCGGGAACGTCTCGACGGCAGCACCGGCGAGTAGCGGTCCGGAAGCGGGCACGAGGCGGTCACTGGTTGCGGAACTGCGGGTCGCGCTTCTCGAGGAAGGCGCGCATGGCCTCCCCGGCGTCGGCGGTCATCGAGGCGAGGACCTGGGTGCGGTTCTCGAGGTCGACCGCCGCCTGGTAGCTGCCGATCTCGAGCGCCGACCACATCACTTCCTTCGTCATGAACACGCCGAAGGGGCTGTTGGCCCGGATCTGATCCGCCTTCGCCAGCGCGGCGTCGAGCAGCCCGGCGTCGGGCACGACGCTGGTCACCAGACCGATCCGTTCGGCCTCGGCCGAGTCGAAGATGCGCCCGGTGAGCATCAGCTCGTGGGCCCGCGCCGCGCCGACGATGCGGGGGAGGAGCCAACTGGTGCCGATGTCGCACGCCGAGATGCCGATGCGCACGAACGCGACGTTGAAGCTGGCCGACGCGGCCGCGATCCGGATGTCGGAGCCGAGCACGAGCGCGAAGCCGCCCCCGGCCGCGGGGCCGTTGACCGCGGCGATGACCGGCACCTTCAACCCCTGGAGACGGGGGATGAGGCCCGTGATGCGCTGCTGCACCGCGAACGTGCGCTGCACGTGCCCGACGTCCCGGGTGTGCGCCACGTCCCCGTAGCCGCCGAGGTCGGCTCCCGCGCAGAAGCCGCGGCCGGCGCCCGTGATGATCGCGGCCCTCAGCATTGGTTGCGCGTCGATCTCGTCGCAGGCGGCGTAGACGCCTTCGATCAGCGCCTGATTCATCGCGTTGAGTCGGCGCGGCCGGTTGAGCGTGACGAGCGCGACGTCGTCACGCGGGTAGCTGACCCGCACCGCGTCGGGGTCGGGCGCCGTCGGGTCGAGCTGCTCGCGGTCGCGGTCGCTCATGTGGCGCTCCAGCCTCCGTCGATCGGGATGTTGACGCCGGTGATGTAGGACGACTCGTCCGACGCGAGGAACAGGGCCAACCGCGCGACCTCCTCGGGCCGGCCCCGGCGCTTGATCAGCAGCTTCTCCTTCACCGCCGCGAGCACCTCGTCGGCGTCGAAGTCGGCGAGCGCGAGCGACGGCGTGTCGATCGAACCGGGTGAGATCGAGTTCACCCGCACACCTGCCGGCGCGTACTCCTCGGCCAGGCTCCGGGTGAGGCCGATGACGCCGGCCTTGCCCGCGGCGTGGGCCATGCCACCGGGCATGCCCGGCAGCAGCGTCGACACCATGCCCGAGACCGAGCCGGTGTTGATGATCGACGACCACGAATCGGCGGGGTCGCGCCGGAGGTGGGGGAGCGCGTAGTGGCAGCCGAGGAAGACGCCGTCGAGCTCGTACCCGATCGCGGTCCGCCACCGCTCGAGCGACATGTCCTCCATCATCCCGAAGTCGCCGAGCGCGGCGTTGTTGTAGAGGACGTCGAGCCGGCCGAACCCGTCGACCGCGGTCGTGATCCAGCGCTCCGCCTCGGCCTCGACGAACACGTTGGCGTCGATGCCGACGACCTCGCCGCCCGAACCGGCCGCGTCGGCACCGGCATTGGCTTCGTCGGCGACGGCGTGCGCCCGTTCCGCCCGGAGGTCGCAACCGACGACCTTGGCCCCGTGTGCCGCGAACAGGATCGCCGCGGCCTGGCCCTGACCGCTCCCGATGCCACTGATCGCGCAGACCTTGCCGGCGAGCCGGAACCGTCCGTCTCGCTCCACAATGTCGTCCTCCACGATGTCCCCCCGGATCCCGTGTGCGAGCGGCGGAGCGCCGCCTCAATTCAACGAAAGTGCGGCATGACCTCGTCGGCCACGAGCCGGAGCGTCGCCTCGGAGGCGCGGTCGTAGCAGAAGAAGACGAACGACGTGACTCCCTGCTCGATCCGCGCGCCGATGCGGTCGACGATGGCCGGCGGTGTGCCGATGTAGCCGCCTTCGTGCAGTCCCCAGCCCGGACCCGGGAACCGCCGGTCGGCCTTGACCAGCGCTTCGGCCAACGACGCGTCGTCGGGTGCGATGACGAGCACGGCCTCCTGCGAGCGGCGGATCTCGCCCGGATCGCGGCCGATCTTCTCGCATTCGCGGTCGAGCACCGCGGTCTTCCGGTCGAGCTCCGCCAGCGCGTACGTGGGCAGGTTCCACACGTCGGCGTACTTGGCGACCAGCGGCAACGTGCGCTTCTCGCCCGCGCCGCCGACGTGGATCGGCGGGCGCGGGGTCTGCACGGGCTGCGGCAGGTTCGGGAGGTCACGCACCTGATAGTGCTCGCCCTCGAACGTCGTCTTCTCGTTGGCGAACATGCGCGTGATGATCTCGAGCGCCTCGCCGAGCCGCTCCGAACGCTCCGCGAAGGTGCCGAACGGGAGGCCGGCCTCCGTGTGCTCGGGCTCGTAGGAGCCGCTGCCGATGCCGAGGTCCACACGCCCGTTGGAGATCACGTCGAGCGTGGTCGCCATCTTCGCGAGGAGCGCGGGGTGGCGGAAGTTGTTGCACAGCACGAGGTGTCCGACCCGGAGACTGGTGGTCTGCGCGAGCAGGGCGGTGGCGAGCGTCCATCCCTCGAACGCCGGAGTGTCGGGGAGCATCGGGCCGTAGAGGTGGTCGAACAACCAGAACGACGAGAAGCCGAGCTCCTCGCAGAGCTGGGCCCGCTCGAGCAGGTCGGGATACCCGAACGCGAGCTGCGGCACGTAGATCCCGAAATCGATCGCCGTCGACGGCGCTCCTGAAGCTGGCACGGTCCCCCCGGACTGTTCGCGTGCTGGGCTGGTCACTGTACGAGTGCGTTCACTGACTACACCAGATGTCGTCAGTGAGACGTCGACGACCGGCGGCCGGTCAGCGGGGAACGTCGGTCCAGGCCACGTCCTTGTCGACACGCGGCTCGCCGGGAAGGCCCAGCACGCGCTCGCCCAGGATGTTGCGCATGATCTCCGACGTGCCGCCCTCGATCGAGTTGGCCTGGAGCCGCAGGAACGCCTGTTGCGCGCTCGAGAACCCGAACGTGCGCTCACCCCGGGGCTCGACGACCCGGTCGTAGCCGTCGTAGAGCATGGCCGCGGGACCGAGCAGGTTCATGGTGAAGTCCATGATGTCCTTGTTGAGGTCGGCGAACGCGAGCTTGCCGACCGAGCCCTCGGGGCCTGGCACGCCCATCTTGCGGTTCTTCGAGGCTCGGATGTTGGTGATGCGGTTGGTCTCCGCGCGTGCCCAGAGCTTCATCAGCTCGTCGCGGCGGGCCGCGTCGCGTGCCGATTCGGGGAGGTCGTTCCAGGCGTTGACCGCGTAGCTGATGGTGCCCGAGCCACGCGGGGCGACCGAGCCGCCGATCGACACCCGCTCGTTCATCAGCGTGGTCATCGCAACCCGCCAGCCGTCGCCCTGGTCCCCGAGCCGCTCGTGGTCGGGGACCCTCACCTCGGTGAGATAGACCTCGTTGAACTCGGCCTCACCGGTCATCTGGCGCAGCGGGCGGACGTCGACGCCCGGCGCGTGCATGTCGGCGACGAAGTAGGTGAGGCCCCGGTGCTTGGGCACGTCGGGATCGGTTCGCGCGAGCAGGAGGCCTCGGCTCGCGAGGTGTCCGAGCGACGTCCACACCTTCTGCCCGTTGACGATCCATTCGTCGCCGTCGCGCACCGCTCGGGTCGCGAGTCCGCCGACGTCGGAGCCTGCCCCGGGCTCGCTGAACAGCTGGCACCAGATCTCCTCGCCGGTGAAGAGCGGCCGCAGATAACGCTCCTTCTGGGCGTCGGAGCCGTGGGTGACGATGGTCGGCGCGCCCATGCCGTAGCCGATGGGGTTGCGCATGTAGGCGACGGGAGCGCCGGCCGCGGCGAGCTCGGTTTGCACATAGGTCTGGAGCTTCGGCGACACTCCGGAGCCCCCGTATCCCTCGGGGAAGTTGACCCACGCGAGGCCGGCGTCGTACTGCGCGCCCAGGAACTCGACGAGGTCGGTGCTGCCGGGCGGGAAGCCGGCGAGGAGCTGCTTCACGCGCTCTTCGATCAGGTGTTGCTCGTCCATCGGTGCGCTCCGCCCTGTTCGACAATCGACCCCGAATACGATACGACGCGGGTCGCGGCGGGCATTCTGGCCCACTTGACCGGGGCGTGTCGCGCCGACGATGTTGTCCGCATGGACGGACCTCACATCAAGATCGGTGTCATTCACGACTTCCCCGCCGCCGACGGTGGCGTCAACTTCGAGTGGTCGTTGCGCAAGGGGATCCAGGAGGTCGTCGACGCCGGAAGGCTGAACGCCACCTTCGAGATCATCCACGAAGCGGCCATGGGACTCCCGATGCCAGGCGGGTCGGCCGACACGGTGGTCAGAGCCTTCGAGCGGCTCGACGAGGCCGGCGTCCTCGCCATCGTCGGGCCCGCGGTATCCGACAACGCGCTCATCACGCGCCCGCTCTCCGACGCTGCGCAGATCCCGACGATCAACTACACGGGGTCGGACCAGTCGCGCAGCGAGTACTCGTTCCACTTCCAGATCGGGTCGCTCGAGGACGAGCCCTACTTCCTCGCGAAGCATTTGAAGAGGCAGGGCATCAAGAAGGCCGCGCTGCTCCACGACCGGTCGTACATCGGCAAGCACATGGCCGGGTTCTTCGAGTCCGCGGCCGAGATCAACGGGATCGAGGTCACGACCCGGGCCCAGGTGCGCGACGACGGCACGAACGCGCAGGTCGCGGTCGACGCGGTGTTCGCCACCGACGCCGAGGCGCTGGTCTACGTCGGGCTCTGGGACGCGGCGCACGAGGTCGTGCTCCACTGGCCCGCGAACGCCCGCCCGATGGCCGTCGCGGCCAACTCGGCCCTGATCTACGGCCACCACGACCAGAGCTGGGCCCGCGACTGGGAAGGCTGGGCCTACATCGACACGGTGTCCGAGAAGAACCCGGTCTACGCCGCGCTCTGCGCAGCCTCCGACGCCGACGGCCGCACCTCGGGCCCCGGCCAGGCAGGGGTCTACGACATCGGCCGCCTGCTCGCCGAGGGCCTGGCGCAGACGCACCCCCTCACCCGGGTCGACCTGATGGCGGGCTTGGAGAAGGTCCGGTGCCTCGACGCCGCCACCGGCGAGAAGGGCACCCTCATGGGGTTCGGCCACTGGGAGCGCGGCGCGCTCAAGGGCCACTACCTCGTCATCCGTGAGTGGCGCGAGGGCGTCACCGTAGAAGTGGAGTACTCCGAATGAGCGAGAAGGTTCTGGACGGCAAGGTCGTCATCGTCACCGGCGCGTCGCGCGGCATCGGTAAGGGGCTTGCGATCGGCCTGGCCGAGGCGGGCGCCAAGGTCGTCGTGTCGGCCCGCACGGTCGACAACGCGAAGGCCGGCCTCCCGGGCACCATCAAGGAGACCACCGACGCCATCAACGCGGCCGGCGGCACCGCCATCGCCATCCGCTGCGACGTCGGCGTCGAGGAAGACATCGTCAACCTGATCAAGCAGACCGTCGACGAGTTCGGCCGCATCGACTGCCTGGTGAACAACGCGATGGCCCCGACGCGCGGCACCTTCGACGAGACCACTGCGGAGATGTGGGACGAGTCGATGCGGGTCAACGTGCGCAGCCTGTTCCTCTTCTCGCGTGAGGTCATCCCGATCATGGAGAAGACCGGCGGCGGCAGCATCATCAACGTGTCGTCGGGCGGCGCGGCGCACGAGTCGAACCCGTTCCTCCCGCCGGGCTACTGCACCTACGTCGTCGCCAAGGCCGCGATGGAGCGCTACAGCACGAGCCTCGCGTTCGAGGTCGCCGACCGCGGGATCGCGATCAACGCCATGCGGCCGGGCGCGGTCAAGACCGAGCTCACCACGCTCGAGCTCCCGGCCGACACCGACTGGAGCACCTGGCAGGAGCCGAAGGACGTCGTCGACGCGGTGGTGTTCCTGGCCCAGCAGCGTGGCGACACCTACACCGGCCACGTCGTCAACTCGCCCGACTACCTCACGCTCTGGCCGTAGGCCGGGGTTCGTGCGTTCACCGCCCACCGGCGAGGTGGGTCGGTGAACCGGAGCTCAGATTCGGCGGAAGAGGGGGAGGGTGAGCTCGTCGTCGACGCGGGTGGCGACGAGCTCGACGCGGTCACCCACGGTCAGCTCGTCGACGGGGCAGTCGAGGAGGTTGCTCACGAGGAACA
>JAODBH010000071.1 GCA_025463865.1 Actinomycetes bacterium | reverse complement strand
GCGCCGGGGGCGTCCATCCGGGATCACCGCCTTCCGCTCATGGAGCGTTCAGCCGGGGGCGCGTAGGGTTCTTCCGTGACTTCCGTGCTCGTGGATCCGACCGTCGACGGCGTGCTGGAGTCGGTCGACCGGGACGGTTATGTGGTGGTCGAGGACCTCCTGAGCCCGGGGCAGGTCGCGGCCATCCATGCAGCGCTCGACGCGATCCTCGCCGACGTGCCCGACGGTCGGAACTTCTTCGAGGGCTTCCACACGAAGCGCATCTACGCGCTGTTCGCCAAGACCCGGCTGATCGACGACCTGGCGGTGCACCCACTGGTGCTGGGGGTCCTCGACCGGGTGCTCGGGGAGCACTACCTGCTCGGCGGTCCGACCGGCATCCGCATCGATCCGGGCGAGGTCGCGCAGATGCTGCACCGCGACGAGGACCAGTACCCGATCCCGCACCCACCGCGCGACCTCGGCTTCAACGTGCTGTGGGCGCTCGACGACTTCACCGAGGCCAACGGCGCGACGCGGATGGTCCCGGGCAGTCAGCGGGGCGCGCTCGCGCACGCCGACGCCGACACGCCGACGATCCCGGTCGAGATGCGTGCGGGCTCGGCGGCGTTCTACCTCGGCTCGGTGTGGCACGGCGGCGGGGCCAACACCACCGACCGCCCACGACTCGGTCTTGCGATGCTCTACGTCGCCGGCTGGTTGCGCACCCAGGAGAACCATTCGCTCGCGGTGCCACCCGAGATCGTACGCGGGCTGCCGGAGCGGCTGCAGGAGCTGCTCGGCTACGACGTGCACTTCCCGTTCCTCGGTTACGTCGACGGGCGCCACCCGAAACGAACCCTGTAGAGCGGCCATAGAGCACCGCACCGGTCCTCTACGGACGCACTCAGAGCACCTCGATGATGGTGACGTTGGCCTGGCCGCCGCCTTCGCACATGGTCTGAAGGCCGTAGCGGCCGCCGGTGCGCTCCAGCTCGCAGAGCAGGGTGCCCATGATGCGGGTGCCGGTGGCACCGAGGGGATGGCCGAGCGCGATGCCGCCGCCGTTGACGTTGACCTTGCCGAGGTCGGCACCCGTCTCGCGCTGCCAGGCGAGGACGACCGAGGCGAACGCCTCGTTGATCTCGATCAGGTCCATGTCGTCCAGGCTCATCCCGGTGCGCTCGAGCGCGTACGCAGTCGCGGGGATCGGCGCGCTCAGCATCATGATCGGGTCGTCGCCCCGCACGCTCATGTGGTGGACGCGCGCCCGCGGCGTCAGTCCGTGCTCCTCGAGGGCCCGCTCGGAGACGACGAGCATCGCGCTGGCCGCGTCGGAGATCTGGCTGCTGACCGCGGCGGTGAGGCGGCCGCCGTCGACCAGCGTCTTCAGCGTGGCCATCTTCTCGAGCGACGTCTCGCGCGGCCCCTCGTCGGTGGTGAAGTCGCCGTACGGGACGATCTCGCGGGCGAAGCGGTCCTCGGCGATCGCGCGGCGGGCCCGGTTGTGGCTCTCGAGCGCGAACTCCTCCATCTCCAACCGGCTGATGTCCCACTTCTCGGCCATCATCTCGGCCCCGACGAACTGCGAGACCTCCTGCGTGCCGTAGCGCGCGGTCCAGCCCTTCGAGGTGCTGAACGGGTCGCTGAACCCGAGCGGTTCCGCCGCGGTCATCGCGGAGGAGATCGGGATCATGCTCATGTTCTGGACCCCGCCGGCGATGATCACGTCGTGCACGCCGCTCATGACGGCCTGCGCGGCGAAGTGGACCGCCTGCTGCGACGAGCCGCACTGCCGGTCGATCGTGGTCCCCGGCACCGCTTCGGGCAGCCCGGCCGCGAGCCACGCGGTGCGGGCGATGTCGCCGGCTTGCGGGCCGATCTGGTCGAGGCAGCCGAAGTACACGTCTTCGACGGCGAGGGGATCGATGCCGTTGCGGTCGACGATGGCGCGCAGCACGTGCGCGCCGAGGTCAGCCGGGTGCTCACCGCTGAGCGAGCCGCCCCGCTTGCCGACCGGGGTGCGCAGCGCGTCGACGATGTAGGCCTCGGCCATGGTTCCTCCTGGAGAACGGTGTGCCTGGAGAACGGTGTGCCCACGACGGTGGCGGGGCAGCAGACGATCGTACGCGCCCGGGTGGTGTCAATCCGCCGCGCTGTCACTCCGCGGCCGGTGGAGAGAGCGCGGTGGTCTTGGCCCAGCGGTAGTCGGCCTTGCCCGAGGGCGATCGCACCATCTCGGGGACGAGGTGGAGCTCGCGCGGCAGCTTGTAGCCGGCGATGTGCTGACGGGCCGTCTCGACGAGCGACTCCAGCGTGGGCGTGCGGCCGGCGCGGGGGACCACCACCGCGGCGACGCGCTCGCCCCACCGCTCGTCGGGAACGCCGACGACGACCGCGTCGAAGACGTCGGGGTGCCGCTTGAGCGCGGCCTCCACCTCCTCCGGATAGATCTTCTCGCCGCCCGAGTTGATGCTCACGGAGCCCCGCCCGAGCAGGGTGATGGTGCCGTCGGCTTCGAGGACCGCCATGTCACCCGGCACCGCCCAACGCTTCCCGTCGGCTTCGACGAAGGTGGCCTTCGTCTTGGCCTCGTCCTTGTAGTAGCCGAGGGGCACGTGCCCACCACGCGCGAGGTATCCGACGATTCCGGTCCCGGCCTCGACCGGCCGATGGTCGGGCCCGAGCACGGTGGTGGACGGGCCCATCCGGAAGCGCGGGTGGCCGGCGGCGTCCTCGCCGACGACCGATCCCTGATAGCCCGACTCCGAGGCACCGAGGCTGTCGATGATCAACACGTTCGGGAGCCGGGTCCTGATCTGCTCCTTGACCGCGCTCGAGAGCAGCGCGCCGCCGGAGCCGATGGCGATGAGCGAGGAGAGGTCGTAGTCGGCGCCGGGCGCGTCGAGCGCCTCGATCAGGGGCCGGACCATCGCGTCGCCCACGGTCACGATCGACTGCACGCGCTCGCGCCCGACGAGGGACCAGACCTCGTCCGCGTCCAGACGGTGGCTCTCGCACAGGACGGCCTTGCCGCCGGCGTAGAACGCCATCAGGGCGACCCACATCGCGGCGCCGTGCATCAGGGGCGGGACGATCAGGGAGACCACCCCGCCGTTGCGCGCGAGCTCGGCCACGTCCTCGGGCCGGTCGGGGGGCGCTCCGCCCAGCGCGACCAGCGGCGCGATGGTCGCGAGGTAGAAGTCCTCCTGGCGCCACAACACGCCCTTCGGCAGGCCGGTGGTCCCGCCGGTGTAGAGCACGTAGAGGTCGTCACCGGAACGCGGTCCGAAGTCGCGGGCAGGTGAGGCGGCCGCGATCGCGGTCTCGTACTCGACCGCTCCGATCGCACGCAGGTCGGCGTCGCTGCCGTCTTCGACGGCCACGAAGTGCCGGAGCTCGGGGCAGTCGGCCTGGACCGCCGCGATGCGCCCCGTGAACTCGCGGCCGTGCACCAGTGCGACGAGATCCGCGTTGTCGAACAGATAGCGCAGCTCGTCCTCGACGTAGCGGTAGTTGACGTTCACCGGGATGGCCCGCAGCTTGTAGGCCGCGAGCGTGGCCTCGAGGTACTCGGTGCAGTTGTAGAGGTACGTGCCGACGAAGTCTCCGGGCCCGACACCGTGCTCGGCCAGATGATGGGCCAACCGGTTGGCCCGGTCCTCGAGCTGCGCGTAGGTGAGCCGCCGACCGCCGCCGACGAGGATCTCGTGGTCGGGGAGCACGTCGACGACGGACTCGAAGAGATCGGCCAGGTTCCATTCCATCGCGCGCAATGTAGGGGATCCGGTCTGTTTCTGATGCAGCGTCAGATGCTCACACCGCCGACCGAACACGGGGCAGGTCGCTGAGCTCCCGCGCACCGGCACGCGCTTCTTCTCGGCCGGTCGAACCGGGTCGTCGACAAGAGCGAACGGGCGGGGGGAGGGGGCACCGAACCTTCACGGCGTCTCGTTCTTCTGCGTACGGGTCCGCTCCCTGGTCGGATCTGTCCGGGCCGTGAGTAATCGTCGTCGAAGGTGGGAAATACCGGGCTGTGAACGGGCCGGCAGAACGCCAAGCAGCTGATCTTGACCCGTCTGCACACCAGGAAGACGAGTTCGAGGTCGACGTCCGCATGTCGCCGAGAGACTGTCCGGTGTGCGGGGGTACCGGGACGGTCGACGTGGTCCGCCACGTCCCCAACGACCGGACCGGGATGCCTGGCGCCTCGCGCGACACCTACCGATGCTCGACGCCCGGGTGCGAGTACGAGAGCTCGTCAGACCCGTAGGCAAGCACGAGGTGGCGGTCCGCCGGGCCGCCCTAATGCAGCCGCGTCTCGAACCCGGCCTCGCCCATCAGTACTGGGCCGGCCGCAGACTTGAGCACGGTTGCTCGACTGGTTGCTCCGGCGAGTGGGCCGTCGAGGATCTTCACGTCGACAGTTCCAGGAGCTAAGGCGATGACCTGCTCGGCGTAGCCTGCGCACGGGTGGGCGAGCCAGTCGTCGGCGTAGAGGTCGTCGACTTCGACTTCCGCGTAGACGACGGTGTCCGTCCGGCGGAGCTTGCTGAGCGAGACCGGGACGACCAGCGACGGCCGTCGGCTGGGTAGCGCCTCGTGGGCCTCACGGATGTCGAACACCTGGTCCAAACCGGTGCACTGCATGACCCGCAGTGGGATGCCGTGCACGGATTGGAAAACAAAGCCGATCCCGCTCCGGGCCGCGCAACGGTTCGTTTCGGCCAGCACGCCCAGGGCGTAGCAGTCCATGAACGTGAGGGCGGCCATGTCGACGACGACGCATTCGAAGGCCTGGTAAAGCTCGAGCAGGCTCTCCTGAAGGAGCGGAACCGTCGCGAGGTCGAGTTCGCCCGAGAGACGTACCACGCCGGTCCGGGGACCGATCTCAATCGTGGCGGAGAAGTCCGGGGCTGAGAATGACGGCGCGGCCGCGGTCGGAACAGACATGCGAGCCTTCATCGCGGATGGGACCTGGCTGGCTGCTCAACCGTCGACACGCCATCCTCCTCGTGACGTTCCAACCACGTCAAGGCGACCGAGCGTGTTCCTCGTCCTCGCGCATGGCCCAGGGCAGCCGTCGCCTGAGACGCGCGAGGGATCACCAAGCATTGGTCGAAGAGTGCGGGCTCGAGCAAACATCGGCAACAGTCCGGCGAGCGATCTCCCGACGGTCGCTGCGGAGGACCGCCGCTCGTGGACTGCGGGCGCCCCGCCAGCCGGTGCACGGCCGGTCGGTGGACTTCTGATGCAGCGTCAGATCACTCGGTTACCGTGGCCGGATGGCTGGACCGCGGGACCCCCTCGACATGTCGGAGCGCGTCGTCCTGGTGACGGGCGGCGCTCGCGGGATCGGGCGCGCGATCGCGCAGGCGTTCCTCGACGCGGGCGCCGACGTCGCGATCTGCGCCCGTCACGAGCCCGACGAGGCCCTGCGTTCGGCCGACGGCGCGCGGCTCGCGTGCTTCGTCGCGGCCGACGTACGCGACCCCGAGTCCGCCGACATCGTCGTCGGCGCGACGACACGACGTTTCGGACGCCTCGACGTGCTCGTCAACAACGCGGGGGGAGCTCCAACTGCCGACTCGGCCACCGCGTCGCCCCGCTTCAGCACCTCGATCATCACGCTCAACCTCATCGCGCCGCTGGTGTTCGCCCAGGCGGCCAACGCGGTGATGCAGGGTCAGGCCGACGGCGGCACGATCGTCAACGTCGCGAGCGTGAGCGGCCTGCGCGCCTCACCGGGGGCCGCCGCGTACGCCGCGGCCAAGGCGGGCCTGCTGAACCTCACCCGCACCCTGGCGATCGACTTCGCGCCCAAGGTCAGGGTCAACGCGGTCGCGGCCGGTCTCGTGCGCACCGAGCAGTCTGCGCTGTACTACGGCGACGACGACGGGATCGCCGCGGTCGGCGCGACCGTCCCGCTCGGCCGGATGGCCGAGGTCACGGAGATCGCCGACGTCTGCCGGTTCCTCGCCTCGCCCCTCGCGAGCTACGTGAACGGCACGCACATCACCGTCGACGGGGGCGGTGAGTGGCCCGCCTACATGGCCGCCGCCCTGCCGAAGCCCTCGCCGCGCGCGCCGTAAGGCTCACGGGTGCTGGCTGCTGACCGAGAGGACCTCGCCGGTGAGGTAGCTCGACTGGTCGCTGGCGAGGAAGACGATCACGTTGGCGACCTCCCACGGCTCGGCGGCGCGGCCGAACGCCTCCTGAGCGGTGAGCTCCTCGAGCTTGGCCTCGGTGGTCGTCTTCACCAGGAACGGGTGCATCGCGATGCTCGGCGCAACCGCGTTGACCCGCACGCCGAACGCCGCGGCCTCGAGCCCCGCGCAGCGTGTGAGCGCCATCACGCCGGCCTTCGCGGCGGCGTAGTGGGCCTGGCCGGCCTGGGCGCGCCAACCGAGCACGCTCGCGTTGTTGACCACCGCGCCCGAACCCTGTGGCTGCATGATCCGCAACGCCTCACGGGTGCAGCGGAACGTGCCGTTCAACGTGATGTCGAGGACGCGCATCCACTGCTCGTCGGTCATGTCGACGAGATTGTGGGTGCCGCCCATGCCCGCGTTGTTCACCAGCACGTCGATGCCGCCGAACGCGTCGACGGTGCCGGCGAACATCTGCTCCACCGCGTCCTGATCGGTCACGTCGCAGAGGAACGTGGGTGGACGGGATCCGAGGATCGGCGTGAGCGCGTCAGCCGCCTCGCCCAACCGGCGTTCGTGCACGTCGGAGAGTGCGACGAGCGCGCCTTCCTCCGCGCACCGCTTGGCCGTCGCGAACCCGATGCCCGCACCGGCCGCGGCGGTCACGAGGACGCGCTTGTCCCGCAGCAGATCGTGAGGCTCGGGATACGACGGAGGCGGGGTGCCGGCCACTCGAGTCACCTGGGTTCTCTCGGAAGGCCGAGCGCCTGCTCGCCGATGACGTTGCGTTGGATCTGGTCGGCGCCACCGTAGATCGTGTCGGCCCGCGTGTAGAGAAACAGCCGCTGCAGCGGGGTGAGGTCGTACGCGCCGGCGCGGTCGCCAAACGGTCCGGCCACCCCCGCGTCGGGTCCGAGCACGGCCATCGCGAGCTCGCCGAGGTCGCGGTGGAAGCCCGCCCAGTAGAGCTTCGAGATCGACGTCTCGCGCGTGACCGCGCCCCGTTCGAGCGCGGCGAGCGACCGCAGCGCGTTGTACCGCATGATCTGCAGGCGCACCCAGGCGTCGGCCAGGCGCTGGCGCAACGCGGGATCGCGCGTCGCCCGCCGGGTACGCGCCTCGTCGAAGATCGCGTCGACCTCGTTCGCGAAGCTCAGCTGCTGGCCGAGGGTGAGCGCGCCGCGCTCGAAGGCCAGCGTGCCCATCGCCACCTGCCACCCGCCGTTCACCTCGCCGACGGTGTGCTCGACGCGCGCGCGGGCGCCGTCGAAGAACACCTCGTTGAACTCCGACGTCCCGGTGATCTGCACGATCGGGCGGACCTCGATACCGGGCTGGGCCATCGGTACGAGGATGTAGGAGATGCCCCGGTGCTTCGGCGCGTCGCGGTCGGTCCGGCACAGCACGAAGCACCAGTCGGCCCAGTGCGCAAGCGACGTCCACACCTTCTGGCCGGTGATCACCCAATCGTCGCCGTCGCGCACCGCGGCCGTCTGCACGTTGGCGAGGTCACTGCCGGCGTCGGGCTCCGAGTACCCCTGGCACCAGAGCTCGTCGCCCCGCACGATCGGCGGGAGGAAGCGGCGCTTCTGCTCGTCGGTGCCGAACTGGACGATGGTGGGGCCGATCAGTCCCTCGCCGACCAGGCCGACCCGCCCAGGGCCGTGCGCCCGCGCGTACTCCTCGTAGAACACGACCTGCTCGCGAAGCGTCGCGCCCCGGCCGCCGTACTCCGCGGGCCACGAGAGACACGTCCAGCCCGCGGCGCCCAGGGCGCGCTCCCACGCGTGGCGTTCCTCGAAGAGCGCGTGCTCGTCGCCCGGCCCCCCACGCCCGCGGACGACCGCGAACTCGCCCTCGAGCTGGTCGGTGAGCCAGGCACGCGCCGCGGCCCGGAACGCCGCATCGGCCGGTGTTTCGCGGAGGTCCATGGCCCGCCGACGCTACCGGCCCCCGCCCCCCACGTCCGTGGCTCAACGACCTATGAGGTCGTTGAGCCACGCACCAAGGTCGGGGCGCGTCAGTCGAAGGCGCCTTCGGCTTCGAGGCGCTTGCGCTCGTCGGGGGAGAGGCCGAGCAGCTCGTCGAGCACCCAGTCCTGGTCCTGGCCCAGCGTGGGGCTGGTACGGGTGTATCCCGAGGGCGCGTCCGACAGGCGGAAGCCGTTGCGCTCGTAGATGCCGGGGCCCATGAACGGATGGGTCAGCTCGACGAAGTGGTCGCGCGCCGCCATCTGCGGATCGGCGACGAAGTCACCGAAGTCTTCGGTCGGCACCGCTTCGATGCCCTGCGCCTGCAGGAGCTCGGCGATCTCTCCGCGGCTGCGACCCTGCGTCCACGCGGCGATCGCGGCCTCGATCTCGTCGATCTTCGCCTGGCGACCCTCGAACGTCGCGAGGGCCGGGTCGACGAGCGCGGTGCCGTCAGGGGTGGTGCCGCCGATGATGCCGGCCAGGGTGGCCCACTCCTCGTCGGTCCACGTGGCGATCGCGATCCAACGGTCGCCGACCTTGCCCTCGTCGGCCGCCGGGAACATGCCGTGCGGGACCGCGAGCGGAGAGCGGTTGCCGTTGCGGGAGCGGGGTGTGCCCGTGCGCTGGTAGTCGATGAGCCACGGGCTCAGCGAGTAGACCGCGGCCTCGACCTGGCTGACGTCGAGGTAGATGCCCCGGCCCGTGCGGGCCCGATAGAGCAGTCCGGCCGCCAGCGCCGCGGCGACGAAGCGGGGCGCGAGCGAGTCGGTGATCGTTCCGTGCGGGCCGACCGGTGCCCGGTCGGGCCAACCGGTGACGTAGTTGTAACCGGCGAGCGCCGAGCCCTGGCCCCCGAAGCCGGGGTAGTCCTTGTGCGGGCCGGTCTGGCCGTTGAGGCACGCGCTGATCATGACGAGGTCGGGCTTCTCCTGGATCAACGTGTCGTAGTCGAGGCCGAAGCCGCGCATGGCCCGGGGCGCGAAGTTCTCGGCCACCGCGTCGGCCCATTCGAGGATCAGGCGCTTCACCAGCGCGATCGCGTCGGGGTGCTTGAGGTTGAAGCTCACGTCGAGCTTGCCCACGTTGAGGCCGTCGAACAGGGGTGAGCCCTCGAGCCCGTGCGGGTTCTTCGGGCCGAGCGCGTAGACGCGCAGGAAGTCGGGGCGGGCCTTGCTCTCGACCCGCAGCACGGTGGCGCCGTGCTCGGCGAAGTAGCGGCTGGCGATGGGCCCGGCCGCCCCGGAGCCGAACTCGAGGATCTTGAGGCCCTTCCACGCGGGTGAGCCGGGCTCGCGGTTCGTGGCCCACTCCGGAAGCGCGGACGCGGCGTCCACCGGCGCGGTGCTGTGGGTCTCCGGTCCGCGGATCGTCGCGAAGATGCGCGGCGCGACGACTCCTGCTTCGCTGTCGATCGGGCCGAAGAAGTCGCGCGACGCGAGCTGCTCGCTCGCGAGGATCTCCTTCGGCGAGTTGATCGGGGCCAGCATGAACGGCTGCTTCGTCGCGATGTCGTACAGCTCCTGCATGGTGTGGCGGGAGAAGTACTCCTCGACCGGACGCTCCATCTCCGGGATCTCTTCGTCGGTCAGGGTGTTGGGGTTGTACGTGCTCCAGTCGCGCTCGGTCAGCGCGCTGGCCTCGATGCCATCGGCCGCGACGAGCCGGGTGAGCGTCTCGAGGCTCGGCACGCGCGCCTTCCCGCCGCGCAGGCCGTAGCTGACGAAGCCGTCACTGGTCGGCCAGATCTCGCGGGTGCGGCCGATGTTGGCGCCCGCGCGCCGACCGCGTGCGCCGGTCTTGGCGAACCCCGCGGGCGCCGCCATGTTGGCGACCGACACGACCTCCTGCGCCGCGACGTCGACGATCTGCGGTCGCCCGCTCGCGAGCGCGGTGAGCGCGGCGTAGGCGGCTTCGGACCCGGTGTGGGCGTAGCCGGCCGGCTCGCTCGGACGCACCGGCGCACGGTCGGGGTCGCCGGTGCTGTAGGCGTTGCCACTTGCCGCCATGATCCCGAGGTCGCTCGCTTGCCAGCTCGCGCGCGGGCCCGTGAGGCCGAAGGGCGTGATGCGAACCCACACCGCGTTCGGCGCCGAAGCCGGGTCGACGGTGGGTGCGCCCGGGGCGTAGGGCGTGTCGATCACGACGTCGGCCCGGGCCAGCAGGGCGTCGAGCTCCGAGGCGTCGGCGATGCGCTTCCCGTGCCTCCAGGCCGGCTCTTCGGGCGGATCCACGGCGACGACCTCGGCGCCGAGGTCGGCCAGGATCCTGCCGGTCATCGCCCCGATCTCCCGGGCCAGATCCACGACCAGCACACCTTCGAGCAATGCCTCGGACATTCGACTCCCTCTCACCGGACGGTTCGGTCAGATTATCGACGGCTGCCGGTTCGTGTTCGGGTGGCGCGGCCGTCGCGCGATTCCGTCCCGCGACGAGAAACTTCGCCAGCGGGCCGCGAAAGTGCAGGTCAGAGCACTGCTGACGGGGCGTCAGAATTGACACGTGCGTCAGGGAACTCCAGACTGGCGGCCGGAACCCGGGGGGGCATCGGATCGTGCCCTTCGACCACCAAAGGACGCGCCCATGTCGAAGTACCGCATCGTCGATGCCGACTGCCACATCCTCGAGCCGCCGGACATCTGGACCAACTGGCTGCCGAAGCACTTCCAGGACAAGGCGCCGAAGTTGGTGAAGGACAGCCAGGGTGGCGATGCGTGGCAGACCGCGGTCGGTGGTGAGCCCGACCCGATCGGGTTGGTGGCGACGCCGGGCCTGCCGTTCGACCAGTTCCGCTGGCTCGGCGTCACGTACGAGGAGACCCGCACCGGTTGTTACAACGGTGGGGAGCGGTTGAAGGACATGGATATCGACGGCGTGTCGGCGGAGTTCCTCTACGCGCCGCAGCGCACGATGAGCCACTTCCTCGGTGACGAGGACCCCGACTTCGTGCTCGCAGGCGTCGAGGCCTACAACAACTTCCTGTTCGAGGAGTTCTGCGCGCCGGACCCGACCCGCCTGATCGGTCTGGCCCAGATCCCGAGTCTCGGGATCGACTCCGCGGTCGACGGTTTGCGCAAGGCGAAGGCCCGCGGGGCGAAGGGTGTGGTGATCTCCAACTGGCCGTCGGGTGGCGAGTCGCCGTCGACCGACGACGACCCGTTCTGGGCCGCCGCGGTGGATGAGGGCATCCCGGTGTCGATCCACATCAACATCATCAGCCGCCAGGCGCGCATCGCGGGCCGGGTCGCCGCCGCGAAGGTGAAGAACAACCTGTACGGCGGGACGAGCGCGGCGGCGAACGCGAAGGCCGTCGGCGGGATGAGCCACGTGTTCGCGATGGCGGCGGGGAACATCGCCGCGATGATCTTCACCGGCGTGTTCGAGCGGTTCCCTGAGCTGCACATCAGCTGGGTCGAGATCGGTGCGGGTTGGTTGCCGCACTTCCTCGAGGCGCTCGACGACAAGTACTGGCGCAACCGTTCGTGGGGCCAGCTCCCGATCGTGGAGAACCCGAGCTTCTATTGGCACCGCAACAACTCGTGCACGTTCATCACCGACCGTTCGGGCATCGAGCTCCGTCACCGTGTGGGCGTGGAGAACATGATGTGGTCGAGTGACTACCCGCACCACGGGAACGATTGGCCGTACTCGCGCAAGCAGATCGAGGACACGATGGCCAACATCCCCGCCCCGGAACGCGACCTCATCGTGGGCGCCAACGCGACCCGCATCTGGCACCTCGACGACTGATCCGGCTTCCCC
>JAODBH010000278.1 GCA_025463865.1 Actinomycetes bacterium | reverse complement strand
TAGCCGACCGTCACGCCGAACGCGTGCCCGTCGCCGACGAAGTCACGGATCTGTGCCCCGAGGTGCCCGATGCAGAAGACGACGTCATCGACGCCGTTGCGTGCGAGCAGCTCGAGCTGGTGCGCGGCGAAGGGCCGTCCAGCCACGGGCAGGAGCGCCTTCGGGATCTCCGCGGTCGCGGGCAGCATGCGCGTGCCCCGGCCGCCCGCGAGGATGACGCACTGCATCAGGCGCGGACGGTCAGTGCCGAGCCGTCGTGGTCGAACGCGAAGCGGACCTCGGTGAGGCCCTCCTCGCTGAGGACCCGGCGGAGACGGTCGCGGTCGTTCGCATAGAACAGCAGGAACCCGCCGTTCCCCGCGCCCACGAGCTTGCCGCCGAGGGCTCCGTTCCGCAGCCCGACGTCGTACCAGTTGTCGATGACCTCGTTGGTCATCGAGCCCGAGCGCTCGCGCTTGCGCACCCAGTGCTCGTGCATGAGGCCGGCGAACGCGTCAGTCTGACCGTCCTCGAGCACCTTGCGGATCTCGTGGCCGGTGTTCTTGACGAACCGGAGGTTCTCGAGCATCGCGGTGTCGCCCGCCTCCGAGCGCGTGCGCTGCTCGTCGAGCACCGACGTCGCCGCGCGGGAGTAGCCGGTGAAGAACATCAGGAGGTTCTCCTCGAGATCGTGGAGGGTCTCCGTCGAGATGCGCAGCGGCGTGACCTCGACCGAGCCGTCTGGCGAGAACTCGAAGCAGCTGAGGCCGCCGAACGAGGCGATGTACTGGTCCTGCTTGCCGACGGGCTGGCCGAGCAGGTCGATCTCGATCCGGCAGGCCTCCTCCGCGAGCGCCCATTGGGTGACGTGTTCCCGGCGGTGCGCATACAGGGCCCGCAACAGCCCGACCGTGAACGACGCCGACGAGCCCAACCCCGTCCCCGACGGGATGTCGGCGAGGCTCACGATCTCGATGCCGGGCTCCAGCTCGTGGAGACGTAGCGCTTCCCGGATGAGCGGGTGGCGGATCTCGTCGATCGACTCCACCCGCTCGAGCTCGGAGTACTTGAGGAAGTAGTCGCGGGTGAAGGTGGGATTGATCCCGAGATACACGTACTTCGTGATCGCGGCGGAGATCACGAAGCCGCCCTCGCGCTCGTAGTAGCTCGCGAGGTCGGTGCCCCCACCGCCGATGGAGATCCGCAGGGGAGTCCTCGAGATGATCATCAGATCGTGTACCCCGCGGCGCAGGCGTCCGAGAAGAACATCTGCACGGTCTCGAGCGAGAACTGGTCGAGGTCGCGGCCGATGCCGGCGAGCTTGGCCAGCAGGTCGGACGTCACGGTGATGATGTGACAGCCGACGTCGTCGGCCTGGAACACGTTGAGGACCTCGCGCGGGCTCGCCCAGATCAGCTCGAGGTTCGGGGAGTGCGCGATCAGCGCGAGCGACTCCTCGACCAGCGGGATCGGGTCCCGGCCGGTGTCGGCGATGCGGCCCGCGAACAGCGAGATGCAGGCCGGTGGCCCACCCGCGAGGCGCTCGGCAACCTGGCCCACCTGTGCGGGAGTCATCAACGCGGTGACGTTGAGGTTGATGCCGCCGTCGGCCAGCTTCGAGACCAGATCGAGGGCCGGCTCGCCGGCCGTGTTCGAGACCGGGATCTTGACGTAGACGTTCGTCCCCCAGCTCGAGATGACCTTCGCCTGCTGCTCCATCTCGTCGAAGTCGTCGCAGAAGACCTCGAACGAGATCGGGCGGTCGCCGACGTGCTGCAGCACGTCCTGCGCGAACGCGGTGTAGTCCGTGACCCCGGCCTTGCGCATCAGCGTCGGATTCGTCGTGAACCCCTGCACCAACGGATTGGCCGCGAGCGTGATGATGCTGTCGAGGTCGGCACCGTCGGCGAAGACCTTGATCCGGAGTTGGTCGGTGGATGGCGTCATCGGTGCTCCCGGGGCTCAGGTCGTTGCGGGTCCACGGCTTCGAGCATCCACGGAGTCGCTTCCAACAGGCTGCGAACGGTGAGGTCGGGGGAGACCGGCTGCCGTTCGTCGTAGCGGTTGTCGATGAAGACAGTGTGGCAGCCCGCGGCCCGTCCGGCCTCGATGTCGCGCCATCGATCACCGACCATGACGGATCGGCCGAGGTCGATCCCGAACTGCTCCGCGCCCCGGACGAGCAGTCCCGGCAGCGGCTTGCGGCAGGAGCAGGCGTCGGCGTCGTCGTGGGGGCACACGAGCACCGCATCCAGCCGGAGCGTCGACGCGAGCCATTCGTTCTGTTCGTCGACTGCGGCCCCCGTGGTGACTCCACGAGCGATGTCGGGCTGGTTGGTCACGCACAAGAGCCGCAACCCCGCTCCGCGCAGGATTCCGCAGGCCTCGACCACGCCGGGAAGGAGCTCCAGCTCCGCGACCGTGGCCACCGGATGGGGCCGCCCACCGCGTACGTCGGTCCGGATCAGGACGCCGTCACGGTCCAGGAACGCGGCCCGCGCCCGCGCCACGTCAGAGACGTCCGGCCCGGGCGTCGTCGAGCATCGACTCCATCGAGCGCTGGAGCGCGGCCCGGGTGTTCATCTCGTTGGCCCACCCGAGCGCGCGGATCCGATCCGTGTTGAGGCGCACGATGGGGACGTCGCCCTTCCAACCGCGGTCCCCACCCGTGTACCGGAGCTCGACCGAGCCGCGGTCGAGCCCGACGCATTCGATCGCGAGCTCGGCGATCTCGGTGACTGTGATGTAGTCGCCGGTGGCCACGTTGTAGACCTGGAAGGTGGCGGGTTCGACCTCGTTGGCGAGCAGCACGGCCCGGATGACGTCGGTGACGTGGATGTACGACTTGCTCTGCGAACCGTCCCCGAGGATCTCGAGGTGGTCGGGGGCGTCGATCAGGCGGCGGACGAAGTCGAACCCGACCCCGTGCGTCTGGTGGGGCCCGACGACGTTGCCGAATCGGAACGCCCGCCCGGAAAGACCGAACATCGCGCAGTAGGCCGCGATGAGCGCCTCACCCGCGAGCTTGCTCGCGCCGTAGGTGGATGCCGGGATCAGTGGGCCGAAGTCCTCCTGCGCCTCGATCTCGCCGAGGTCGCCGTAGACGCCGCTTCCCGACGCGTAGAGGATCCGGTGCGTGCCGCTGATCCGCATCGCCTCGACGACGTGGTGCGTGAGCAACGTGCCCTGGTCGAAGTCGACCGCGGGATCGGTTGCCGCGCGGGCGATGTCGGGATTCGACGCGAGGTGGATCACCACGTCGTGGTCCTGCATCGCGCGGGTGAGCGGGTCGAGATCCTCGACGTTGCCGACGACGACGCGGAAGCGGGGGTCGTCGACGTGCGCCGCGTAGTGCCACTCGCGGCCCGACGTGAAGTTGTCGTAGAGCGTGACCGCCCCGGTCGCGGGGTCGCCGAGCAGTCGGTCGGCGAAGTGGCTCCCGATGAACCCGGCCCCGCCGACGATGAAGAACCGCGTGCCGGTGCGTGCTGCCGCATCGCTCAAGGAACTGATTCCCATTTCGTCTCGGATGCCTTCAGGGCCGGATGGGTGACGAGGAGGTGCCAGACGACGGCGCAGAGACCCTCGGTGTGCGGGGTGATGTGGTCGGGAAAGAGCGGCGGAATGACCACGCACGCGTCGGCCACCTGTCCCGTGAAGCCGCCGTCCCGTCCCACGATTCCGAAGCTCGAGGCACCCTGCTGCGCTGCGTACTGGAGGGCCGCCACGATGTTGGCCGAGATGTGCTGCTCCAGATTGCCGCCACCGACCGAGAAGACCAGGAGCGCGTCGGCCGGGCCGAGCCGCGACACCTGCAGCCACCGGTCGAAGGTCGTGTCCCAGCCCTCGTCGTTGGTCCGGGCGGTGAGCTCGGAGACGTTGTCGGTGGGCGCGTAGGCCTCCACGCCGCAGATCTTGCGGAAGTCGTTGACCGCGTGGCTCGCATGCCCGGCGGAGCCGCCGACCCCGAGGATGAACAGGCGGCCGTTGCGGGTGCGCACGGCTGCAAGCCCGAGGGCGACCCGCTCGATCGAATCGGCGTCGAGCGCGCCGACGATCGAGAGCGTCTCTTGAAGGTACTGATCGGAAAAGGAGGTCATTCGCTTCCTGCGCTTCGTCGGGCGGGTCGACGATCTCGGGACGGTACACCGCCCACCGTCGGGTCCGGTGGAGACGATCGCGTCGTGGGCGCGCGCCATGATGGGCGGGTGAAGACCAAGACCCTGCTGATCCTGGCGGCGATCACGGGCATCGTGATCCTCGCGGCCGGCGCCACGCAGATCTTGCTCGCCCGCTGACCTCGAGCGCACTACTCCCAGGGGCTCAGACGACCCGTGGAGCGTGCGAGCACGGCGCCTCGGACAACCGGTCTTCCGGCGAACGCGGCGAAGAGCGCGAAGAGCGCGGTGGGCGTCGCGAAGTCCGTCCAGTAGAGGCCGTTGAGGTAGG
>JAODBH010000252.1 GCA_025463865.1 Actinomycetes bacterium | reverse complement strand
GCGGCGCCTCGGTCGCCCGGGGCGCCACCCGGGTGCTGATCGGAGGCGGGCTGGCGATGGTCGCCAGCGCCCTGATCGGGACGCTCGTCGGCGCGGCCGTCTAGTCAACCCAGGATCTTGACGATCTGGTTGTCGAGCGCGCGGATCTGCGGCGAGCCGAGGCCGGTGATCACATCCCACCCGTGCGCGGCGAACGACGGGTTCGTGCCGGTGCGGTCCCGCCACGGATCGCGAGGAAGGGACCACCGGTCGCCGTGAAGCGGTCGGGCTGGGATACTGACCCGACGGGAAGTAGCGCAGCTCGGCAGCGCACGTGCTTTGGGAGCACGAGGTCGGGGGTTCAAATCCCCCCTTCCCGACTGATGGGACGCTAGGCACACCGCAACGGCTACTCCGTTGGCGCGATGCCCTCGGTACGGAACACGCGAGCCGCACCGACATCGGTGATCGGAGCGGCGACGCCCCCCAGCGGCCAAGGCGATCGTCCTGCCGCGCACTGCCACCGTCGCCGCGCCAATTAGCCGCTCGCCCAGCTCCCGTAACTGCTGGACTCACGCGCATGAGCAGTGCCCGGCTGATCCTCACCTGCGGGTTGCCCGGGTCAGGGAAGACCATGCTTGCGCAACAGCTCGCTTCGGACCGGGCCGCGGTGCGCCTCACGAAAGACGAATGGATGTGGGCACTCGGGTCGAGCCCCTGGGATGGGCCTACCCAGGAGAAGGTAGAGCGCGAACTCTGGAACCTCGCCCAGGAGATCCTGCGCCTCGGCCTGAGCGTGGTCCTCGACTTCGGGCTCTGGGCGCGGGTCGAACGTGACGAGATGCGATCCGCAGCGCGTGAGCTGGGAGTCGGCGTCGAATTGCACTTTCTGGATGTGCCGACCGACGAACTCTGGCGCCGTATCGATGCGCGAAACTCGAAGCCACCCTGGGACAGCGAACCGATCAACCGCGCCCACCTCGACGAGTGGTCGCTGATCTTTCAGGCTCCGGACGCCGACGAGCTGGCCTTGTTCGATCCGCCGCCCAATTCAAACTGAGCCACTACCCGCAGTCGGATCGATGGCGATGCAGTGTTAGACCCGGTTCCAGCTGGCCGTGATCCACTTGCCGTCGGGTGCCGTTCGCAGGCTGCAGTCGTCCGAGCAGCTCCGGACCATGTCGAGACCGCGGCCATGTTCGTCGGTTGTCCACGGTGCCAGAGCGGGATGAGGCAGCCAGGCTCCCGAGTCAAAAACTTTGACACTTGCCTGTTGATCAGATGCGAGGAACTCGACGTGTGCAGGGAGCGCACCGTGAAGAAGGGCGTTGGTGACGAGCTCGCTGACGGTCAACTCTACGTCTGCGCGTCGAGCCGCTAACCAACCTGTCGCGATGCAGTCGCGCACTTCGGCGCGGATCTTGGCCACGTCGCCCGCAGTGTTGATAGCGAGTTCCAAGAGGACTGGAAGGGCAGCGTCTGATTGACGCTCGTTCGTAGTCACTGGAGCCAGATGCCCTTCGTGTCGCGCCGAGACGTGTGAGGCGCACCAGCGAGGGCCGGGCTGTGGCTCCGCGAAGAATGACACGTTGGTCGCCCGGTCCAACCATCGAGTTCGGTCTCTGCGTCGAGAGTTCCGGCGCCGCAATCGAATACATCAGGTTGTTCTGGGCACCGAGACCGCGGTCCGCCTGATGGCCACGACGTAGGTCGATTGGGAAGACCTAGACGAGACCTGGACCGGATGTTCACCGGCCGCAGGGTCGCTAGCCGCACATTTCCCGGCTCCCGGAGTCCGCGACGTGTCCGACGGCGTCTCCCGTACCGCGGCCCAGCGGCCAGCACGATCTCCGTAGTAGATCGGAGGAGCGCCGAGTAGCCCGATGGGCGCGGGGTCGGCCGGCAGTAGCACCCGCGAGGTCTTGACGGCGCCCATCGGGCCGGTCGGAACTTAGACGCGGTCGCGTAGGTGTACAACTGGTGCGTACCACTTTGTTGGAGCAGTCTGCGCAATCGGTACAACTGATGGAGCACCCGGACCCGTGCCCGACGAACCGCACGCCGATCACGTACGCACTCGCGCGGATCGTGCTGCTGAGCTTCAGGGCTATGTCGACACGGAGGAACGCGTGCTGGGGGAAGCCCGGGAACGGGAAGCGAGGAAAGCCGACCGCAGCGCCGACTTCAACTCGTGGTTACGCGAGACCGTCTATCCGATTGTCGACCCGATGCTGCGTCGCTGCCAGCAGGAGTACCCGTTCGCGAGGCGCGAAGAGCGGCCTGGAATAGCGATGCGGGTAATGCTCGACGACGCCGGCTACTTCGAGCTCGCCGCCGCCTTGAACCGGTCGATCCGGGTCTCGTGGCATCGAGATGGTGCGCCGACACAGCCGACGACATACACCGGTAGAGAGGACCTCGACGAGACGACGCTGGATCAGATGTTCACCGACCTGACCATCGTGACCCGCAACGCGGCCTGAATGGTGGAAGCCTGCCGGTGCCGTTCCAACGAGGATCTGCTGCTCACCCCCGAGGAGGTCGCCGCCATGTTCCGGCGAACAGTGCCTCGGAATCGAGGGGCTCGTGTGGGCCCTGGTACAGCTCGCCAGTTCCTGGCGCTTACGTGCTGATCTCAGCGACCACGACCGAGACGTTGTCACGCCCGCCCCGGGACAGGGCCAGTTCGACCAGTTCGTCGGCAGTCGCTTGGAGGTCCTTGGTCGCCGCCAGCAACGACGCCATCTCGTCGTCGGGTACCTCGTTGAAGAGTCCGTCGGTGCACACGACCACGCGATCGCCTTCCACCGCCGGGTGGGCGAAGCTGTCGAGCTCGACATCCGGTCCGACTCCGAGCGCTCGCGTGAGGATGCCACGGTGAGGATGCTCGAGCGCCTCTTGTGCGCTCAGCATCCCGCGACGCACGAGCTCGGCGGTGATGCTGTGGTCGTCGGTCAGTTGCGTCAACGACCCGTTGTGCCACAAGCAGGCACGGCTGTCGCCGACGTTGACGACGACGAGGTCTCCGTCGTCAGTGAGGCCGGCCGCACAGATGGTTGTGCCCATGCCCTCCAACTCGCCACTTGCTCCCGCGCGGTCCCAGATCGCTCGGTTGGCTGACCGCACCGCGGCTTGAAGTTCATCGAGAGAGCTTCCGGTGAAGGCGGCCGCTACGAGCGCAGTGGCGACCGAGGATGCGAGCTCGCCTCCGGGAGGACCTCCCATTCCGTCCGCGACCGCCGCAAGGTGATCGCTGCTCACGACGGTGTCTTCGTTGTTGTCGCGTACTCGGCCGATGTCGGTGCGGCTGGCGGTCCTCAGTCTCATGGTCGGTTCCTTTCCTGCGCGCGCATCGTCGACGGGTGGTGACGTGGCCTCGATCGACAACAGACGTCGCGCGCGGTCGAGGGCCTTCTGCCGGTGGGTTGCGTCCATCTCCATTCGCCTCGCCCAAGCGTCGAGTTGCTCGCGCGACGGATCGCGGATGAGTGCGCCGATGCCTGCGAGCGGCATGCCCGCTTCTCGCAGCGCGTCGATCAGTTCGGCGTCACGCAACTGCCCGGAGGAGTAGTACCGGTAGCCCGATGCCGAATCGACCGCCGCGGGGACCAGGAGTCCGCCCGCGGAGTAGCTCCGGAGGCGCTTCGGTGACAGACCGGAGCGCTCGGAGAACTCGCCGATCGGCATGAGGTCGTCCACGAAAGGGAGCATGAACCCTCCCCGTGGGTAAGGGTCAAGCGAAGACGAACTCGGCTCGCCATCCCGTGCCGGCCACGGTGTCGGGATCGACGACGACGCGGTCGGTCGCCTCGGGCGTGCCGCGCGGCAAGGTCAGTCGCCGGTGGCCCGCCGGTATCGGTTGATGGCCCACCGGTTGAGGTGATTGATGGAGTTCTCCTGCCAGGACAGCGGACCCTGGGGGGCGTAACGGGAGCGCAAGCCCTTCTGCACTCCGGCGTTGGTCGGGAAGTCCTGGTTGAGGAAGAACCCGACACCGAGATCGGCCATCGCTTTGAGCTCGGGGAAGAGCGGATGCTCGAGGTGTGACTCGGGATAGAGGTCGCCGACCGACACGTCGATCGTTTCGGGACCGGTGGGCGTGACGATGAGGAAGAACGCGGAGTCGGAGTTGAAGCCCAGCGCGAAGGTCGGGGGCACGATCCCGAACAACGTGAGTGAGCGCTCCTCCACGGTGAGCGTCTCGATCACCGGGAAGAGCGCCTTGAAGGTGGGATTGAACCCGAAGTCGGGGTCGGTGGTGTGGGCGAGAGCGATGATCACGGCGTCGTCGTCGCCGAAGTCGCGCTCGATGAGCCCGGCGCTCGGCGAGATGGCGTCGATGCGGGCGTGCAACCGGTCCGAGTGGTAGAAGTCGACGAAGTTCTCGTGCATCACCTTCCAGTTCCAGCGCAAGCCCCGAGCGGTGGCAGCTTCGGTGGCTCGCATGCCCTTGACGTTCCAGTTCGCCGACACCGCGTCGAACTCGGCGAGCCGCGGAGCAAGCGGCTCGGCCTCGAGATCGAAGTTGGCGAAGATGAAGCCGTTCCAGATCTCGACCGCGAGGCTCGGGAGGCAGATGTCGGCCTTGTCGAAGCCCTCGGTGCGCTGCATGTCCGGCGCGCCGATCAGCTGTCCGGTGAGGTCATAGGTCCAGTAGTGGTACGGGCAGCGGAACGCGTGACCGGTGTTGCCGCTCGACTCGCCCGGCTCGTCGGTCCAGTGCTCCGGCGTCACCTGGGCCGGCGCCGTGAGGATCATCGCCCGGTGCCGGCACACACCCGAGAGCACGCGCACCTGGTCATCACGACCACGCACGACGATGAGCGGCTCGTCGGCGATCGTGAGGGTGAAGTAGTCGCCCGGTTGGGACACCTGCTCGACCCGGCCCACGCACAACCACTCACGGAAGAAGATCGCCTCGCGTTCGAATGCGAACCACTCGGGGTCGGTGTAACACGCGGGCGGGAGGGTGCGGGCGCTTGCGGTGCCGCGCTCGGCCGCGCGCAACGCGTCCGACTCGAGCAACGCCTGGACGATTCCCGGAAGTGGCATCGCATCCTCGGTGTGACCGGTGCAACCGATTGCGCGGGTATGCGTCGAACCATAGGGTCTGACCATCAGGCCGACAACCACTTGCGCCCGTCATCCCAGCCAGGAGGAACGCGCATGAGCACAACCGCGGACTCGGCCCGTATCGACCCGGGCTGGCTCGACGCCGACCCCGCCCCGCAGATCATCGATGGCGAGGAACGCCGCGACGGCCAGCTTCACGACATCGTCGATCCCTCGACCGGCGAGGTGATCGGCGCGTGGACCGAGGCCACCGAGCGAGACCTCGACGACGCGCTGGCCGCGGCGCGGCGCAGCTTCGACGAGGGCGTGTGGAGCCGCATGGCGGTCGCCCGTCGGGCGGAGGTGCTGGACGCGATATCGCTGCGAATCCGCGAGGAGACCCGCACGCTGGCGGCCCTCGAGGCGCTCGAGACCGGCAAGCCGATGATGGGCGCGATCACGTACGACATGTACGAGGCCGCCAACCTCTTCGCGTATGCCGCAGGGCTCTGCCGGGATCTCCACGGTTCGACCCGCAGGACGACCTTCCCGCCTGACCTGCTTCCGGGCGGGGGACCCGAGCTGCTGAACCTCTCGTTCGGCGAACCCGCCGGCGTCGTCGCGGAGATGCTGCCGTGGAACGCTCCGATGTTCACGGGAAGCGAGCGCATCGCCGCCGCGCTCGCGGCCGGATGCTCGATCGTCGCCAAGCCCGCGGAGGAGGCGAACCTCAGCCCGGTCCGGTTGGCCCGCATCGCGTTGGAGTGCGGGCTCCCGCCTGGCGTCCTGAACCTCGTGCTCGGTCCCGGCGAGACCGTGGGCGAGCGCCTGATCTCCGATCCACGCGTCGACCTCATCAGTCTCACGGGAGGAGTGGAGACCGGGCGTCACGTCCTTGCGCTGGCGGCGAAGAATCTGACGCCGGTGAGCCTGGAGCTCGGCGGCAAGGCCCCGGTCATCGTCTTCGACGACGCCGACCTCGCCAACGCGATTCCGTGGGCGATGATGGCTGCGTTCGTGAACATGGGCCAGGTCTGCATCTCCGGCAGCCGGTTGCTGGTCCACGAGTCGGTGTACGACGACGTGGTGAACGGTGTCGCCGGAGCCGCGGCCTCACTCCCGATCGGCGACGCGCTCGACGCCGAGACGTTCATCGGCCCGCTCGTCAGCGAACGCCACGCCGACCGGGTGCGAGGCTTCCGTGATCGGGCCCTCGCCAGCGGCGACGCCGAGCGCGTCGGCGAAGCGTCCGACCGGGACTTCCCGACCGCCGCCTTCGTCGCGCCGTCGGTCCTCGGCCGCACCCGGCCCGGGAGTGAGATCGAGCAGCAGGAGGTCTTCGGCCCGATCCTGGTCGCGCAATCCTTCTCCAGCGAGGAAGAAGCGATCGCGCGGGCGAACGCGACCCAATACGGATTGAACGCCACCATGTTCACGCGAGACATCGAGCGTGCGTTCCGAGTCGCGGATCAGCTCCAGTGCGGTGAAGTGGACGTCAACGTCCACTTCACCCCCCTCATCGCGGCCGGTAGGGGTGAACCCCGCAAGAGCAGCGGACTCTCGAAGCGCGGCCTCGAGGGCTACCAGGTGTCGAAGGCGATCAACATCCAGATCCGTTCTTCGCTGTAGAGCCGGTCGTGAAACCCGCTTACACGCGGGCGATGGGAGCGACGTCGCCTTCCGCGACTTGAGGCCGCGTCGCCACACTCACGCCAGGCGGCGGCGCCGGTTGCGGACGACGATGCCCGCGCCGAGCGCCGTCAACGCAGCACCTGCCAGCGTCAGTCCGGCAACGTCGCCACCGGTGAACGGCAGCGCGCCGGACACCGGTGCCGGTGATGTCGCGGTCACCGCCTTCACGACCACGGTGGGAGCCGTCGAAGCCGGGGCGACCGTCGTGACCGGCGGCGGCGGCGGGCCGACGTAGGCCGTTCCGTCGGCGGCGAACGTCGGACCGGCGGACACCAGAACGAGCATCGATGCGCCGACGAATGCGGTCATTGCAGTACGGGTGATCCTCATGAGGCAGCCCTCCTCGACCTCTGGAGATTACTACCCTCCGTGGCAGTTCCTATAGTCAAGCGCGCCGATAGTGGCTTCACGAAAAATGAGGCGCACGTCAGGCGCCGAGCTTGCGGCCGGCGGCGTCGAGCGCGACAGCGGTGGCCCGCAGACCGAAGCCCACCACCCGGGCCACGAAGGCGAGGGCAGGCGAGGCGAGGTGCCCGGAATGCTCGCCTGGAGGGAGCGCCGATTCCGCGTCGTCGTCCAGGTCGGCCGGCGACTCCGATTCCTCTTCCTCCCGACTTGTCGGCGGCTCTGGGACGGGAACCTCCCCTCCACCGGACGCGTCGAGGTGGTCACGATGCTCGACCGGGCCACCGAGCGCGATCCACACGGCCTGCACCGTCGGATACGTGTCGTCGGCGGGGAGGTCGGCGAGCGCATCGATCACCCACTCGAACGCACCCTCGTCCTGGGCGCAGACGAGGAGCTCCGCGCCCGATGCCGGGAAGATGCCCGGCCGCAGCGAGCGGGCGAGCTCCGACCGCACCTCGACCTCGTCGAGACCGAGGTCCAAGAAGCGTGACGGTTGGGCGTCGCCGACCACGAGGCCGTCGGGCGCCGGCTCGTCGTCGGCGGGACCCTCCTGCCACCGGTTCTCCTCCACGTGGCCCTCGTGGGGAGTTCCGTGGGTGAGCGCCGCGGTGTCGGCGTCGAGCGCCTCGTCGAGCCGGGGCGAGTGTTGTGTGCTGCCGCGCTCCATGTCGTCTCCTCCGTCGGTCTGGCCCCCGCCTACCCGTCTCACCGGTCGGCCATGCGCGACGTCCTGCGGTGTCACGCGTCCAAGCCGACCGTGGGCGTTCGCGGTCCCC
>JAODBH010000225.1 GCA_025463865.1 Actinomycetes bacterium | reverse complement strand
CGCGCCGAAGGTCCTCGTCGCCGCGCTCTGTGCGTTCCTGCCCGCGGTGTACGCGCTGAAGGCCCGCGCGCAGCCGCACGGCATCGGCATCGGGTGGGGCTGGATCGGCAGCTACCTCGGCCCCGCGTTGATCCTCGCGGCCTTCACCGCGGTCGTCTTCGGTGTCCGGTACCGCCGCGCGCCGACCGTGGCTCCGGAGCCTCCGGTTCCCGCGTCCGTCTGAGCGGCCGGTGGTCAGGTCGGCGCGGGTGCGTCCGACGGGCCGCGGAGGATCCGCACCGCACCGGTGACCGCGACCGCAGCCGAAACCACGAGGAGCACGACGGATCCGGCGATGGGCCACGACCAGCCCGAGCCGCCCGCACTGCGGACGCCACCCTCAAGGGACCACGGAGCGCGTGCCGCGAGCAATGCCCACCACGTGACCACCGAACCGGCGACGACCACGACCGCGGCCGCTGCGGTCAGCGCCATCGCGGCCTCGATGTGAACGACGACGGTCGGGAGGTCGAGCCGGCGGGCGCACTCGATCGCGGCCGCCGTCGCGCTGACGAGCGTCGTCGCGATCAGTGCCGCCCAGAGGAGGAACAGCGCGCCGAACGGCGCAGAGCGGCCGTCGCCGTGGATCTCGTGAGCCCACGCCACGAGGACTGCCGTCGTCACGACCGCCGTCAGGCCGATGACGGCGGTGCGGACCGCGGGGCGGGCGAACGGAGCCCAACCCCCTACCCGGACCGATCGGATCGACGACGGGACGGTCGCCACCGCACCGAGCAGCACCGCCACCGCACCGAGGACCGCGGCAACCGAGACCGCCGCAAATGCGACGTGCGGCCCGAAGGCCGACCCGCGTGGCACCGCGGCCGACCAGTGCTCGGTCGACTTCGCGAACACGAGCCCGCCGATCACGCAGCCGCACCATCCGGCGAGCACCAGGAGCGCTCCCTCGCGCTTGCGGTCGAGCGGAGGAAGGTCGATCGCGGCGAGCGCCCGGGGCCGGGTTCGTTCGCGGAGCCCGGCGAACACGATCGCCAGGCGGAAGGGCACCGATGGCTCCCCATCGGCGAGGGTGTCCTCCATCATCGCCACGAGCTCATCGCCGTAGCGGGCCCGCCAGGCCGGCGGGTACCAGCGCAGCAGACGGGCGAGCTGCCGGTCGCGCCGGGTCACGACCACGCCCCCGACGGCCGCAACCCCTCGGCCTGCCGGAGCCGGGCCGCGCCGGCGTCGGCGATCCGGCGCATGTCGTCGATCGCGTCGGAGAGCGACACCCGGCCGGCCGCGGTCAGCGCGTAGGGGCGGCGCCGGTCGTCGGACGCCAGCGGCTCGATGAGACCGCGCTGCTCGAGGCGGGTCAACGCGCCGTAGAGCGTGCCGGGACCGAGGACGACCCCGGCGAACTGCTCGATGTCCTTGGCCAGGGCGGGCCCGTGCTTGGGCCCGGCGGCCAGGCTGGTGAGGATCAGGATGCCCGGGTCGTTCGGTCGAGCGGCCGGGCGCTTCGGAGCGGATCGGGTCATGGCGAGTGGTCTACTACGTGACACGTAGCTACGCAAGACGTAGTAACGGTTGGCGATGGGGCCGACGGCCACCGCGCCCCCAGATCGCGGTCTCAGATCGCGGGGTCCGCCTGACGGGCGAAGAGCACCCGGTCCAGCAGCACGAACTGCAGCACCCAGAGGACGCCGAAGCCGCCGAGGTGCCCGACGAGGACCGCGGTCGTGAGCACCGGGCCCGACAGGTGCGCACGCGCGGCCCACGAAGCCGCGAGACCCACCGTGATCGTCGAGAGCACCAGCCCGCAGAACGCGAGGACCCAGAACGGGAGCACCTCGCGCCAGGGGTGGCTGCGATCCCGCAGACCCCAGGTCCAGCGCCGGTTGAGGTGGTACGAGGGCACGGTGGCGATGCTCGTCGCGATGACGTTCGCGAGCATCGCGGCGATGCCGAACACAGTCGTGGCCAGCACGATGGTGGTCACGCTGATCACCGTGGTCACGACCGACACCCCCATGCAGCGGGTCAATCGGCCGACGAGGCCGGGCCGGGCGGCCGGCGGTGCGGCCGCGATGACGAGCTCGGTCACGGTCTCGGGCGGCAGCGTTTCGGGCGGCCGCGTTTCGGGCGGCAGGGACTCGGGCGGCGGGGACCCGGACGGAGAGCTGTCGATCAGCGCGGACATGGTCCGAGCATGCGCCCGCGAAGCTGAACACGCGATGAAAGCGGGAAGCTGCGAATCACATCCCCGTCGGCTGCAGCAGCTCCGCCACGATGCGACGCATCTCCACCGCGGCCCGGTCGGCTTTGGTGTGCACCTCGTCGGTCAGGGTCAGCGGGAGCTCGAGGAAGTCGTAGAGGCTCTGCATGGTCATGTCCTCGGCCACGACCTTGATCTCGAACGCGAGACGCTCCGCGAGCTGTTCCTCGGTGAAGCCGTCGGGGTGCTGGAACAGCAGGTCGATGTCGACGCGGGTCCGCTCCGCGGTCAACGGCGTGAAGCAGAACAGGATGCCCGTGCTCCCACCCATCTGCTCGTAGT
>JAODBH010000183.1 GCA_025463865.1 Actinomycetes bacterium | reverse complement strand
CAGGAACAACAGGACCGGCAGCCAGAAGATCACCGACACCAGGCCGAGGAGCTTCATCACCAGGATCTTGTCGACGTTCAGGTTCGGGGGGTTCCCCGCGTGCACGAGCTTCTGGGCGACCTTCTCGCCGTAGCCCTGCGGGGTGAAGTGCTGGGCGACGCCGGTCAGCCCCTCCAGCAGCGGCGCAACGACGCGCTCGCTGATCGGGGCGAGCATCTCCTGGTCGCGCACGTCCTGGATCTGGTAGCCCTCGAGCCGGCGCAACGAGTCGCGCACCTCGGCCTTCTCCATCGATGCCGAGGCGAAGACGTAGACCAGCGCACCGACCGCGACCGCGATCACGACGGCGATCATCAAAGGCGTCATGTCATGCCTCGATCTGGAGGATCTTGCGGAGCCAGATGGCGCCGATGAACGTCCCGACCGCCGACGCGATGATCGCCATGATCCCGATCGGCTCGTCGAACAGCACGCCCATGTAGTCGGGCTGGATCAGGTAGAGGATCCCGGCGAACGCCACCGGGAAGATGCCGAGGATCCAACCCGAGAAGCGTCCTTCGGCCGTCAGCGCCTTGATCTCGAGGCGCAACCGCTCCCGTTGGGTCATCGTGTCGGACACTGTGTCGAGCAGCTCGGCCAGGTTTCCCCCGACCTCGCGCTGGATGCGGATGGCCATGACCGCCCACATGAGGTCGACGCTGGTCATGCGCTGCGCGGAATCCTCGAGCGCGTCCTCGACCGGTCGCCCCAGACGGGACTCGGTGAACACCCGCTGCAGCTCGCGCCGGGTCGGCTGCGACGCTTCGTTCGCCACCGACTCGAGGCCCTGGGCGAACGAGAACCCTGCCCGCATCGAGCCGGAGAGCAGGTTGAGCGTGCCCGGGAGCTGCTCCTGGAACTCGCGGAGGCGACCCTTGCGGCGCCGGTGCAGCATCACGACGGGAACGACACCGACCACCGCGGCGAACACGAGCGCCATCGGGATGGGCAGGACGAGCAGGCCGAGGATGCCGACGACGCAGAGGCCGGCGAAGTAGAAGAACAGGGCTTCGGGCGGGCGCAACGGGAGGTCGGCCTGCTCCAGCGCGTCCTCGGTCCGGCTGAGGAGCCCGGCGCGATCCGCCAGTCGTCCGGTGATCCCGACCATGCGCTGGAGCACCGCGGTCTCGGCGAGTGCCTGGTCGCCGCGGGCGACGAAGACCTCCTCCTCGTCGTCGAGGTCCGGCTTCGGCTCGTCCAGGAGCACCCCGAGGCGCCGTTCGATCTTGCCGCGGTTGTCGCCCGACATCAGCACGACGGCCAGGCCGAGGCCGAGCACGCCGGCCGCGACCAGCAACGCGAAGATCAGCTTCGCCGGCCCGTCGGCCGCGGCGAGGACCAGCGTGCTCATCGCCGAGCCAGCGGGCTGACGGGCGGCTTGGCGGCTGCGAACAGGGACGGCTCGAGCGCGATCCCGTAGTCGTTCAGCTTCTCGGAGAACGACGGCCGGATACCGGTGGCCTGCAGCCCGCCCCGGAAGCGACCCTCTTCGTCGATGCCGGCGCTGAAGTCGAAGGTGTAGATGTCCTGCAGGACGACGACGTCGCCCTCCATGCCCATCACCTCGCTCACGTGGGTGATGCGCCGGGTGCCGTCACGCAGACGCGTGAGCTGCACGATCATGTCGAGCGCGGACGCCATCTGCTCCCGGATCACGCGCACCGGCAGGTCCATGCCCGCCATCAGCGTCATGGTCTCGATGCGGGAGAGCGTGTCACGCGGTGAGTTCGAGTGGACGGTGGTGATCGACCCGTCATGACCGGTGTTCATGGCCTGGAGCATGTCGAGCGCCTCGCCACCACGAACCTCACCGACCACGATGCGATCCGGCCGCATACGCAGGGAGTTGCGGACCAGGTCGCGGATCTTGACCTCACCCTTGCCCTCGATGTTCGGCGGCCGCGCTTCCATCGGGAGCACGTGGGTCTGGTGGAGCTGGAGCTCCTTGGCGTCCTCGACGGTGACGATGCGCTCGTCGGTCGGGATGAAGCTCGAGAGCACGTTGAGCAGCGTCGTCTTTCCGGTGCCGGTACCACCGCTGACCACGATGTTGAGGCGGCCCTTCACGCACTGGTTGATGAAGTGCGCGACCTGCGGGGTGAACGACCCGAAGTTGATGAGGTCCTCGACCGTGTAGGGATCCTTGGAGAACTTTCGGATCGTCATGAACGGGCCGCCGATCGACAGCGGGTGCACGACGCAGTTGACGCGGGAGCCGTCCGGCAGACGGGCGTCCACCATCGGGTTCGCTTCGTCGACGCGTCGACCGACCTGGCTCACGATCTTGTCGATGATCCGGCGGAGGTGGGTCTCGTCGGCGAACTTGACCTCGGTCATGACGAGCTTGCCGTTCCGCTCCACGTAGACGTGGTCCGGACCGTTCACCATGACTTCCGTGATGGTGTCGTCGCGCAGCAACTGGTCGATCGGTCCGTATCCGAGCACGTCGTCGGTGACCGACTGGACGAGCGTCTGACGCTCGGCGACGGTCAGCGCGATGCGCTCCTGGGAGAGCGCGCGGAGG